>CALDTL010000137.1 GCA_937923965.1 uncultured Caulobacterales bacterium
AGAGCATCTCCAACCTCTTCCAGACCTCTCAAGTCAGTGATTATTGTGTCTGCCGGTATCTTGTCATCGGCCAATAGGTTTAATGCCATCTCATAGTCGGCAGCTTCGTAAACACGTGCTCCCAACATCTCTAGTTCCTTCCAAAAAAACTGAAATAGATCGACTTCAGGCTTGGTCGCGTGGATAGCAACCATACAAATCCGAGCGCGGGTCGCGGCCACCTCAGTCATTAAATCAATACCGGCCTGCACTCCGGAGACTTCAAAAATAACGTCCATCCCTTTTGTTTCTGTAATACCACGAAGGTCACTGATGATATCGGTTTCCTTTGGATTGATGGTTTTAAATCCCAGTTTTTTAGCAATCTCTATACGCGCCTCGTTAATCTCTGAGATGACAACATGAGCACCGGAATTACGGGCGACCATTCCAATCAATATGCCAATCGGCCCCCCGCCGATAATTAAAACATCTTCTCCAGTGGTCACGCGAGCGCGGCGGACGTCATGGCACGCCACGGCCAATGGCTCGGCCAATGCTGCATGTTTCAAGGACACGCCATCGGGTATGATGTGGACTGTATGGGCGGGAACATTCCATTTTTCTTGTAAGGCTCCATCCGTATCAATTCCGATAAACTTAAGATTCTGGCAGATGTGCTCATATCCGCGACGGCATGTGGGGCAGTTTCCGCAATGAATGAGTGGACGGACGACAACATTTTGACCCACTTCAAACTCTTCCACTTCTGGCCCCAAGCGGGCTATAACACCTGACATTTCATGCCCGATAATACGATGGTCACCTGTACGCTTATCCATATGGCCATGAAAAATATGAATATCCGTTCCGCATAATCCACAATAAGCCACATCAATTTGAACCTCTCCAGCGGACGGCATCGATGCTGTTTTTTGCTTAAGAGTAAATGCCTTGTTTCCACAATAATATGATGCGTCGAAAGTCATATTGTTTAGCCTTACCTATCTCTAATTTTCATTAGCATAACATTTTCATAAATGTGTCATACCAAAGTTTTAGTCCATGTAAAAGAACATCATATCATTTTGGGCTGACATGGATACTGCAGGAAAGATCGTCGAACACTGGTCAATTGCCGAATAATAAACAGGCGAAAGTGCCAATGGTAACGATGTCCTCGGCTATCCGGCAGAGTAGTTTTCCCCAAATATGTCACGCGGCGGATTATCGGGCCAATTTAGTCCGTCGAGTAATCGCCAGTATTAGAGATTGCTGATCATGTCATCCTGTGGGGAACCATTGGCGTCTGGAGATACGTGTAGCTACCACCGCATTTCGCGCCGATCACATCCGTATAGCTTCCATCATTCTGGGTCGTGAAGACGCTGGCACTTTGATAGATGTCGACCATAGTTCGGGCCGCGCCGTCCAACGTTACGGTGATTTGCTGGGCGCCTTTCACCTTACGGCCAGAGCCCACTCCAAATGATCGATAAATTTCCTTGCAGCCTTCAAAACACAACCCTACCGTCATTCTGGGATGGGACATAAAGAAGACAATGTTAATCAAGCCGGACGGCTACCGAATCCGCAGATCATCTTGGGGCATGCGAATAATACGGCACCAAACCTTGTGGCCAGGGCCTTGGCTTTATGCCTCACCGCCGGATATTTAATTTGGCTATGCCTTCAGCCCAGAGAAGCATTCAAAAACCTTCTCGCAGCCGTAGCCTGGGTGAGTGTAGTCTTCGCTTGGTTTAGATTGGCGGCGTCTATTTTAGCCAAACCCGAGGACTACGGGTTGGCAGAGTTATCTTCGAATTTACCGCGTTACACCGTTCTCGTCCCGCTCTTTCACGAGGCGCAAATGATCAAGCAACTCATGGCAGGACTGGAGGAGTTACGATATCCGCGCGAAAAATTAGAAATCGTGTTGATCACTGAAGAGGTTGATCCCTTTACGACGCAAGCCGTGTCGGTCGCGTTGAAACCTCCCTTCAAACACATCATCGTCCCAAAGGGCACACCGCAAACAAAACCAAGAGCCTTGAATTATGCCTTGGAAAGATCGGAGAGCGAGTTCGTCACAATTTATGACGCAGAAGACCGCCCACATCCGGATCAACTTTTGGCAGCCATAGCCGCTTTCAATGCGCGTCCGGATTGGGCCGCTGTTCAAGCGCCGCTTGAATATTACAACCACGCGGACAATTGGTTGACTCGCCAGTTCGCCTTAGAATACGCAGCCCTGTTCCATGTCTGGGTGCCTTTTCTTGTCCGGCTAAGCCTCCCTTTCCCATTAGGCGGAACGAGCAACCATATGCGGCGATCCCCGCTCGATAAGGTCGGTGGCTGGGATGCCCATAATGTGACTGAAGATGCAGATCTGTCCTTTAGGCTAGCCGCCTTTGGCCACAACATCGGATATATCCATCCGCCAACGCAGGAGGAAGCCGTGTCCATTCTTCGCGACTGGAAATTTCAACGCGCGAGATGGATCAAAGGCTACATCCAAACTTGGGACGTGCATATGAGAAAACCTTTTTCTCCGGGCGGCCTGCGGGGCTTGCTGCGGTTTTTTACCCTGCAACTCACGCTGGGGATCACACTGCTCTCCATCCTGTTTTATGCGCCATTTGTGATCGGGCTTCCGGTCTTCGCTCTTGTTCTATGGTGGGTAAATGTGCCGCTGGATATCAGTATGACCTATGGACTAACATTTGCTTTCTCAATCTCTATCGGTTGCCTCATTGGCGTGGTTGGCGCAAATAGGGCCGGCAAGCCGGAACTTATACGCTCAGCCTTGTCGATGCCGATTTACTGGCTTTTGCTGTTCCAGCCTGCCCTTCGGGCCATAAAAGAGCTCAAGACCAAGCGGTTTCTCTGGCACAAGACACGGCACGGTGTTAGTCGGCCTGCCGATTTGATAGCTCAAGAGAAAGACGACCCGAAAAATGTCTCATTCCGACGACCTGCTAATTAGTGTAATCGCACTCCTCATATGTGCAGGGCTGACCGCATTAGGTTTTCGGCAAAACTTCAAGGAGAAAACGGAATTTCGCCGCGTCAGGCCACCGTGGATGATTATTGCGCTGGCTGCGATTAGTATCGGTTTTATGATTATTGTCCATATCGCCAATCTTCTTGGGCTTGAAACCGGAAATAGATAAGTTGAGCCGTGGAAAAAACTTGCGCCTTTCGTGCCCTGCGCTATATCGCGCCCTTGTCTAGATAAGCCTTCGCTTATCTCAAACCCCTCGGGTCAAACCGAGGTCAATGCCTCAAGGTGAGGTGGCCGAGTGGTTTAAGGCGCACGCTTGGAAAGCGTGTTTAGGTTTGTAGCCTAACGTGGGTTCGAATCCCATCCTCACCTCCAGCCTTTTTTGTTTAGTGATTGTTTTGTATACTGTATTTACAGATAATAAAAGGCCCGACCCACATCTTAACCCACATTTCTCCTGGAAATGATTTGTGTTGCAGGTTTGTGACTATCTGTATTGATGGCTTCAATAGGATATATACTCCTATTACACAGGCAGCCTATCACGCTCAGTCCAAAAATCTCTCTAAAGATGCGATACTCTTGGAAACATTCTGAGAGAGGGCCTTGAGCGTTTTCAGCACTGGCTGATTTTCCAACGGTCCTTCACCAAATAGTATTGGGAAGGCATTTCGAATTTCACCCGAATACTTTATTTTTGTCGCTTCTGCAAACATAGGGGCACCGGTGGTATATTTTAAAAGCACACCAGATGTTAATTCGATATTAATCGGAGTGTACCCGTTTGGATGCATTAGCGTTATAGTCATTTTCTCATTCGGTTCTGGACGAATGCTTCGAGCAGTAGGAATGACGAGCTCGTGCTTGTCAAGAATATCTAGCTGATGAAGCTCGTATAGACTTAAAGCTCCACTTTCGAAAGGCTCTAGCTCCTTCAAAATAAAGTCTAAGACGGCAGAACTAGGCTTTCTTTCATCTTTCCACCCATTAAGTATTGCCTTTAGGCTTACCAAATCTCTAGCGAATGGAAATCCACCATACTTACTGAAAGCTCCGCCGTTAGCTCTAACAAGGTCCCAATAAGCATGGTCTAAAGAGACTCTAAGATTGTGAATTGCATCGCCGATAATCAATGGAGTTTCCCTTGGGAAATTCGCGTCAAGAAGAATGGTTTGCGCCCCCCTGCCCCGACGCTTAGGGATTACGCTCCTGGCGCAGTCTCGCAAATACCTGACACAGATTACTTCCAACTTTCCAATGTGATAATTGGCTCTTTCGACTTTTAATTTTGGGCCAGCGAACGATTCAGGCATGATGAAGGTCCTATACAAAATGCAAAACCCTATCAAACGAGTTGTCTATAGTCTTATGTCAGTTGTTTGCTAATTGTGTTGCGAGGGGCCGCAGTAGTGGCCTTAATAAATTTACTCGCGTGTATCGAGAAGGTTTTTTTGTTTAACTTATTACCTCAATCAAAGTATATCGAATTTCCACTACGGCTGAAAAATTGGTTTCTGGAGCGACCGCAATTCAAGTAATACTTTCCAGACTGTTGCATGCTTTTGTCCCCGTCCTTAATCCGACTACAAATGCCTTGGTCCAAGGCCTCACGCGCTCCCATCCAAAGCGTTTCGACATCATAAGCACTCGCGCCAAATTGACCCGCTCGTGTCGGCAGAGCGCCGCTTTCAATGCGACTGTCATTAAAGACGTCCGAACTTTTTGGTTTAGGTTCTGGTTTCGTAGCGGACAGATAATCATCGTGAACGTATCTTGGGTGAGAAGATTTGGGAGTTACGCGATACCAGTCACCTTTTGAACCGTAGACTTGTAGAAGTTGTCCTCTGTAGACTTTATTTACTATTGGCCCATCAGGAGAGCTTCTTTCATTCAGAGAGGTAGAACTAACGTATCTTACAAAATATGGGTTTTCTCGTATCAACAGATTTTCCGATTCACCGTCATTTCCTTCTGCGGCATTGTTTTGATTTGCCTTTCTTGTCTGTCTAGCCACTTCCCGCTTTCTTTTGTATTCAGCTAACATTTCCGTTCTTGCTTTTGTCTCTTCCCTGCGAACTTGTTCGCTTTTTACGCTAAGTTTTTGCTGTTCAATACGAACTTGTCGATTAGAGTTTTTATTTGAAATAATGCCCAACACTGAACCTATTGAGACTACGACTATAAATGCCGCCGCCCATACGAAGAGACCCCGAAAGGAACCCGATGTATCAGTATTCTCAATTCTGCTAGCTGGCGGTTTGGCTCCGGATTTTGGAGAAAGCTGAGGCTTACTTTCAGGCGCAGCATTACTGAAATTTGTCTTGGGAGTTTTTACTGTAGATTCTTTTCTTAACAGCGAGCTGTCGCTTTTCTGATGGCTGCATTCTTTTTCCTTATGTGATGTCACTTCTTCTTGATTGGCGATAGCCACTGATTCAGGCTGACGTTTCTTTTTAAAATGTAGCTCTTTCTCCCACTTATAGGCCTCTCTAAAACCTCCAGTTTTAGGGTCCCTAATAACCAAAGTATTATTGCAGTTTGCGCATTTGATGGCATTTGGCTCCAACACTGAATTGCACCCTGAACAGTGTTGAAATTTCTTTTGAATCGCCCAACTTGGGCAGCCACAATTAGGACAGGACTCGGCCTTATCGCTTATACGTTTATCACAATCGACACAGCTTACTAACCCCACTTATCCCTCCAAAATCGGCCCTTTGGGACTTAATAAATAATTATAAACAAAGGACAACAATTAAGCATGGACCCAGAATGGGCTTTTTTAAAGGGTTCAAATTCCTTTAGTTGATAGGTTTCGGCCAAGTCGCCCATCAGAGCGATTTTTCATTCGCAGAATCAATTTACGCTGCACCAGTCAGGCTTCTCAGAAAGCGCCCTGCGTCCTTAGTGGGGCCAAGGTTGCAATAATCCGGCATCCACACCAGCGCGGCTTAAATCTTTACCATCGACGCTTAGCCAAGACGATAAGGCAGACGGACTTTGTAGTAGTCTATTTTTATAGCAATCTGTTAGCCAAACACAAAAGATTTTTGGCTTGAGGATATACACCTGTTGCAGAAGTTGATTTTCGAGGGAGGTGAGAAACCTTTCTTTAGGAGAATTCTTAAATTGGAAACCTAAACAGACAATAGCTCTACACCCGCCCTGTCAAATAGGGGTACGAGGGGGATGGGGCTTGAAATTTCTCAGGTAGTTTGGAGGAAAGCTATCTATCGATTACAACCTTCTCCTACATTCCAATCCCCTTTGCCTCATACTCAATAAGTGAGGTGTTATCTGTGCCCCCTCTGTGGTATATATATGTGTACCCTATATTGACACTGAAGCTTGGACAAATTTACCCCGCGCGGTATCAACGAAGATGCGAAATTTCTCCTAAAGCACCGCATCATTAGTCATTTCACCAAGAATTATGCCCTGTCGCTCTCCTTTTGCCACCGTCTTTTCTTTTGGCTTCCAACTCGCAAATTCTTTCGTTGCTGATTTTTTGCCGTATGGAAGAAAGGTCAACTCATATTCAGTTGCAAGTCGTTGCTTCTGATTAAACGACCCAATCCGACGTCGTTTGATGAAACCTAATTTCACCAATTTATCAAAAGCGCTCTTAGACGTCCCCTGAGCGATGTTTCCGAATTTAGAAGCCTCACGTATCGATAGGCCAATTCTGCCGTTGTTGGAGCCGTTATAGCGCTCCAGAAGCAGTAGTAAAACTCTTACCTGTTGCGCTGTCAAAGATTCCCATGCGGGCGTTCTTAAAATCCAATAGTCCAGCTTCAAAAATCGCCCAGAGTTCTTCCCGCGATGGGAGCCATAGCTTTTATACAAAATCACCTCCGTAGAGGCTCTCAAGCGCCAACTGCCTATAAAAAACTACTAACTCATCTTTCTTGTAATCATCAAAGCCAGAGCTTTGCACTTTCTCAATCTGAAAATTTAAATAATCCATCAAACAAAAATCCGAATTGTTCCAGTGGTAAGCAGTGTCGTAAAAAACTAAAATTATCGCCTGTTTTTCGTAGTCGGGTAATGGAAAGCATGGCTTCTCATGATTGCGTTGCAACCCCTGAGCGGCTCGATAAAGAAGTTTTGCATCAGTGATATTTTCCGCCATTATTGGACTCCATATTTGGCGATTTTCAAAATATCGACTTCCCGCCAAGCTGTGCATCTAGGCGATATCTTTATCGGCTGAGGATAAATGCCCAGCCTCACATTTGCCAAGAAATTGCTCTTGCTAATTGGCAAAATGCCACCTGTTCCGACAATATCGCAGATACGAATGAGCCTATGACTTTCCATATCGCCATTCACTTCATTCGTGGCAGTATTTATATGCCCCAGTCGCGTCCCTATCCTGAATCTATACCTATTTTTAGACATAGCTTCGCCATTGCTCTTAGAGCTCACCTTTTTGCTTGATTTCATTTAATTATTTGCGATTTCTTTCGGAAATCGTCCTCTTTTCGCTTGACGAGTTCCCATGCGGGAATTTAAAGAGAAGGCCTGTTACCGCCACTCCTCGCCAAACTTGGTTTTTAAGAAAACCCATCGCTCCGGCATTATTGCCAGAAGAAATATAGCTATGATATTTGGGCGGAAAAATCAACACACCTGTTATTGAAAACGGCCCATTCTTTTTGAGAGCGCTTTCTCAGCTAATTTAAACGCTTCCCATTCCTCCATCAATAATCGTCTTTTATCCGAAAAGTCTGTCCGTTTGTAAGCCGCTTCCACTTTGTTTTTTAGAGAATGAGCAAGCGCAATTTTACTCGGATGCCAACGATACTGTACTAGATTAATGGAGGCATCATCTCTCAACTTTCAAACCTTGGCCTCTGACAGTAAAGGCTCCAAACAAAGTGAAACAAGGAGAACATTTAGGAAGCCTCATACGACATCTGTATGAGTGGTTTCGCCTTCTCCAAGTCATCAAAAGATGAAATGGTAACTTCCAAATCACCTGTTCCGTAATGACCGAATTTTCGAGCATCTCGTGTGAAACCCTCTTCCAAGGTGATTTCATCAGGGCTTACCTTCAAATAAAGCCTCACAACTTTGATTTGGGTTTTGAGTTCGACGCAAGCAAAGTTCTTTATCCGTTTGTAAGCCACGTAGAATCTTAGAACCTTCTCTTGAACATCATCCCCCAAACTCAACAAATAAGTTTGTACGTCTTGGAAGAGCTCACCAAGCTTAGTATCCGCCTCTTCAATCATTTCCGATATGGTTTTGTACTGTTGGGGTGTTGCCGAACCAGAACTGGACTTCGAACCAGATTTCGGTGCGCTGGCCGCCGTAAGTAAATCCAAAAGCAGTAAATCATCGCCAAAACGACGGTATCGAATGAGTTCAATATTCCGATGCATTTGATTGACCGCATGTTCATCATACTTCGTGAAGTCACTCGCGATACAAATCAATCTTGGGCGGACCATTCGATTTTATCAGCAACTTCGCGCCCCAGTTTGTCACGAACTATAAGTTCATAAGCCCCTTTGTGGTCCATCAACCAATCCAAATAAAACAAACCTTGGTTGATAACATTTTCACTTCGGTCTCTTTTATACTCGATTATGACGGGGCATCCATTTTCGTCGATGCCTAACGTATCCATCCTCCCGCCGTGGGATGTCGTATATTCAGATTCCAAAAACCTTACTCCCAGAAGCGTCTCTAGATTTTTTTCAAATATTACTTGTAACGCACGCTCAAGGCCCGCAGCTCTTCCATCAAGTTCTACAACAGATTTTTTGCCTACATTGAATAGTTTTAAGTCACCCATATTTCTTCAGCTAAGCTTTCGCACCTAACTTCTTTCCATTTTTCACGATATCTAAATTGCCAACGGCGTTAAATTCTTTTGAAAAGTCTTTGAACAACCCCTTCATAGCGTCAGCTAAAATTTCTGAGTCATTCACATCTTCAATCATGACGTTGTTCATTTTAAAAAATCGCGAGTACTTACGGCGTTCTTCTGTCGCAGTACTTGTAAATCCAATTTTGTTGCTTTTAACTCTGGAAATTCCTTTAATCAAAGATGTTCGGTCATGATGGTTTTTCAGAGGTCCCACTTCGGCATACATCCAAAGCTTGCCGCCGACTTCATGTTGACGCAACTGCACCCAACAAATTAAAGGCAAATCCTCCCAGTACTCGTCAACCTTCAGGTCGAACTCGTAGTTTAATTTCCCAAAACCTTCATACCAACTTAAAGGAAGAAAACTAAATCCTTCGCTCCACTTTTCAAAGAAAACGAATTTGTTTTTTTTGATGCTGAATTCTTCATAACTTTCTGTGTCCGCGCCAATCAAGTCCTCCACAGCGAACACGAAGTCTGTTCGACTGCCATTTTCGACAATATAATCGATTACCTTTCGGTGCTCTCGGTATAGTTCCAGTGCAAGTTTTTCCATATCTTCAGCTTCGTCATTCATTCCAGTGGCCTCCCCAATTACATCCAAGTATTGTTCTATAAAGTTCTTAGCGCTTTGGCTTAGCGAGTCATTTTTCACTAAAAGCTGATTTTGCAACAATTCAAAAACCGACTCGTAATTTATGGATACATACTCATCATCGTCAGGCACTTCATCCCAAAGTGTGAGAAAAACTCCCATTGAAATTGCATTCGTTTTATTGACCTGAAAATGTTTAGACAGCTTCTTTCGATATTTGCTCAGCTGGTTTTCACTTTGTGAAGAGTCGAACTTGTTCTCGATTATGAACGCCCAGTTTTGGTTTGGTTGCGGACAATAGACAAAGACATCAATATTATTCCACTCTATCCTAATATCAGCCTTACTCAAATCGGCCCTCATTATATCCAGTGCGCCAGGTTTATCCTTAAGTTTTACACCCCTGAATGCTTCGGCCAAAAATGCCTTTAAGAAGGCATCTCCCAGACCATGTGATTCAATTGGATTTAACAGCCACCCCAATATTCTAGAGTGTCTGATTTCCATGCGTTCCATTTTCATGACACGGATAGGATTAAAGCGATTAAGGTAAGCTTCGATTTTTGCCATAGTATCATTATTGACAAAGAGACTCTCTATGTCATCGATAGAGGGTTCTTCTGATTTTTTAATTTGCAACGCCATTAAGCCCCCTTACTTTCTTATCGGTGTACATGCTCTTCCATCAAGTTCTACAACAGATTTTTACCCACATTGAATAGTTTTAAGTCACCCGTCTAATTTTTCTTATGCCCCAATGAAAATCTTGTGCGCCGCTTGATTCATGACTACGACTTTATCCGAAGTTGTGTTTCCCTGCTTCACGAATAATCGTTTCATGAGGTAGTTAAAGGGAAATTCTCAAGCGAGTGTCCTCATATGACTGCAAATGAAAACGAATTCAGAAAAGCCCAACGTAAAGCGAGGGACGGCTTCAGACTTTTAAAGAAGACAATAAATTCCAGTAAAGCTAAACATACTCTTGTTTCGAAAGCTAAAGAAGCTTCTGACTGGACGACAGAAACCTACAAAAAAAGTGGCGCAGAAAAGGTAATTAGACCAACTACGCAGGCGGCCAAAATTACATTCCAAACGGGCAAAGAAGTCGCCATAAAAATAGATGAAACGGCAGGAGTCTCTCAAAAAGCTAATGCCGCAAAGGAAAAAGCGAATAAGCACATCCTTCGACCCACCAAAGCCTATTTGGATGATAAAGGCATATCGGACGGAGTAAGGATAATCAGTCGTCAGACCCAAAGTTCATATGGTGACATCCGATATGTTGTGAAGCCATATTTTGAACCTGAAACTGCTCGTGAAGCCCTTGAGAATGCGAAAAAGGAATTGACCATTATTACCGCATGTATCCTCCAAGTCAGTCGCAAAGATGCTGAAGGCTGGATGCAACAATTCGGAAAGGTGGTTTCAGCGAAAGTAGCAGGCGTCGCGGGAACGGCGACTTTATTTGGACTTGTCAGTACCTTTGGAACCGCAGGAACGGGAACGGCAATCGCGAACTTGTCTGGAGCTGCCGCGACAAATGCCACAGTTGCAGCCGTTGGTTTTGGCGGTGGAATGGCGACAGGGGCAATCGCTCTTTCTGGCTTTGGTATAGTCGTTGGAATGATGACTTATAAATTTCTCCTCTCCTCCAAGCCCCGCGACTTTGACCAGCTGCCTGACGCGGACAAAAAGGTTGTTGAAGTTTGCGGCGTTTTTGCAGCGGCCATAGAGGAAAAACTAAAAGGAGACCCCGTGGAATTATATGCTGACGAGGCTTCGCAATTCATAGCGGCTTTAGAAAATCTACATGAGCACCTTGAGACGAATGCTGACAGTATCTGCTCCAATCTCAATCAGAAAAACGCTGTTCAATACCGACAACACATTCTCAAAGATTTCCAACCCGTGGTGTTGAAAGGATTGAACTTGTATGCGTCTAAAGTCGGAATTAGTCCCGAAGGTGTGGTTGCAGGTGTTTTTTATGGTCTTCTCACGCGGACCGCACTGGATGGTTCTGTTGAAGAAGAGTTAGTGTTAGATGCTTTACGACGCTCTAAAACCGATTTGAATGATGCCACTGAAGCCGAATTATCAGAGTATTTGAGCAATTTAACACCAGAGCAACAACGAGGCGTCGCAAATAATGTTAAGGGTATTTATCATGAACTTCTGTGGGTTGAAGAATACAATGTCACTCACACAGACACTTATGCAGAACTACATGGGTCCACTTCACATCGAGGTTCTGATGTTGTCATCAAATCAACAGATACAAACGAAATCCAAGCCGAATACCAACTGAAGGCCACCGATAGCAAAAGTTACGTCGAGGAACATTTGGATAGATATGTTGAGTCTCCTGTTTTGGTGACTGACGAAATTGTGGGGGAAATTGACGGCGTTGAACCTAGCGGATTCGCAAATTTTGAAATCACGGAACGCATGCAAAATGTTTCTGATAACATTTCCAACAATACGGTCGCGGATAGAGTCTTTGAATCAGGCGAATATGCAGGC
Organism: uncultured Caulobacterales bacterium; assembly: GCA_937923965.1. Taxonomy (GTDB): domain Bacteria; phylum Pseudomonadota; class Alphaproteobacteria; order Caulobacterales; family Maricaulaceae; genus Litorimonas. The sequence goes on from CALDTL010000137.1 coordinate 11,977, forward strand.
TTAGCAGCGGCAGGCTTTGAAGCCATCAAATTGATGAATGGTAAAACGACGCTTGGTAAAGCAGGAAAGCAAACCATAAGAACCGCAGCCAATGCAGCGGCAGCAACGGGTATTACGGCTTATCTGTTTGGCTAACGCCTGATTTTGCGAGACAAAAGATTTCATAGCAGATAGTTTAATCATCAATCGTGGTCTTTAAAGAGTTCCGCGACATGAATGCCTAACAGAATGCCAGTTCCGTACATGCAGCTTCAGTTGTTCAAAGGTTCATCACAACTTAAGATAGATTTTTTGAGTCTCAATTCAGAAGAGAATTTAAACATGACAGGGGTCGGCCAATAGAAATACTTCCCAATCCTTCATCAGAAGTCGCCTTTTTTCCAAAAGGTCAGTTCGTTTATATGCTGCCTCGACCTTGTTTTCTAAAGAATGAGCCAAAGCCATTTCGCAGACATCTCTTGGATATGAAGTTTTCTCAGCAGTCCAATTTCGGAATGATGACCTATAACCGTGAATAGTGCATGTTTCTCCTAAGCGTTTTAGAGCTTGAAGTAGAGTCATGTCTGACATCTGCTTTGTCCAATTGACCGAGCTAGGAAACACTAATTCGGACTTACCGGAAATAGGCTCTATCTCATCCAAGATTTCGAGACACCTCGCACCAAGCGGAATTTTGTGCTCTTTCTTATTCTTCATTTTGTCTTTCGGACGAATCCAAAGGGAATTTTCTCGGTCAAATTCAGACCAGTTCGCACCCCTTATCTCACCAGACCTAGCGGCAGTTAAGATTGTAAACTCTAGAGCCAATTTTACATTGATGGATTGTGATGAAGCTTTGAGAGCAATTAAGAATTCAGGAATTTTTTTATAGTCCATCGACCGAAAGTGAGTGACTTCACGAGAAACCTTCGGCAGCCCTTGCTTGACACCTGCAACAGGGTTGGCATTTTCATAACCGTCTAAATTTACGCGCGCCCAATCAAAGATGACATGCAACCTTTGTTTAAGGCGTCTAGCCGTCTCATCCTTCTCAACCCATATTGGACTTAAGACTGAGACTATATCAGCCGATGTGATACTATCCATTGGCCTCGAACCTAGCTTTGGTGAGGCATTGTCAGACACAGTCTTGAGCCATTGATTAGCGTATTTTGGAGACCAAGTTGGAGCGTTTGCGGCGTGAACAGCCATCAAGCATTCATCAAACGTCGAGATTTTTTTCTTTTTCTTTTTCCTCTCAACTATTGGGTCAAGACCATCCAGAACTTGCCTTCTCATTCTCTGAGTTTCTTCTCTAGCCATCGCCAGCGTTACATCTCGATGACCGCCGAGACCGATGTCCCTGCGCTTCCCATGCACCATTATTCTCAGAATCCATCTTCTGGAACCCGATTTTGATACGACCAAATAAAGGCCATTGCCGTCAGGATACCAGCCCGCAGCTTTCAAACGATTGATTTTGACGGTCGAAAGAGCCTTTTCAACGTGCTTTCCTTTAGCCTTACCCATATCCATTCTCTCCTAACCCACATTTTAACCCACAAATTGAGCTGGATTTGGACGACGCTTAATGACACGCATTGGAACCCAAATACAGCTAGAATGCTGAAAACATTAGGCATAATGAGACTCGCTGCACGTCGCTGATATTGAAGATGGCAGACATCCTCACCTCCAGCAGGCTTTAGCTCACGATTTCGGTTCACGGCAGGGACTTGCCCTGCTACGTGCGGCGCTATGACGGTCAGCCCTCCTTTCCCTCGCCCTCCCTTTGCTTGGCGCCTTGACGAAGCGTCTGCGCGTTATGAAAATCCTTGGATGCGCGTTGATGATATTCCTGCCGTGGACCCAAATGGAAATCCGACACTTTATGGTTTGGTGCATTTCAAAAATCTCGCTGTCGGAGTCATCCCTTATCAAGACGGGCACATCTGGCTCGTAGGTCAGAGCCGTGTCTCGTTTCAAAATTACAGCTGGGAAATTCCCGCAGGCGGCGACCCTTCACGCAAAGATCCTGTCGGCACGGCACACCGCGAATTAAAAGAAGAGACAGGGTTTTCGGCGGGCCGGATGAAAGAAATTCTGTACATGGAAATGTCCAATTCGCTCACGGATGAAATCTGCGTCGTCTATGTGGCGACCGATCTCACGCCGGGCGAAACTGAGCTTGAGAGCACTGAAGATATTTCACTGATGAAAATTTGTCTGGATGCGGCATTGGCTGCAATTGATGCGGGGGAAATTCGTCATGCTGTCGGAGTGGCGGCCATCCTAAAATTGGACCGTATGCGGGCGCTGGGGCAACTTGATGGACGCTGATGTTATCATAATTGGTGCAGGCGCAGCCGGAATGATGTGCGGCGCGGTCGCAGGCCAGCGCGGAAAATCCGTTATAATCCTGGACCATGCCGAGCGCGCCGGAGAGAAAATCAGAATTAGCGGCGGCGGGCGATGCAACTTCACCAATCTTCATTGCGGGCCTGATAATTTTATCTCGCAAAATCCGCATTTCGCAAAGTCATCCCTGTCGAGATATACGCAATATGATTTCATAGACCTCGTTGAGCGCTACGGCATAGCGTGGCACGAAAAAACCAAGGGACAATTATTTTGCGACGGGCGCTCTCAAGAG
>CALDTL010000138.1 GCA_937923965.1 uncultured Caulobacterales bacterium
GAAAGGCATGACGGACCATTATCCGCTCGCGGAAACGCAGCCATCCCCAGAGGAAGTGTCGCAGCGACTCCTTTATTCCCTCGTTGCCCCGTCGGCGCGCACATTTGCAGAAGGCGTTGTGCCCGACCCGCAAAGCGCAGACCTCGGCGCGATCTTCGGTCTCGGCTTCCCGCCTTATACGGGCGGGCCTCTGTCCTATATCGACACCATCGGTGCGGATGCCTATGTCGCGACATCGGATATGCTGGCGCAGCGTCACGGCGCTCGCTTTACGCCGCCGCAGCTCCTGCGGGATATGGCGAAGTCCGGCAAAACGTTCTACGCCGATAGCACCCCGTCTTCGCAAAAGACCTATACGAAAAGCGCCCTAAACCGGATGCTAGAAGTCGAAGTCGTAAAAATCGCCAACGCCATGGGCATCGCCGCCAGCGTTGATGATTTAAAGGCAGATACGGTCGCGAAGATTTTAGCTGCGCAAGCGGGGAAGATCGCGGCTTAAATTATCTAAACTGTAAACAAGAAAGCCCTGCTTCGAGCGGGGCTTTTTTTTTGGGCCTACACTAAGGCCTAGTGTAACCTGTAGAAGTTTCTTATTTAAGGGGCTCTACGTCAAACTTATCCCTGCCTTCGCAGGGATGAGAATTGTAAAAAATCTCCAATACCTATACTATCTCTCATCCCTGTCCGTTGTTTGGTGCGCCAAACAACTTGAGCAGGGATCGGTGTGTTGAACATCAAACAATGTCCAAAACCCCATTCAGGTAACCTCGAAACCATCACATAAACCCGCCCGTTACCGGACAAATGGCCTGCCAATTCGGATTGCACTCCTCAATTAGCCGAATTTTCCAAGGGCGCTTCCACGCTTTCAATCGTTTCTCCCGCAAGATCGCTTCATTGATGTCGACGTAATCTTCGAACCAGACGAGGCGGTTTATACTCTTGCGCGCGGTGTAGCTCTTAGGGTCTATCTTCTGTTGATGATCAAGCAGTCGGGCTGGCAAATCCTTCGTCATGCCAATGTAAATCGCGCCATTTTTATGGCTGACCAGGATGTAAACGAAAGCGAAACTCACGTTCCATAATCAGCATTAGATCAATTTGTGTCAAATCCATCCCTGTCCGTTGTTTGGTGCGCCAAACGACTTGAGCAGGGATCGGTGTGTTGAACCGAGCGCCCCTTACTTCTCCATTGTCTCTATCAACTTCACCAGCTGGATAAATTCCGCGCGGTAGCCGTTTTCATCATCGCCCTTCGCGCCCTTGGCGAGCTTTATCGCGTCGGCATAGCTATAGTCTTCGACGGCCGTATCACCGCGGAGTTTCTGGCCGACGATTGAGACCGCCGTAGCGAAGCGCATGTCGTCGCTGGCGCGGCGCAGGCTCCGCTCTTGGCGCTTTCCGATGGGGAAAGTTTGAAGCGTGGAGGTGTCGGCATCCGGCAATTTATGACGGATTTTGACAAAGGCATATTCATCGGACCCCGTATTGGTCGGCGGCGTCTCCGCGACATAACGCAAGCTATCCACCGTTACCGCAGGCGATCCCACAGGCGTCATTTCATAGATCGCGGTGACGGTATGACCCGCGCCAATTTCGCCCGCATCGACCTTGTCATTATTAAAGTCCTGGCGTTTTAACGCGCGGGTTTCATATCCGATGAGGCGATATTCTGCGATGGTCGCCGGGTTGAACTCGACCTGGATTTTGACGTCTTTGGCGATGGTAAAGAGCGCGCTGCCCGCTTCATTAGCGAGCACCTTTTGCGCCTCGGACAAGCTATCAATATAGGCCGCGACGCCGTTTCCATTTTGCGCGAGTGACTGCATGAGGTGGTCATTATAATTGCCCATCCCAAAGCCGAGTACGGAGAGGAAAATCCCGCTCTCGCGTTTCTCTTCAATGAACGTCTTCATGTCATCGGGTGACGAAAAGCCGACATTAAAGTCCCCGTCCGTCGCGAGGATCACGCGGTTCACGCCTTCATCATCAAAGTTTTCCTGCGCCTTGAGATAGGCGAGTTCGAGCCCCGCTGCGCCAGCCGTGGAGCCACCTGCCCTGAGATTATTCAGCGCTTTCAGAATATCGTCTTTATCTTTAACGCGCGTTGGCTCCAGCACGGTTCCGCTCGCGCTCGCATAGGCCACGATGGAGACGGTGTCGTCTTCATCCAGCGTATTGAGAAGCAGCTTGAAACTATTGATAAGCAGCGGCAATTTATTCGCTTGGTTCATCGACCCCGACGTATCAATGAGGAAAACCAAATTGCTGCGCGGCTTCTCGCTGGCGGGCGGGACATAGCCTTTGATGCCGACGTGCATCAGCTTCGTATCGGCATTCCACGGGTTGGACGTCACCGTGACATTGGCTTTGAACGGCTCATCTGCAGATTTCGGCGCGGCGTAATCATAGGGGAAATAATTGATCATTTCCTCCAGACGGATGGACGCCCGCGGCGGTAATTTTCCAGCATTAATAGACGCCCGCATGAAAGAATAGCTAGCGGTATCCACATCCACAGAGAATGTAGAGACGGGCTTTTCCGCAACCGGAGTGGGGAGGTTCGCCTTGTAAATCTCAAACGCATCGCGGTTCTCAAATTCGCGAACAATGTTGCCATCGTCGTCGCGGAGAATATATTTTGGCGGGGCGGGCTTTGTGAAACTCGCCGTCTTATTTAAGGCTTGAGAGTCAGGCTTCCATTCTTCTCTCGCGGGTTCGATTAATACTCTTTCACTTCTTGTTTCGTATTGCGCAGGCGTGATGACGTAATCAATTCGTTCTTCCTCGATCACGACCTTGTTGATGACTTCCTCACCATTCGCGAGTTTCACAACGAAATCCTTGGTCACGGCGGGAATAGTGACTTCTTCCACTTTCTGAGGCGTGATCATCACCTGTTTTGTAACCGTCTTATACTTCGCAGGTATCAGTACTCGGCACAGGATTTCGCCTGTGTCGCTTACAAGTGTTTCCGTGGATTCAACGACCTGATTGGTCACGCCATTAAACACCGTAAATTGACGTTTGGCGCTGGGGTCAACCGCAGCTGCAGACTGGACGATTTCAAGCGTAAGACCTCCGATTTTTTCGGCTCCGCGCGGGGCATTTTCAGGTGCCGGAGCAACGCCTGCAACAAGGGCTGGCGGCGGAGTAGGAGCAGCAAAGCTAGGTCCCGATGCAATAAAAGAATTTTGTTGGGGGGGGCGTTGGTTAAACCTTTGGGCTCGTTTGCGATTCTCAGCTTCTATCCCTACCGAATCCGACCTGATCTCATTTAATAAACTATCCACGGATCCAATCCCGCCTTGCGGCTGCGGAATTGGTTGCGGCGCAGATGGAAGAACCTCTGACGCGATAACGGTTTGCGTCCCATCATCTCTTAATTCGATAGTTTCGCTAATGGTTTCGAATGTCGGGGGGACCGTGACGAGTTCAGTGGATGATTCTTGCACAACAACAGGTTCTGAGACTGTTTCAAAAGTGCCATCCGCTTTTTCGACGCGGCGCGTTTCTTGTTTCGTCACAGCAGGAACTGTTCTTTCAACGGTTCGAGCCGGCGTTTTCTCTACGCGCCGTTCGACAACGATTGTCTGGGGCGCTTCAGCCGATTGCGCCTTAGCAGCACCCACCGTCTGATCATCGACTGCAGAGTCCATTTCCGCGACCTCTACGGCAATCGTCGTCTCTTCCAGCGTCGATAAATCCCCCATCACCGGAAAGACGATCAACCCCGCGATTAAGGCCGCCGCGCAGGTGCCGCCCATCATCATGGTTTGTGGTTTGAAATTTGTTAGTGCGTTAAATTTGGCCATCGTCTGTCTCCCAAAGGTCTGCACACGCGTTGTTCGTGTGGTCTGACCTGTAGGACGTGCGGCAGCCGCCGTTCCTTGGGTAGCCGGTGTATTTTTTTCTGATGTCTCTATTTTTTCAGCGGTTTTTTCAGCAGTTTTTTCGACAATTTCTTCTGAAGAAAATTCTGCGTTGAACGCCGCCATCGCCGCGTCCATCGCGCCTTGACGAGAGGGTTTAGAAGGTTTCATTTTACGCATCTCTGCTGCCAGTTTATCTAATTCATTACTCATGCGATTGCCTCCTCTCCTAATCCGTTATCTTTTGATGCGATTGTTTTTAACCGCCGCCTGATTTCGCTCATGCGCCACGCGATTGTGCCTTCCGCGACCCCTAAAACTTCGGCGGCTTCGGCGAAATTCATCTCCTCCCCGAGGGTCAGCGCCGCCGTTGCCCGCAGGTCTTCCGATAAGGTTCCGAGCGCCGTTTGCAGCCAAGATAAGCGGGAGGTCATATCCGCCGCCTCGCCCCGCGAGAGCGCTTCGACCTCGGCATAACCCGCCGTGGTTCGCGCCCGCGTCGCTGATTTTCGCAGCGCATCTTTGGCGGCATTCACCGCAATACGGTGCAGCCAGCTGGTGACTTTCGCTTCGCCGCGCCAATGTTTTAACTTACCCGGCAGGCTCGCCCATATTTCCTGCGTGATATCCTCGGCGTCGCTTTGATTTCGGACGACACTATAAACGACGCGAAAAACGCGGTCATAATGCCGTCCCAATAGCTCACGAAACGCGGAGGCATCCCCCAATGCCGCCCGCGTCATCAACGCTTCGCTATCGTCTTTTTGCTTCATCTTGACTGTAAGACGTATCCCAAATGGCAATCCTTGGGAAATATTTTAAAAAAACTGAATTTTTACATACCCCCTTCTCCCATTGGGAGAAGGTGCCGGAGCATTTTGAAAAAATGTGGAGGCGGATGAGGGGTCAGCAACTTGCTGCGACAGCCCATTACTCGAAAATCTGTCCCCTCAACCGCCCTTCGGGCACCTTCTCCCTATGGGAGAAGGACTCTGCTATTGCCGCATCCCTACATTTACATCCTCGGCCCGCAGGGGCACGGTTAGGGATAGGCCTGCCAGCGTCCGAGCCCGCGAAAGCGCGACGTATGTTTGGCCCATGGCAAAAGCCCCGCGTCCGAGATCAATGCGGACATCATCGAGCGTCAGGCCTTGGGCTTTGTGGATGGTCACGGCCCAGGCCAAAATGAGCGGCATTTGCTGAAAGCTGGCCGTGGTCGTCTCTTCCATTTTCAGCTCGGCCTCATTCCATTTGTAATTAATCATGTCCCATTTTTCAGGCTCGATCTTCCGAACAGCGGGATCAGTGTCAAAGCGCACGAAGACCTCTTCGGGCGAAAGCGTTACGACGGTCCCGAGCGAGCCATTGACCCAGCGCTTCTTGGGATCATTGCGCACCGCCATCACCCGCGCGCCTTTTTTCAGCGCGAGCTGGGACGGAACGGGCAATCGATTGGCACTGAAATTCCCTTTCGTCTTACTCTCATATTCAACGGCGGCGCTCTCCAGCGCTTGTAACCCGCTTTTATTATAGCGCTCCGCGACCGCATTGGTCGCTGTGAGCAGCACCGGGATATGGCCGTCGCGATGCGCGCCGACGCAGATATTATTTATCTCTTGAACGGTCTCTTCAACATTTCGGGCGACCCGCAAATCGGAAAGAAGCTTTACGAAATCGGCGTCGCGCTGGCGATAGACTCGCGAGAGTTCAAAATGCACAGGCGGATAATTCTCCAGCACATTGGAGTTATAGGCATAGGGGCCGGAATAGCCGAGCTGCGCGAGAACAGCATGTTCATGGCGCGGGATGACCGGCGGTAGCTGGAAGAAATCCCCCACCAGCAACACCCGAACACCGCCAAAGGGCTCGCGCGAGTCTTGGGCTTTGCGCAGGACCAAATCTATTCCGTCGAGAATATCCGCGCGCAGCATAGAGACTTCGTCGATGACAATGAGGTCGACTTTTTTCCAAAGGCGGTTCTTGCGCTGATCGACCAGGGCGGCCTCGTCGATAATTTTGAACGGGAAACGAAAGAAAGAATGGATGGTCTGCCCGCCGACATTTAGCGCCGCCACACCCGTCGGCGCGAGGACGACAGTGTTGCGGATATTGGCTTGGGTTTTGATATAATTGACGAGGGTCGATTTGCCCGTCCCCGCCTCGCCCGTCACGAGGATCGGCGAGCGGTCATCGGACTCAAGCTGTTCCAAGATATGGCGAACCGTGGGGTCATCGGCATAGTTGTCGGGGAAATTCGCGGAGATGGCCACTTAGGCTTTTTTCTCCCAACGCCCGCGATCATCTTGCTGATAATAGGCCAGTGCCGCACCGGTGTCTTTCAGGGCTTTCCACCGCCCGCGTTCGCGCTGCACATCCTCACTGGCGCGGCCATTTATCATGACCATCGCGCGGCTGACGCCGTCCATGTCTGCGACCTCGGCACCATCAATCAGGAACACTGCGTCAAAGCCTTTGGCGCTTTCTGTGGTGGCGCTCAATAGGATCGGCTGCAGCTCGGCTTGTGGTTCGTCTTCTCGGCCATGCGGCAGAAAGGAGTCATCGCGAAAGGTCCATAGAAACGTGTCTAGGCCTTCGAGCTTGTCCGCAGGCAATTTCACCAAAGCACGCCAACCTTTAGATAGCGTCTTCTCGAGCAAGCCCGGCAAAACGCCCTCGAGGGTCGACGCCTCTAGGTGATAGAACCAATATTCTGCGGCGCCAGCCACAGAGCTAGGCTTCGTGATTATCGGCAATCCAGCGATTGAGCAGACGCACGCCAAAGCCCGTACCGAATGTGGGCACGCGCGGATCTTTGGACCCGTTGACCATGCCGGTTCCCGCGATATCCAAATGCGCCCAAGGCGTATCTTTGCCCACGAAGCGTTTGAGGAACTGCGCCGCCGTGATCGAGCCTGCCGCGCGCCCGCCGATATTTTTCATATCCGCATTGGGCGAGTTCAGCAGTTTGTCATATGATGTATGTAGCGGTAGTCGCCACGCCTTATCCGTCGAGACTTCGCCCGCCGCATAAATCTGCTTGGCGAGATCATCATCTGGCGAAAACAGCCCGCAATATTCATGGCCGAGCCCGACGATAATCGCGCCCGTCAGCGTCGCCAAATCGATCATAGCCGCAGGCTTATATGTTGTGACGGCATAATGCAGCGCATCGGCGAGGACGAGACGCCCTTCCGCATCTGTGTTTTGCACTTCGATGGTTTGGCCCGACATGGAGACGACAATATCGCCAGGCAGTTGCGCCTTACCATCCGGCATATTTTCGACAAGGCCGACAATGCCGACGACATTGGCTTTGGCTTTGCGGGTCGCCAGCGCGCACATTGTGCCGACAACCGCAGCCGAGCCGCCCATATCGCCTTTCATGTCCCACATATTATTCCCGGGCTTGAGGCTAATGCCGCCCGTATCAAAGGTTACGCCTTTCCCCACGAGACAGGCTGGGGCCACGCCATCCTTGCCGCCGTTCCAGCGCATCACGACAAGCTGGCTCTCACGCTCGGAGCCAAGACCAACGCCGAGCAAAGCATGTGCTCCCATTTTCTCCAGTTCCGGCTCACCCAAGACGTCAACCTCAAGACCGAGTTTAGTCAGCTCTTCAATACGGTCCGCATAGGCTTTGGGATAAATTTCATTTGGCGGCGCATTGACGAGATCACGCGCGAGAACAACGCCGTCGCCCGCGGGGCCATAATAATTCTTATAAGCGGCCTCGGCAGCCTTCGGATCATCGCTTGTCACTGTGATTGAGGCGAGCGGGGCTTTCTTGGATTTGGTCGCTTTGGACTTATGCTTGTCCCAGATATAACTCGCAAGACGCGCACCGAGCGCCGCCCGCGCCGAATCATCGGCTGTGGCATCGGTGCCTTCGAGATGGATTGTGAAATCGGTTGTGCCGCTTCCGCGCAAAGACTTGGCAACCTTCGCGGCGCAGATTTCATAATCAAATGGCTCTTTTTCGCCGCGCCCTCTGACGAAGACTTTGACGCCTGATTCGACGTAAGTTTCGAATCCATCGCTGGATTTGCCGTGAAAATTCGCACCCTTTGCGGCGGCTTTGACAACCCCGCCATCATAGGCGTGATCTATACCGCTGGCCGAAATGACAAGAGCAGCCCCTGTTTTGGCTGCTGCCGGACCGGAAAATGTAACTTTCATGAAATCACCTCAAGCTTGGTTTGAAGCACTGGTAAAGGAAGGGCCATCCCATTAGAAGGGGGCAAATATCAATGAAGCGTGATTTTACGCTGCAAAGGCCCTATCAACGCTTAAACCATGAAACTCCTCCAGCGTTATATCCTCTCGCAGGCTTTTTTGCCGGCGGTCTTGGCCTTATCCGCCTTGGCTATGCTCGCGCTTCTGACGCAATCGCTGCAAACACTCGATTTGATCGTCGAGAATCGCCAAAGTGGAGCCACATTCTTTTTTATTACAATTTTGGCACTTCCGCAGTTGATAAGCATTATCACGCCGCTCGCGGTTTTCATGGCCTCCATTTATGCGCTCAATCGGCTCACCACGGACTCGGAACTCGTTGTCGCGAAAGCAAACGGCGTGTCGCCCTGGGCGATAGGGACACCGATTTTGCGGCTCGGCGTCTATGCGTTCATCTTTCACTTGGTCATGAATTTATTGCTACAGCCCGTGTCCTTGCGGCAAATGCGGGTCGAAATCTTGAAGGTCAGAACAGATATCGCCAGCCAAATGGTGCAGGCGGGGCAATTCGTAACACCAATGCCAGACCTCACCGTCTACACCCGCGAGATAGAACCCAATGGAAAGCTGCGGGACGTTATAATCTATGATGGCCGCGACCCTGAGTCTAAATCTACGCATATCGCCAAGACGGGTCAGCTTCTTAGGTCTGACACCTCGACCTCTCTCGTTTTGTTCGACGGGAATGTGCAAACGCCCAATGACGACGGAAGTTTGGACTTGATTGATTTTGACACCTACCAACTCGACCTGTCAGATGTTGGGGCTTTAGATAAGGTCCTGAGGCTCAAGCCGTCAGATAAGTATTTGCACGAACTTCTGCGGCCCGATCCGCGAAGTTATATAACGCCCAAATCGAGAAAAGAACTCGCTGCGGAAGGGCACGCACGTCTTGCGGCGCCCTTATGGAATATAGCCCTCGTTTTAGTGGCGCTCGCCTTCATTCTGAGAGGCCAGCACTCCAAACTTGGCAATAACCGCAAGATTGCCATTTGCGCCGTCGTCGGCCTGTTGTTGCGCTTGATGGGTTTTGCCGTCGCCTCCTCCGCAGAAGGCAATTCTGCGCTCAATGCGCTGCAATATTTTATCCCGGCTCTCGTGATTGGGGTTTGCCTTTGGTATCTGACCTCAAAGCGGCAATGGCGAATGGGCAGCCATCGAAGACTTAAGAGCTATCATGCCGCGCTAGCGAACGCAGAGATGGCCCGCACCGAGACTCCGGCATGAGCCGCGCAACACTGTCGCGATATATCGCAGGCCGAATTTTGCGCGGCATCGGTATCGCTTTTTTGATTGTGACGACCATCATCGCACTCATCGACTATGTAGAAGAATCTCGGAATATTGGTATAGATGAGGACCTATCGATGGTTCAGGTTTTGATGCTAACGGCGCTAAAGGTTCCAAAATTAATTGAGCAAACCATCCCATTCGTAATCCTCTTTGGCGTGATGGGCGCTTTGGCGGGCATGAATAAAAGATCAGAGCTAACGGTTATGCGGGCTGCAGGGTTATCCGCGTGGAGATTTTTGCGCCCTGCGGTGATTGTAACGGGGATAATTGGCGTGGTGTGGGCAATCGCTATCAATCCGCTCTCTTCTCGCATGATGGGGATGTATGACGCGCGAACCACAGAAATTCTGGGCACCGAAGCCGTCGATGATATTTGGCTGCGTGAGGGCTCAAATGATGCGCAGAGGGTGATTCAGGCACGCGGTCTGGACTTGCTTGAAAAACGCTTGGATCAGCCGGTTTTCATTGAGATGGCCATTGATAATGATGGCGCCATTGTTTTCGAGCGCCGTTACGACGCACAGACAGCGAGACTTGTGACGCCTGGATTCTGGACGTTAACGACCGTGGTCGAAAACGCTCCCGGCGAAGAGCCGCGCCGCTCAGATGTCATCACCCTGCCGACGACAATTGATGTCGAAGAATTGAGAGAGCAATCCGGAGCCCGTGTTGACCCGCCATTTTGGGCCATTCGAAAAGAAATTGAGGCGAATGAAACAGCCGGATTCTCAGCCCGAAAACTCAGGCTACAATTTCACAAACTGCTCGCGCTCCCCATTTCGCTCATCGCGATGACCTTTATTGCCGCCGGCGTCTCCATGCATTTAGTCCGAGGCGGCGGCACCTTAAGGCTGCTCATCATGGGCGCGGTTTTAGGGTTTGGCGTCTTTTTCGCTGATAGCGTGATGACCGCTTTTGGCGAGGCCGCGATTTTACCTGTTATCCTCGCGGCTTGGACCGTCCCGATACTTGTTTTGCTTTTAGGCATTACGCATTTGGCCCGCATCGAAGACGGCTGATACCTGACCGTAGTTTAATATTCAAAACGCTCACAGCGTCCTAAACTTGCGACAATAATTCCTTGGGGTATAACCGCCCTAGAACTCAACAGAAGACGACTCTTATGCGCCTTGTTAAAACCCTCGCTCTCGCAACCGCTCTGCTGACGACGTCTTCGGCGGCGATCGCCCAAAACGCGCCGCATGGTATCGCGGCTGTGGTCAACTCTGATATCGTCACCATTCACGATTTACGGCAGCGCGTCCTCTTCATGATGGCCACAACCGGCGCAGAAACAGATGAAGCCAGTGTTCAGCGCCTGCAAAGACAGGCCCTCAGAAATTTGGTCGATGAGCATTTACAAATGCAAGAGGCAGAAAAATACGAGCAATCGATCTCGGATGAGGAAGTCAATGCCTCTGTCGCTCGGCTCCTATCACGTAATGGCGCCGATCCGAATCAACTGGTTTCCGATTTGGCGGCTGCCGGCGTTTCTATCGAGACTTTGCGCGATCAAATCCGGTCCGAAATCGCATGGCAGCGAATTGTCAACGGGCTGTACGGATCCCGGATTCGTATTTCAGATGCTCAGATTGATGAGACGCTAAATCAAATTTCGGCGAACGCCTCTAAGCCAAATTATCGCGTGGCCGAAATCTACATTGAAGCCAGCCCAGAAATTGGCGGCATAGACGGCGCGATGGAAGGCGCAAATGCGATGATTGCGCAAGTCCAAGGCGGCGCGCCCTTCCCGCTACTCGCCCAACAATTTTCTTCCGCAGCCTCCGCAGCGAAAGGCGGCGATGTCGGCTGGGTGCGCGAAGGCGAGCTCCGTCCGGAAATAGACACAATCATAAAGCAAATGCAGCCAGGTAGTATTTCAAAACCTATTCAAGTCCCGGGCGGGATTTATGTAGTCGCATTGGTGGACAAGAAAGTCTCCGAGTCGGACACGCTCTACACGCTGAAACAAGTCACGGTCGAAGCGGATTTAGACACGGCCAAGGCGCGCCTGATATCGCTACGGGGTGAACTGACCAGCTGCGATACCTTAGAAGAGGATGTGGAAGCGTTTGAAGATGTTCAGACCGCAGACATGGGGGAGATCAAATCTTCGGAGCTAAATGATAATATTGTCGCGGCATTAGAAAGCACCGATGTTGGCGGGCTGTCAGATCCTTTTGAACGTCCTGATGGCGCGACCTCAATTATGGTTTGCAAGCGCCAAACGACGGGATCAGATATCCCGACCCGCGACCAAATTGAAGACCGCTTATTGGACCAACAATTAGCGCAAGCCTCCAAACGCGCCCTACGGGACCTGCGCCGACAGGCCACGCTCGTCGTTCGCTAGGGCCCTCATATCATGCGCCCATTCGCAGTCAGTATGGGCGACCCAGCGGGCATCGGCCCTGAAATCACAATGAAAGCTTGGACAGAGCTGAGGGCGAGCCCCCAGCATGCATTCGCTGTGGCCGCTCCTGCGAGCCTGTTTGGTGATATTCCACATGTTGTGATTGACGATATATCCGAGGCAGCTGAAGCTTTCAAAACCGCCCTCCCAGTCCTTGCGATTGACGGCCAGAGAGCGGCCCTCGGCAAACCAAGTTCAAAACATGCGCCCGCGATTATTGAAAGTATCGAGCACTGCACAGCGCTGTGCCTAACGGGAAAAGCCGATGCTCTAATCACAAATCCTATCGCAAAACATGTTCTCTATGACGCAGGTTTCAACTTTCCGGGCCATACTGAATTTTTGGGACATCTTGCAGCAAATCGGGCTGCGCCCTATGCCTCCGGCCCCGTTATGATGCTGGCCGCGCAAGGCCTTCGCGTCGGCCTCGCCACTGTCCATATCCCTCTCAACAAAGCCGCTGAGCAAATTTCTACAGACGGAATCGTGCAGACAGCGCGCGTCATTTTGGGCGCATTAAAAACAGATTTCGGTATCACAAACCCTCGCCTTGCCCTGACAGGTCTAAACCCCCACGCCGGCGAAGGCGGCGCGCTGGGACGCGAGGAAATAGACATTATAAACCCAGCTGCGATACGTTTGCGCAACGAGGGCCACGACGTCACCGACGCGCAGCCCGCCGACACATTGTTTCATGCCGAGGCCCGAGAAGGCTATGACGCTGTCTTGGCCATGTATCACGACCAAGGCCTGATTCCGGTTAAAACCTTGGATTTCCACGGCGGGGTGAACATCACGCTCGGCCTACCCTTTATCCGCACCAGCCCTGATCACGGCACGGCTTTCGGCATTGCCGGAGACGGCGTCGCGCGGCCTGACAGCCTCATCGCGGCGATAAAAACCGCCCGCACAAATGCAGACCACCGTTATGCGTATTGAGGACCTCCCCAGCCTTTCGGAAACTGTGAAAACACATGGGCTCGGCGCGAATAAAAAACTGGGGCAGCACTTTCTACTCGACAGCAATTTAACCGATAAAATCGCTCGATTGGCCGAACCTCTCACCGGACATAGCGTCGCCGAAATTGGCCCCGGCCCGGGCGGTCTCACGCGGGCGCTCTTGCTACGCGGCGCCAAGACTCTTACCGCTATTGAGATGGATGCGCGGTTCATTCCCGCCCTCGCAGAGATCGGAGATCTTTCAGACGGACGGATGGAAATCGCCCAAGGGGATGCGCTCAGATACGACATTGCGGCGCATCTGCCTGCGCCGAGGAAGATCGTGGCAAACCTACCTTATAATGTCGGCACGAAAATGCTGATTAATTGGGTTACCGCCTCGCCAATCTTCTGGACACAAATGGTTTTGATGTTCCAACTCGAAGTCGCGCAGCGCGTTGTGGCGGGGGCCGGAGATCCGCATTATGGACGCCTTGCCGTCTTATGCCAATCTGTTGCCAGTTGCCGGCTAGCCTTTGAGGTCCCCGCGAGAGCCTTCACCCCGCCGCCCAAAGTCAATAGCGCTGTAATTGTTCTGGAGCCGCTGAAAAGGCCCTTTGAGGACCTGAAATTATTGGGCCGCGTGACGCAGGCCGCTTTTGGACAAAGGCGGAAAATGCTGCGCCGGAGCCTGCGCGCTCTCGCGGAGCAGTCGGATATTTCTTTAGATGCGTGGCTGATGGAGTGCGGGGTTGATCCGAAAGCCAGACCAGAGACCTTACCGGTCTCGGCGTTTCAAAAACTGACGACCGCGCTTAAAGCGCACCTTGAATAGCGCGGCCCATGTCCTCTGGTGAGAGGCTGAGGGCGGTTCCGACTGTCATCAGACGATTAATGGTCGCCCGGTCACGATTATTCGTATTTCGGGCGAGTTTGCAAAGATCGCCGAATAATGATTGCGACATACGCGAGGACCCGTTGACGCTGCGCCAATAACGGTGAGCAATGCGCTTCACATTCGGCCTGCCGCGATTTCCTGCGACAATCTTGTGGTAGGCTTTTTGGCGGTGACCGGTTCCAAGTCGCAATTCCCCCTCTAGCCGAGACATCGTCAACGCCCCCCTATCTTCGAAAACACTATAGCTTAGCCGAATAAGGGTTTCGGTGTATAAATCGAGTTCAGCGCTTAGATGTGTCGTAGAAGTTCCTACCAATGTTGCAGGGGTCTTTGCCTGGCGAAACCCAGCGATTTTTGCCCGTTGCCCCATATGGACTTCCGGCGTGGGCGCGGATTGCGGATGCAGCAAAACCCAAACTTTATAAATATGGCCTTCATCTATGAGTTGGATAAAGAGCGCCAACACTCCGCCGATTAAAAAAAATGGAAGCTGGCTCGTAAAACTCTCCCGGAGAAGCTCACGGAACGTCTGGAATAGTGATTTTGGCTCAGCGCCTCCAAAGGATGAGAGGCAAGCTAAGAGAACAACGCAGGCGAGAACGCATAACAAGATGCGATCGCCTCTGGAGTGGTCTGGCATGACGCCACAAAGTGAAGAAATGATCGCCACGCCAAGAAGAAAAGAAAATACGACTTCAATCATCCTTAGGGTCTAAGGCACATTGGTTTTTTTCAGATTAAGCTGGGGTTTACCCGCCGTTTACCAAGCTCTTCACAAACCCGCCGAGCCACATCTGGCGGCGGCGGCGCATACGCTCTGAATTTACAATGGTTTGCAGCTCTGCCAAAGCGGTAGAGATATCCTCATTCACAATAACATAGTCATATTCCGCCCAATGGCTGATTTCGCCTTCTGACTTACTCATGCGCTTGGCAATGACGGCGTCGCTATCCTGCGCGCGGGTCCGCAATCGCTGCTCTAACTCGCGCATATTCGGCGGCAGGATAAATATCTTCACCAAGTCATCGGCGGCCGCCTGCGTGAGCTGTTGAGCGCCTTGCCAATCAATATCAAAAACAACGTCTTTTCCGCGCGATAGAGCGTCCTCGACGGGTCCGCGCGGCGTCGCGTAAAAATTATCGAAGACCTTCGCATGTTCCAAAAACTCACCCTTCGCCTCCAGCTCTCCGAACCGGGTCTTATCGATGAAGAAATAATCGACGCCTTCTGTCTCTCCCGGACGGGGCGGACGAGTCGTAGCCGAGACACTCATCGCCATATTTGGATTATCCGCGAGAAGCTTGCGCGTCAGAGTGGTCTTACCAGCGCCGCTGGGCGAGGACAAAACAACCATCAAACCGCGCCTATCCGATTTTAGTTCGTTCAACACACTCATCTTAGGCCTCTCTCGCGCTGTATCTTTCGCCATTTCGCTACATTGCGCTCATGCTCGCGAAGTGTCTTTGCAAAGGCATGGCCGCCTGTTCCATCTGCCACAAAAAATAGGGCCTCCGTTTCGTCGGGATTAAGAACCGCCAGGATGGCTTCCTTGCCTGGATTGCAAATTGGGGTCTTTGGCAGGCCCGGAATTTGGTATGTATTCCAATCTGTTTTCCGGTCAATTTCAGACCGCCGGATACGCCTACCAAGCGGCTCCCCTTGCGTGATGCCATAAATAATCGTTGGGTCCGATTGTAACTTCATGCCCTGCCTCAACCGGTTTGTGAAAACGCCGGCCACCTTGCCGCGTTCCATCCCGACGCCTGTTTCCTTCTCCACGACTGAAGCAAGAATGATCGCCTCTTCTTTTGTTTTCACAGGGATAGTTGGATCGCGATTTTCCCATGCGGCGTCGAGTAATTGTGTCTGCGCAAGCGCCATTTTCTGAAGCAACTGACTTTGCGTCATGCCGCGCGGCGTAAGGTAGGTTTCGGGAAGCAAAGTCCCTTCCGCCGGGACAGCCGGATCATCATCTACCAAGGTCGTAACATCGTCTAAGCTGCGGACAATCATCGCAGAGGTAAGGCCCTCTGCCGCTGTGAAGGGATAAAGAACAGCCTTCCCATTAGCGAGCCCATCATAGATCGCCGCCATGGACATGTCCTTGGATAGATAAAATTCGCCCGCTTTAAAATTTGCCTCATTGCCGCGAAGTTTAGTAACAGCCTTAAACAAAAATGCGTTTTCAATAAAACCAGTCTTTTCAAGATCTTGTGCAATCTTACTCAGGCCTGCACCCTTTGGGACCGTGAAGGCAACTTGATCGGAAGCACCCTCGGGCGCGCGCTCATATTTATAATTAATTGCGGCGTATCCGGCCAGCATTAACCCGCCAAAAAAGGTGATGAGCGCCGCCAGAGCAATGAAGGTCAGAAGCCGCCTATCCCGTTTTTCCAAACTGGGTTGGGGGTCGTCTTTTGTCTCTTTTTTTTCGCGGGCCACGGCCCGTCTATTCCGCTTCGACAAAAATCAAGGCCGCATTGGTTCCGCCAAACCCGAATGAATTGGACATCACCGCTTTGCCTTCAAACGGCACCGCTTTATTTGGGACAAGATCCAGAACTGTTTCAACATTTGGATTATCCAGATTAAGGGTCGGCGGCGCCATTTTATCGCGCAGCGCCAAGATAGAAAAGATAGCCTCAACAGCGCCGGCGGCGCCAAGCAAATGCCCTGTCGCAGATTTCGTCGATGACATTTTCGCCTTCGCAGCGTGATCACCTAGCAAACGTTCAACGGCGCGCACTTCCAATTCATCGCCCATCGGCGTCGAGGTTCCATGTGCATTCACATAGCCAATATCGGAAGGCGCGAGACCAGATTTTTTGAGCGCCATTTGCATCGCGCGAAATCCGCCTTCGCCGCCCGGCGCGGGGCTGGTGATGTGGTGAGCATCACCAGATAGCCCGTAACCCACAAGCTCCGCGAGGATATTTGCACCGCGCGCTTTTGCCGTTTCGTAATCCTCAAGAACGACGACACCTGAGCCCTCGCCCATTAAAAATCCGTCGCGGCCTGCATCGTAAGGACGTGAGGCTTGTTCCGGCGTATCATTATATCCAGTTGTCATGGCGCGGCAGGCCACAAAGCTTCCGATACCAAGCCGCGTAATGGACGCTTCCCCGCCGCCAGCGACCATCATGTCTGCGTCGCCGCAAGCGATGATCCGCGCCGCATCGCCAATGGCATGGGCCCCTGTCGCGCAAGCCGTCGCAATGGCGCTGTTGGGCCCTTTTAGGCCGTGGCGAATTGAGACCTGCCCCGAGGGTAGATTTATCAGCATGGCCGGTATGACGAATGGCGACAGACGCCTTGGGCCCTTATCGCGCAGCAATATGGACGCCTTATAAGTTGTATCGATGCCGCCGATGCCAGACCCTAGGATCACGCCTGCACGTTCGGCTTGCTCTGTGGTTTCAGGCACCCAGCCGGACGACTTGATAGCTTCGTCAGCGGCCGCGATGGAATAGAGGATAAATTCGTCAATGCGCTTGCGGTCTCGCGCGCTCATGACAGTGTCAGGATCAAAGGCCCCGACCATCTCCGGTGATCCGCCTGCGCGGCCATCTACCCGAGGGATGACAGCAGCGACCTTACATCCAAGGTCGCTGACGTCGAAATGTTCAATACGGGACGCGCCAGATCTACCGGCGAGTATGTTGCCCCATGCGGTCTCAACGCCGCATCCAACGGGTGAAACGAGGCCTAGGCCTGTGACAACAACCCGTCGCATACTGGAAGAACCCTAGCCAGTTTTCTCGGTGATGAATTTAACAGCATCGCCAACAGTCTGGATGTGCTCTGCGGCATCATCAGGGATTTCGATGTCGAATTCTTCTTCAAACGCCATGACAAGCTCTACTGTGTCGAGGGAGTCGGCACCGAGGTCATCGATGAAGTGAGCATTATTGGTCACTTTGGCTTCTTCAGCGTCAAGATGCTCTACTACCATCTTTTTTACGCGTTCGAGTACGTCTGACATATGTCTTCCTTTAGTCTTGGCCGGAGATTATTTTCCGGCGGTTACTGGTGAGAGATGGTGCAAATCGCTCCAAAATCAACCCCTCGCCGTGTCGAGGGCGACCTAGCATAGCCATTTCGACATGCCTAGAGCTTTCATAGGCCTCTTTTAGAGGGGATATATAGCCCGAAAGCCCTTTATATCATGGTCATGCCGCCATTTATGTGGAGGGTTTGCCCAGTGACATAAGCGCCTTCATCTGACGCGAGATAAA
Source organism: uncultured Caulobacterales bacterium (assembly GCA_937923965.1). Taxonomy (GTDB): domain Bacteria; phylum Pseudomonadota; class Alphaproteobacteria; order Caulobacterales; family Maricaulaceae; genus Litorimonas. Next base: position 17,885 of record CALDTL010000138.1, read on the forward strand.
GCGCGCCTGCTGCAATATCGCTTCCCTCTCCCAATTTGGCCGCAGGGATTCGCGACAGCGTTGCCTCTTTTTGCGCATCTGTGAGGGCGTCCGTCATTGGTGAGCGAATGAAGCCAGGCGCGATGCAATTGACTGTAATTCCGCGCGAGGCGACTTCTTGCGCAAGGGATTTCGAAAAGCCAATCATGCCAGCTTTTGAGGCCGCATAATTGGTTTGTCCGGGGTTGCCCGTGACCCCGACTATCGAGGTAATCCCGATTATCCGGCCTGATCTGGCTTTCATCATGGGGCGAAGACACGCTTTTGCTAGGCGGAAATAACTCTCCAAATTGATCTTGATTACAGTGTCAAAATCTTCCTGTTTCATTCGCATGAGCAAGCCGTCCTTGGTGATGCCCGCATTGGCAATCAGAATATCGACAGGACCGCCCAGCGCCTCAGCCGCTTGCCCGGGAAGCGCGTCAACGGCGTCTCCGTCGGACAGGTTGCACGGCGTCGCCGCAGCACGTTCGCCAAGCTCTGACACTAAAGTTTCCAGTTTTTCCGCCCGCGTGCCCGACAAAGCGACACTTGCGCCTTGCTTATGTAGCAGCCGTGCAATCTCGCCGCCAAGGCCCCCCGTCGCGCCCGTCACGAGGGCGCGTTTCCCAGTAAGGTCAAACATATTGATTATCCTTTTATTTTTTCCGCGAAAGCTTCCAGCGCCTCTGGACTATCTAATTGATTTCCGTCAAGGCCTTTGACGATGCGGCGGAGCATAACGGTCAGCACTTTTCCGCATCCCGGCTCTGCAAGTGTATCGATTTGGCCCTCGCCCGCCATCCACTCAATCGTTTCCCGCCAACGCACGCGACCCGTGACTTGTTTGACCAAGTCGTCCCGCAGGTCATCCGGGTCGCTAACAGGCCGGGCTTGAATATTATTGATAACAGGCACGAGCGGCGGCAAAATTGTGGACTCTGTAAGCGCGGCCTGCATCGCATCGGCCGCAGGTGCCATGAGATCGCAATGAAACGGAGCGGAGACGTTTAGCATCATCGCTTTTTTCACGCCTGCATCCCGCGCGGCTTGAGCCGCGGCTTCGACAGCGGCAAGCTCGCCGGACAAAACAATCTGGCCCGTGGCGTTGTCATTTGCGATCTGGACAATTCCGACCTGGCTGCCCGCCGCGCAGGCGGCCTCAGCATCCTCGAGACTCGCTCCCAAAAGGGCCGCCATCGCGCCGACACCAACAGGCACAGCTGCCTGCATTGCTTCTCCGCGAATGCGCAGCAATTTGGCCGTATCCTTGACGGTAATCGAAGACGCTGCCGCCAGCGCAGAATATTCACCGAGGCTATGTCCGGCGACAAAGGCGGCATCTGTAACTTTAACGCCAAATTCATCGTCAAGGGCGCGCATGGCCGCCAAGGAACAGGCCATCAAAGCAGGCTGCGTATTGGATGTCAGCGTTAGCTCATCCTGCTCCCCAGACCACATGAGCTTGGAGAGCTTTTGCTCTAGAGCGGCATCAACTTCCTCGAAGACAGCGCGGGCGGCGGGGAAGGCTTCGGATAGTGATTTGCCCATCCCCACAAATTGACTGCCCTGCCCCGGAAAAATAAACGCGAAAGCCATAAGAGGTCCTCAAAAAACTTTTGCCTAAGCTAGGGTTTCTTACAATGACGTCAATCCAAATCGGGGATTCATTGACCGCGTTCCATAGAATGCGCGTAAAATCCCCTTTAAACTGTAGAGCTAAAAACCAAAACCTATTGGAATTAAGAGCCCGTTAACGTTAGTTAACTACCCATCCGCAAGGGATGCATGATTCGAGGGTTGGCAATGGCGTTGTTTCGCAAGAGCAAGAAAAAATCTGAAAGCACCGGAAAGAACGACGCCAACGCGGTCGATGCTGGCAGTCAAGCTAAATGGGATAAATTAGAGCGGCTTATGGCCGATCAAACAGAGCTGCCAAGCACAACGATCGAGAATTTGGACGGCCATGATCTTCGCGGAACAGACTCAAGCCAGTTTGCGCCAGATTTAAAAATCGACATGCCAGTCGATTCTGAATTTTTAGATGTTACGCCCGACACGCCTGACCTCGAGAGTGAGATAAATTCATCCCCGCAGACGGCCGCACCTTTAAGCGCTATGGCGCCCTCTGCCCATTTCGCCGGGCGGTCAAAATCAAACGCTGAAACTCCGCCAAGCGAATCCCTTGAGGATTTTGTTGCATCGCCCCCAGCGATTACGCGGCCGGACCGCGCAGATATTGGCGCGATGCGATTGGACGTCGCCAGAATTTCAGCGGATATCCAAAGCGGCGAGGAGCTATATCGTCGGGCGCAGCAACGTATAGAAAACCTAACGGGCTTTGTTGAGCGCGCAGAAATCGATTTTTCAATGCTCAATCGCTTGGAGCCTGAAAACCGTCGCCTGAAGGCGCGGAACCGGACCATAGAGCGCGAAATCGAGAGCCATCAGCAAAAAATGGCGGTCATGCAGGCTGATTTGGAAGACCGCGAGCATCGGCTGACCGAAAAGACGCGCATTTATGAATCCACTCTGGGCAAGCTTTCAATCGCGCAAAAATCGCTTCAAGAATATGAGAGAGCTCTCAGCAATACACGTGAAAGCTCTGATCGAAATGCGCTGAACTCAGAGCGTCTCCAAACCTCTCTGGATGTGGAGCGGCGCGAAAACCAGGTCTTGCGTGATCGTATCACTGAAATCGTGAGCGACATGGACACCAAACAGAGTGCCTATGTCGAAGCCAAGAAAATCGCGGATAGCCTAGCCCAAGACTGCGCCGATTATCGCCACCAAGCCGAAAGCGCCGAAAAAGAAGCTGACGAGTTGCGGAAATCATTAGCCACAGCGCAAACGCAAAATAATGCTATGAAGGCGGAAATGGTCAGCTTGCATGAAGATATCCGCACGTTCAAATCGCAGTCAGAATTTACGATTATCAGCCGCGAAGACGAGATGACGGCTCTTCAATTGCAGGTTGACCACCTTACCAAACAACTCGATATTAAAGATGAGATCGTTCGAAACGCGGCGCGGGATGTGCAGGAGCTGCGTAAAATCCGCACGGCACAAGACCTCGAGCGGGAGCGCTTAGAAGCCCAGATCGAAACACAGGCTTATCAGCTGGATAAGGCGAATTCCGATCTCCTGCAAACCAAGCAAGATGTTACGGATTTCGATCGCCGCTACAGAGATGTCGCAACGGCCTTATCCGTGTCTCAAGCGCGCCGCATGTCAAATGAGCCGGCGGAGACACCAGACATCCAACCCTACGGCCAACAAGAACAGGATGTCTTTGCAGATATGTCTGAAGACATCCACGCCCCAGTTGACGCAAAAACCGACGAGTTCAACGGCATGAGCGGACAAGAGGTTGAAGATCGTATCATGGACTTCCGCCTGGGACTTCGCAAAGATCTCACTTAAGGCGACTATCGCTACATTTTACGGAAGTTTCCGCTTGCGAAATAGCGTTCGGGTCTTTATGCGGCGCACTTCACCGGATGACGGTGGGGTCCGGGCTATTCCGGGTCACTCCATCCATCAGATGATGGCTCCACCTTCTCGAGCGCATCTGCCGTCATTCATAGTCTGAAGGACTGTTAAATGTCTCTTTACGAGCATGTCGTGATTTCACGACCGGACATCTCGACGAACCAAGTCGAAGAATTTGTCCAAAATCTAGCCTCTAAGATCGAAAATATGGGCGGCACCGTCGAAGGCGCTGAATATTGGGGTCTGCGTAATTTGGCTTACCGCATGAATAAAAACCGCAAGGCGCATTATTCTTTGCTCAAAGTCAACGCCAATCCCGACGTGATCCACGAGATCGAGCGGACCCACCGCATCAATGAAGATATCCTGCGCTATATGTCGATCCGTGTTGACGAATTTAGCGAAGATCCTTCCCCCATCCTTAAAAAGCGCGAAGAGCGCAAACGTAGAGATCGGAACTAAATCATGGCTGGTAAAGACCAAATCAAAATTGAGAACCTACCGTCTCGCTCCGGCTTTCGTCGTCGTCGCAAGGTGTGTCCATTCTCTGGCGAGAACGGCATCAAGATCGATTATAAAGATCCAAAGATGCTCCAGCGTTATATGTCTGAGAAAGGCAAGATCGCGCCGGCCCGTATTACTGCGGTGACGCATAAGAAACAGCGTAAGTTGGCTCAGGCCATCAAACGCGCACGCTTCCTGGGCCTTTTGCCCTATGAAGTTAAATAGAGGAGATAGACCATGGAAGTGATCCTTCTCGAACGTATCGAAAAGCTCGGCAATATGGGCGACGTTGTAAACGTCAAACCCGGTTTCGGCCGCAACTTTCTGCTTCCGCAGGAAAAAGCTTTGCGTGCAACTAAAGCAAATCTTGCCCGTTTTGAAGCGGAACGTGAGTATCTTGAACAGCGCAACGCCGAGAACCGCGACAAGGCGGCCTCTGAAGGCGAGAAGCTCAACGGCGCGAAAGTCGTCCTTATCCGTAAGGCCGGAGACACAGGCAACCTATATGGTTCCGTTTCTGCCCGCGACATCGCCGAGCATCTCGAGAAGCAAGGCGTTAAGCGCAACATGATCGTGCTGGAACAACCCATCAAAGCTTTGGGTCTACACGGCGTCAAAGTGAAGTTGCATCCCGAAGTCATCGTCGACATCGAAGTCAATGTCGCGAGATCTGAGGATGAAGCCGAGCGCCAAGCCAAAGGCGAAGACGTTATTGCGGCTGCTATGGCAGAAGAAAAAGCCGACACGGAAGAAGCTAATCGTGAACGCGCAGAAAATGCCGTCTCTATGTTCGAAGGCGACGCGCCGGATGAATTTACGGCGCCCGCATCTGACGACGCACCTGCTGAACCCGAAGCCCCTGCCCCTGCTGAAGAGGTTTAATCTCGGGCCATCGCTCAGGGCGTTTTCGCTCAGATAAATCAATCAACCCCGCTTGGAGCCATGTGCATCAAGTGGGGTTTTTTATTTGGGGACTAGGACAAATTCCGCAGGAGGACGCGGGTTCCAGACTCGGACTTGAACGTGTGCCTATCCAGAAACGGGATCGGCATTTGATACTCGTAGAAAACCCGAATATCAGCGAAAGTTCCGCCGTGTTCGTTCATTTGAGAAACGACCGCACGATAGGTTCCGCCAATTGGTTTTGTCAGTCGTTCCTCAAGCACAGCTTCAATGTCTGCTGTTGAGGGCTGGCTCATCATGCGGACATCCCGCCCTGTATGTTCGCTAGCACGTTGCGCCTGATGGGTGCTGAAAAAGAATATTGCGACATGTAGCAGGGCGAAAATAGACAGCAGCACAAGCGGCATGATCATCGCCGCCTCAACAGCGGTCGCGCCGTCTTTATTGCGCGCAAAGCGACGTAAGATGTTACAACGTCTAAGCATTAATTCACCAGCCTGACGCCTGAGCTGCCCTGGTTGATTGATCGTGTCCCACGCGGCCCACAATCATTATTGGTCAGCGCCGAATTTCCAGAAAACTCAATCTGACTCGCAATAATTTGTGTGCAATCACTGTTCAAATCCGCGCCGCCGCGAAAGTCGAGTTTTTGAGTCGGAAAATATAGTGCGCCTTCAAAGCGGGCACCCTGATTGCCATTAATTCTGACGACGGCATTGGGGTCACTAGTATTCCTGTCCGCATACATCAATATTCCCGCATAGGGTCCGTCAGGCTGTGCGTAAAGCTCCATATAGCCGCCATTTGTGTTCTCAAAACGAGCGCCGTTCATGAAAATCATCGTCACGCCATCAGGCGTGCCATACATAGTACCACTATTTCTAAAGAAAAAAGTAGACCCTCCATTAATGCCATCAAAGATATAAACACCTTTTTCCAAGAGGTCCAAACGCCCTCTAATAGCAAAATCTTTGGCAGAGCAATATCGGCCTGGACTCATTGTTATGGCCCCATTTCTGCCGAATACAGGTTCTATGCAAGGCATGCCCAATGTGTTGGACGGCACATCTATATCAGCGTAAGGATCGGCGATCACAGGTTGATTATTTTTGGGCGTATTATTACAGGCAGGTAAAACCACTGTAGTCGTGTTAGAGACGGTCCCTGTGGCGGAGATACAATCCGCCGTGATCGTGCCAGACCCTGCGAGGTTAAACGCTTCATTCGCGTTGGAATTTGCGTGCATGGCACAGGTTTCCATCTCGAGATTGGCAGATCCTGAAATCGACATTGCGGCTGTGTTTGTTGGATGAAGCGAGAGCGCACAAACGGGCTGTCCGGGTGCCGTGAGAACGGTTGATTCAACAACATGAACAACGTCTTTCTGTCCGGGAAAAATGCTTGATAAGTAACGTTCTTGTTTCTGCTCGATCCGAACGATCGCACCTTCGCTGCCAGCGTGAGGCCCAGACGAGATGGGCGTTTCGACCTCAATCTTACCGTCAGCTACCGAATAGCCATTCTCGTAGGCGTCACCTTTGCCCGCCAATCTAGCTTTGGCACGGTTATTGGTCGTTTGATATTCCAGCGCAACGGCTAAGGCGGCCATGTCCGCCGCGCTCTGAATACGAGCGTTGCGCTGTTGAAAATGACCAGCCTCGAACGCAATTGCGCCCAGTCCGACAAGCAGCGGCAAAGTGATGGCATAAATAACGGCTGTCGCGCCGTCTTCATCGCGCTGCCATTTTTTGAAAAAAGTCTTCATTGACATAAACCCACCTCTTCCTAGCGCAAGCGCGTGACAAGTTTTTCGCGAATTGGATCATTGCCGCCCTTGAGTGATTTCGCGTCATAATCGATGATAATTTCCGCAATAACGCGGGACTTATTACCATTTTTGCAATTAGTAGGACAAACCTCGTTACCTTCCGAGACGGCTATCGCCTCACGTTCATAGAAATGGTCTCGTCCGGTCATCTCGTCTTCAGCATCGGCCGTTTTCAGCTCTCCGGGATTCATGGCCGGACAGGCACAATAGGCCTGAATATCGATTTTGCTGAGATCCAGAGGAAGACCTGACGCGTCCTTGATGACAAGCTTTGCCGTCGAAATCCATCTTCCGGGTTCTACTTCGCCGTCTTGATTTTCGGTTGGCTTCAGCCCGCTCATATCGCCAGCCGCAATCTGGTCATGAAGATAACTCGCGCCAGAATAGGCAGCAGTGTAAACTTTTTGATGATTATAGACGGAGAATCCCAAGGTGCCAGCCGTGAGCAATCCAAAAAGAACAAAGGGTGTGAGAATGGCTGTTTCCACAGCGATAGCGCCCGATTTGTCATTGACAAATTGGGTTATCCGCGCCCTGCTTTTGCGCAAATTAAAGCGCTGTGAACAGCGAGACGAGACCTCTGTTAAGCGTGACCTTTTCCGATCAATAGTTTCCTTAAAAGCATTCATTTTTATCCCACGGTTTGTTCATCTGAACCCAAAATTGGGCGTAATTCACGGTGGACCTATAGCGGCAAGATCCGAATAAATGTGTAAGCTTTATACTTAACACCGCCTTTAGGCCCCGGCGAAAGCGAGGCATCAGCGCGTGTTCTGGTCTCAGAAATATTTAGATGGAAGGACTTCAACTGTCTGAGAGGCCGAACGCGAGAGCTTTATCCATTTAGATATGACCCGGAGAAGATTAGCTTTCTGCACGGGCTTTGTGATGTAATCATCCATCCCAGATTTTAGGAAAATATCTTTTTCACCCTCCATAGAGTGAGCTGTCAGGCATATGATTGGCGTGCGCTTCAACGCGTAATCTTCTTCAAGCTTTCTTATAAAATGGGTTGCGGTGATCCCATCCATAACGGGCATTGAAACATCCATAAAAATGAGGTCGAATTTTTTGACTTTAAAAATCTTAATCGCGTCCTCTCCATTCTGGGCAAATGTAATATTGATTTGGGGGTGCTTTAATAAGCCGGACACGGCTATTCGGTTAAATTCATCATCCTCAACAACGAGAATATTCAGCCTGACAGTTAAAGGCGCATCGCCCTTACTAACGGTATGTGTCTGAGACATAGGCACCTTGTTTTCAGTTAGTTTTGCCGCCGCCGGAGTTAGCCGGGCAGAGGTCTTTTTTGCGAGTTTTAACGGAAGACGAAGCGTGAAAGATGCGCCGTCACCAAGGGTTGAGGTCGCTGTCAAATTGCCCCCCATAACTTCCGCAAGCCCCCGCGAAATCGCGAGGCCTAAGCCGGTCCCCCCATAATTTCGGGTTTTTGAACTTTCCGCCTGGGTAAACTTATCAAAAACCTTATCTATTTTATCTTTAGCGATCCCTATACCGGTGTCTTTGATTACAATTTTCATATTAGCGGAATCAGTTTCCATCTCCCCAAAGACGTCGATTGAGACCGAGCCCTCAGGGGTAAATTTAATTGCATTACTTATGATATTGGAGAGAATTTGTTGCATGTGGCCAAGGTCGGCGATGAAAAACTCAGGCACCTCAGGCCCATAATTAAAATCAATCGATAGATTTTTTTTCAGAGCAGATGGACGGTATAAATCCAGACACTCCGTTATTATTTCTTTCAGGTTACAGAGCACCGGTTTGAGTGTCGTTTTTCCAGCTTCGAGATTTGAGCAGTCGAGAATATCATTGATTATGGCCAACAAATTATTTCCAGATTTAAGAATAATATCGGTGCAGTGTTTTTGCTTTTCATCAAGTTCTGTGCGGGTCAGGACATCCACCATTCCCAAGACGCCGTTCATGGGCGTACGAATTTCATGGCTCATATTTGCGAGAAATTCAGACTTTGTTTTATTCGCTAACTCTGCGGCGTCTTTGGCTTGTAAAACAGCCTTTTCCGCTGCCTTCAACTCATTCACATCAGAGGCAGTGATGAGGAGCGCCTTCTCGCCCGTTTTCACATCCGAGCATCGTTTAGCGCTCACATCAAACCATCTGGCATGATGTTTTGTCTTGAGCTTTGTAATTATGCGGCTGGCTCCGATTTCTTCGCACTCAGACTGCAGTATGCCGAAATCTGTTGAGTCCACGAACAGCTGGTCAAGCGTTGCGCCCGCACTGAGTAGGGTTTTTTGTGCTGCAGGGTTTTTATAGAGAGGCAATCCATCCAAGCTGAAAAGCGCGATGCTCACGTCAGTATGTAGAAGCGCTTTGGTGCTGCGGAGTGTCTCTGTGGGTTGTTCTGTTTCACCCAAAACTTCAACCATCATCGCCATGCGGCCGCCCGCCATTTGGAAACCCGAATAGACGACATTTACGGTAACCGGAGTATCATTTGGGAACAGAGTCCAAACTTCGCTAAACTCAGCGTCTCTGATAAGAAACTCTGCCTGATATTGCCGCAACCTCTCGGCCACAGTGATCGACATACCAACAGAGAGATCCCGTGTTTTTAGCGAGGCTTCATCATCAGCCCCCCATAATTTACAACCCGCCTTATTTGCAAAGGCTATCTTGCAGGCATCAATGTCATACACCCAGATGGGCGCGCGCAGCCGTCTCGCCAAATGGAAAGAGTCTGCGAGCCGAGCTTCGCTTAGGTTTAGATCTCTCATCTCAAGAGGTTTCAATGTCTATCGGCCCTTTAGGTTTTAAAAACACTCAGATGTCCATGATGGCCATATAAAGATTAAAAATTACAGTAGTGAATTTTAAAATAAAACTTATTTAGTGTGTTTTTGAGAACTTTCTTTCTAAACTCCAGCTCGGCAAAAACTCTCGGAACGTTAAGTTTAGCGGCTGGGGTGCCCCCAAGGCTTGACATTCAGCCTCCTGCACTTTCTGAGATAGGGATATTTTCCATGGAGGCATCATGAGCGAAATCCCAACGAAATCGACGCCCGTCAAACGTAAGCCGGGAAAGCGCGGGGCGTTCACCCGCTTTCTGGATGGGGTCGAATGGTTGGGTAATCTCCTCCCTCACCCCGTAACGCTTTTCGCCATTTTGGCGCTTGGGATTGTGCTGCTCTCGGGACTATTTGGATGGATGGGCTTGGCGGTCGAGGACCCGCGTCCAGCGGGCGCGCGGGGCGTTGCTGATGACGGAATGATCCGCGCGGTCAGCCTGATGAATGGAGACGGCCTGCGGCGGATCTTCGTCAATCTCGTCGATAATTTCACAAATTTCGCCCCGCTCGGCGTCGTGCTAGTCGCCATGATCGGCGTTGGCGTCGCAGAGAAGTCAGGGCTAATTTCCGCAGCCGTGCGCGCAATGGTTCTGGGCGCGCCCAAGCACCTTGTCACGGTCGCTATCGTCTTTGCAGGCATCGTCTCTAACACCGCATCCGAGGTCGGCTATGTCGTGCTAATCCCGCTGGCGGCGGCGATTTTCTACGCGCTGGGGCGACACCCACTGGCAGGCATGGCGGCGGCCTTTGCGGGTGTGTCCGGCGGATATAGCGCGAATTTGCTGATTGGCACGATCGACCCGCTGCTGGCCGGTATCACCGAGGAAGCAGCGCAATTAATCGACCCGACCTATACGGTCGCCGCGACGTCGAATTGGTATTTCATGTTCGTCTCGACTTTCCTGATCACAGCGATCGCGTCGCTGGTGACCATCTTTATCGTCGAGCCGCAATTGGGCGACTATGACAGCTCCCGCGCGGACGAGACGGTTTTGGACAAATCTATGACGGATGATGTCACCCCATTGGAGAAGCGGGGGCTACGCTGGACGGGTGTAGCGCTGCTTGCTGTGCTCGGCGTTATGGCGCTGACCATCGTGCCGGAATGGGGCGTGCTCAGAGACCCTGACAACCCAGACCCAATGAACAGTCCGTTCTTCGATGGGTTCGTTGTCTGGATCCTGATTTTCTTCTTGGTGCTGGGCTATACCTATGGCCGTGTTACCGGAACAATGAAAACGGACCGAGACGTCATTGACGGCATGAGCGACGCTCTCGCCTCGCTGGGCCTCTATATCGTGCTTGTGTTCTTCGCCGCGCAATTCGTCGCCTTTTTTGGCTGGACCAATCTCGGGGCCATAACGGCTGTATCCGGCGCGGAATTCATCAAAGAGTCTGGCATGAGCGGCCCGGTCGTCTTCGTCATGTTCATCCTAATGTGCGCGCTCATCAACCTCTCGCTCGGCTCGGCCTCTGCGCAATGGGCCGTGACAGCACCGATTTTCGTGCCCATGTTGATGCTCGTCGGCTATTCCCCCGAAGTCATTCAGGCCGCCTATCGTATCGGGGACAGCTCAACAAATATTATCACGCCAATGATGAGCTATTTCGGCCTGATCTTTGCTTGGGCATTGCGCTATGATAAAGATCTAGGCGTAGGCGGGCTCATCGCGATGATGTTGCCCTATACGATCTTCTTCCTGATTTTCTGGATCGGTTTTTTCGTGTTGTGGACCTTTGGATTTGGCTTGCCCGTCGGCCCAGGATCGCCGACCTATTACACGCCCGCCATAGCCCCCTAGTGTGCGGGAGAGGAGGATAAAAGCGGCGCGCGCCCTGCGGCAAATCTACATCGGGCTTACCTGCCCCATTGAGCCGAGAGCCCCTTATGTCTAGAGGTCGTTCCGATGACCGCTGAACTCGGACATATCGCGCTGATCCTCGCTTTTTGCGTCGCACTGTTGCAATCCGTCATTCCAATGGTCGGCGCGCAAAAAAATGACGCGCGGATGATGGAATTTGGCGACCGCGCCGCGCTCGGGCAATTTGTGCTCGTGGCCTTTTCTTTTGCCGCCCTCACTAGCGTCTTCCTATCCTCCGACTTCTCCGTCAAACTCGCGGCGCTGCACAGTCATTCGGACAAGCCCCTGCTCTATAAGATCACAGGCGTATGGGGGAACCACGAGGGCTCGATATTACTCTGGGTGTTGATGATGGCAGGCTATGGCGCCTTCGTCCCAATCCTGGGTAAAACGCTCCCGCCAAGCCTGAAAGCGCGCGCAATTGCCGTTCAGGCCCTCGTTAGCGCAGGCTTTCTGGCCTTTATCCTATTTACGTCCAATCCATTTGAGCGGCTTAACCCTGTCCCAATTGACGGGAATGGATTGAACCCGATTTTACAAGACCCCGGCCTCGCCTTTCATCCGCCGTTTCTTTATCTCGGCTATGTCGGATTCTCCCTCCCCTTTAGCTTCGCCGTAGCCGCCCTTATCGAGGGCCGCGTCGATGCGGTTTGGGCCAAATGGCTGAGACCTTGGGTTTTGATCGCTTGGAGTTTCCTGACTATCGGCATCGCCCTCGGAAGCTTCTGGGCCTATTATGAGCTCGGCTGGGGCGGTTGGTGGATGTGGGACCCCGTCGAAAATGTAAGCTTCATGCCTTGGCTAGCGGGGACAGCCCTGCTGCATTCTATCCTTGTGCTGGGCACGCGGCATAGCCTCGCGAATTGGACCGTCCTGCTGGCGATTACAACATTCGCCCTGTCGCTCATTGGGACTTTCGTTGTGCGCTCCGGGATCCTCGTGAGTGTGCATGCCTTTGCGGTAGATCCAGAGCGCGGCGTATTTCTCCTCCTGCTGCTCAGCCTTGCGACGGGCGGTGCGTTGACGCTCTATGCGCTGCGGGCAAATACATTGCGCGATCCAGCGCCGCTGAATTTGACCTCCAGAGACGGGGCGCTTGTCATGAATAATTTGCTCCTAATCGCAGCCCTCGCGACCGTCTTCCTTGGCACATTTTATCCGCTGCTGATTGACGCCGTAAATGGCTCTAAAATTAGTGTCGGTGCGCCTTACTTCGATCTGACCTTTGCGCCGATAATGTGCTTGCTCATCTTGTTCATGGGGATTGGTCCGATGTTGAAATGGCGTCGGGATAGCTTGCAGCGGTTGCGGCGGCCACTCTTGATTTGCGCAGCGGGCTTTGGCGTTATTTTTACCGCGGCGGCGCTCTTCGGGAAATCCGTCTTAGGCGCAGCGGCTTTGGCACTGGCCGCTTGGCTGGCGATTGGGACCATCCTCGCTATCGGCCGAAAAGCCAGATGGAGCCGCGCTGGATTAAAAGCGCAGCCCGCCTCCACATGGGGATTTGCAGGCGCGCACATGGGCATCGCGATTTTTACGGCCGCTGTGACAGCGATGACCGTATGGGCGCAGACGGATATTGGCACGCTGAAACGCGGGGATAGCCTGACCCTTGGCACATACACCTATACACTCACGGAGTTCGGCGGCGGACAACGTGACAATTATGATTTCCTCGCGGGCCAGGTTTCCGTCACAAAAAATAATAAGCCCATCACGACCCTGTCGACCGAGCGCCGCTTCTATCCGGTCCGCAATCAAATCACGACCGAGGCCGGATTGCATTTATCTTTCGGGCAAAGTCTTTTCGCGAGTATTGGCGAAGGCAACCCAGAAGACGGATTTATCGTGCAAGTCTATAAACACCCCTTTGTCGTTTGGATCTGGCTGGGCGCGCTTCTCATGGCGCTAGCCGGGTTCGTCTCTCTGGCTGACCGCCGCCTTCGCCTGCCAAGCCGCAAGCAAAAACCAGCCGCTGCAAATTTGGCACCCGCCGAATGAACCTGCGCGGCCTGATACCCCTCTTCGTGTTTTTCGCTCTGATCGGCGCGCTGGCATTTGGCCTGACCCGCGATCCCCGTATCCTGCCATCAGAACTCATTGAGAAGCCCTTCCCTGATTTCGCCTTGGAAGACCTAGAGGGCGGCCGCATCATCACGCCATCTGTTTTGGAGGGGCAAGTGAGCCTCGTGAACGTCTTTGGGTCGTGGTGCGTGGCCTGCACCGTGGAGCATCCGCAGCTCATGGCGATACGGAATGAACCCGATTTAAAACTCATCGGCATTGATTGGCGCGATACACGCGACGCCGCAAATCGGTGGCTCGTAAAACATGGCAACCCGTATGACCTTGTGATCTTTGATCCAAATTCAAAACTCATCGTGCCGCTCGGCGTGTCGGGCGCGCCGGAGAGTTTCATTGTCGATAAGGCCGGACAAATTCGGTACAAACATGTCGGTATCATTTCGGAGAAAGATTGGCGCGATACGCTGCGGCCCCTGGTGGAGAGTCTGCAATGAGGTGGATCCTGCTCATTTGGTTCGCTCTCGCAGCCCCGGCTTTTGCGCAAAGCTCGCCAGATGAACACCGCGCCCGCGAGATTGGCGCGCAGCTCAGATGTGTCGTCTGCCAGAACCAATCCATCGAAGAATCAGATGCACAGCTCGCGCAAGACATGCGCCGCATTGTCCGAGAGCAACTCGCCACAGGCGCGACGAATGACGAAGTTATCTCCCACATCCGCGACAGCTATGGCGATTACGTTCTTCTCAAACCGCCCGTCCAATCCAATACTTACGTGCTTTGGGCGTTTCCCTTCGTGCTCGTCATCGTGAGCTTTATCTGGTGGCTGTCCACCGCGCGGCGCAGAGAGATCGTGCAAACCGAGGTCGAGCTGTCCGAAAATGACAAGGCGCTCTTGAGCTCGCTCATGGATGACACGCCGTGATCTGGGCCCTTGGCATCGCCCTCGCGCTCGCCTTGAGTTTTTATCTCATTGCGCCCTTCATTAGCCGCGACGTCACAATTCCAGAGTCCGAAGAAGTCATGACCTACCGCGCGGAGCTCCAAGCCCTACAACGGAGCGACGCGCCGGACGCCGCCAAAATTGCCCGCCTCCAAAACCGCCTCCTGAAAGCGGCAAAGACCGAAGCGCCCCAGCAAAGCGAGCCGTCGAAATGGCTGCCCGCCATTCTCACAGTGGGCTTGCTGGGCGGCACCGTCGGGATTTACGCCTCTATCGGGTCGCCGAATTTCACGCCCGAGACGCGGCAACCCGCCCCAGCCGCGCCGCAAGACCCCGGCCAAGAGTTCCAAACGCTCCTGCCAAGATTTGAGGCCCTCCTCGCGAAAAATCCCGAGGATGCGAAAGGCTGGAATCTCTATGGGCGAACCTTGATGTTGTCCGGCGATTCAGAGGCAGGCCTTAGGGCGTATGAGCGCTCGCTTGAGCTCGAAGATACCCCAGAGGTCCGCAAAGAATATGAGGCCGCAAAGACATTCGCCTCTAGCACAGGTTCAGGCCCCAGCGCCGAGGACATCGCCGCCATGCAGAGCCTCTCGCCAGAGGATAGAACCGCTGCGATTGAGGGCATGGTCGAAAGCCTGCGCGCCAGACTAGAGAGCGACCCTTCCGACGTGGAGGGCTGGACGCGCCTGCTGCGATCCCGAAAAGTCTTGGGCCAAACCGAGCAAGGCGAAGCGGACATAAAAACCCTCCGCCGCGTCTTGCCGGATCAAGCCGACGCCATCATCGCCCAATCTGGGTGGGGAGAGTAAACGGGTTAAATAACTGACTTGCGCATTTTAATTTATGTCACACCGACGCAAGCTCGTTGAAACCATAGTTTCAACATAGCTTGCCCAGAAGACTAGAATGGGCCCATGTCCTGAAGGTGGAAGCGAAAATACATCATCTGTTATACATCACTGTCATCCCCGACTTGATCGGGGACCAGCCCGGCTCAAAGGTTGGAGAGACGACAACGCGTCTCGCTGTCGGTGTGAATGATCGCTGATTCCGATGGTCCCGGATCAAGTCCGGGATGACATGGGAGGGTTAGCTGTCCCGCTTTCCTATTTCTCTATCTCATCTCGTTTATCTCTTAAGTCTCGGTATTAACTGGGATGTTCGTGTGGGTGGTTAGGCTCTGCGAGTGCGAATGCGGTATGCGAATGCTTTGAGCCCTTCCCGCTTATTGCTAGAAAGCCCCACACGACGACGCCTTTTTGCGCTGACGGCCTAGCTGAACAGTCGAGGTCCAATAAGCTCGCGTCAGGCCACCCAAACTATCAGGACATTACCCCCAAAGCTTCAATGACAAGCGCCGCTTCTCCCCAATCAAGTCAATGTGCACGTGACCGCCCTGTGGAAGAAGACAAGCGTAAATATGCGGAACAAAACCCAAAGTGAGGACGCATCTTTTTGGGTTTTTTATAAGGAGTTGAAAGCGTGAGATATTTCACCTTATCAAAGCTTCGTAAGTCGGGGGTTGAAATCGGATGGACCCGTTAGGTTTCGCGGGCGCAAGCTAGCGGGCAGAATTGACAAAGCTCTGTCACGTGGGCATGCTGTTAAAAGGCGGGCAACCTTAATTCGATTTGAGGAAGAGCTAAAATGCTAAAATTAACCCCAAAGCACGCGGTCTTTGCCCGTCATCCGAAGATTGCTGTGTCGTCCCTCGCATTATTATTATGCACGGCGTGCGGTGGGGGCGGCAGTAGCAATAGTCCGTCCACCTCGACGCCGCCTCCCGCTGTAAACCAGTCGCCTGTCGTTACGGTATCTAAACTCAGCGTTGTCACCGAAGGCCAGCCCTTTGAGCTGGATGCTTCTGGGTCCACGGATCGTGAAGGAGACCGCTTGTCTTATAGCTGGCGACAACTGTCAGGGCCGAGTGTGGATATCGGCACCGCGACCGACGCAAAACTGAATTTGACCGCACCTGAATTGGAGGCGGACGGGTCTCTCTCATTTGAAGTTTCCGTCTCTGACGGGACGAATACAACCGTTTCGACGGTATCGTTAAATGTTGAGGATTTGAAAACAAATGTCGTTCTGTCCGAGAGCACCGAATATGGCACAGGCGGTCCAACCACCCCGAGCCAAACCGTGCCGGACCCCAGTATTTATGACGGGGATAAACCGCTTGATCGTATTATTGGCCTCACGACAGAGGCAGACGGCGGATATCGGGTGCATTGGACGGCCAGCAGTGGTGGTCGCGACATGCCTATCTCGTCGCAGGCCTTTACGGTCGACGGCGAGAAAACCGGAGTGCAAACGGATGGTGTCTTCATGGGCGGCGATCAGGGTACATCAGAAGAGGATGGTCAATCCTATAATTTATACACTTACGGGGTCACCTTCGCGACAGTGCAAAGCGGAAACACGCTCTATAATCTGAATGGGAAGATCCAGTTCGGAAACGGACTCACGATTGGATATGAATCGTTCCGGGGTTTGGTTGACGGCGAAGTTGATGGATTTGGAGACACATTGATTGCGCAATCGGAATATACACAAAGAACAATGGGCGGCGCCTATACGGCAATCGGCACGGATAATGTGCTTCTGACTTTGTCGGAAAGAACAACGGATGATGCCCGTGATCCGGACGCAAAGGTCAATATGACCTCTTATGTCGTTGATAGGTTCGGGCAAGTCGTGAGCCATGATTTAGGTCAGTACGAGTCCAATTCCACGGCAAATGGCGGCAACCGGATGACGGCGACGTCTTATGCGGGGGGCTCTTATTTGACGGCTTGGTCTCAGAATACGGAAGATGCGGGCTATGACATTCGTATGCAGCGCGCGAATGAAGACGGCATTCTTTTGGGCCAGCAGGTCACCGTCAATGAGACGACGACGGGACATCAACTGAACCCGCAATCCGCAACACTGACCGACGGCAATATGGTCGTCGCGTGGTTGAACCACTCGGATGAGGAAGATGGTCGGCGTGAAATCCAAGCCCGCATTGTGCAACCGAATGGAACCTTCGGGTCGGATAGCGTGACACTCGGTCCGAGCTTACGTTCGGTTTCAACAGAAACGTCAGGCAATCTGGCTTTTTATATTTTGACGCCGCTGAACACGAATGAGCTGCTATTAACGTGGCAGGCACAAGTGCCGGGCGAAGATGGCGAGTCGACGGCATTGGAAATCCGCGCCTTGGTTTTGGATGCCGGACTGAATGTGGTTTCAAATGAATTCACGCTCGCAACAGGCGAACAGGCAGAGAATATTAATGGCATCCAAGCTGTCACCTTACCGGATAACAGGGTCGTTTTGGGATGGTTTAATAATTTTCCGTACAGCGAACGCGACGAACGTCCCGACACGAGCCACACGGTCGGATTTTATCCGGTTGGCCGAGAGTAAGCTGTGCGGGTAGGGCGGCTCCAAGTTGCCCTCGGAGCGGGCCTTGTTTTTGGGCTGCTCGGTTGTTCGACTGTCGTTTCGAGTGGGCAGACATACAGCGTTTCAAAAACCGGTTTTGCCAGCGTAAAAAAGGCCCCTGCCAGCCCGGCGGTGCCCGCGCCCGAGACGGATGAGGTCTCTCAATCGTTTTGGAGATCCCCACAGGTGTTATTCGCCCGTCAAAATAACGCTGAGGCAAGAGCTTTGGACGCGCGGCTCCGCGCCGAAGCGCCAGAGAATTTTGTGGAGTTTAGGTTATCTCAAGAGCCGGATATTCACTATCTATTTTCGTTTCTGGGAGACGCGGAAACGACTCTGGCAAGATATACGTCAAATCCGATATTTAAACCCAATACAGTGAAATACACGGCCGAGGCGCTGGAGGCTAAATCTAGCGAGTTTCATGCTGCTGTCGCAGTGCTTTATCCCGAACATAATCTGGAAAGCACAAGTTCTGTCGATATTCTGAAGGGAAAAGTCGTCGCCCATCTCGACCTCTATGAAGAAGATTTCAAAACCTTTCCGACTCTTGATCGCTTTAGATATGATCCGATGGTGGAGCTAAATTATAATGGGCCGCTTGATCCACCTGAGGTGTTGTCTGCCCAGGTCGCCCCGCTTATCCGGCATTTCGCGCATGGCACAATTCAGGAGCCAATGGTGATTTTTGGGTATTCTGGGGAAGGGAAAATTCGCCTCAAAGATGGGTGCTTCTTTTTAGATGATGGGAAGCGAAAAGATCAACTCGTTGTCTTCCCGAAACGTGTGGGCGCCGTCGTGGATGACGAGGGCTATATTGCCCTCATAGATCGAAGTCCGCATCCCGGGAATAAAACAACCACCCGTGTTGGAGAACCTGCCCAATGGTATAGCGGTCCAAAGGTGGTCACGGATCTCGACATTTTAACGCCCTTGCGATCGGCTTGTGGTCAGTATGATGCGGTCATTATTGGTGCGCCGATGCCACGCTCAACACATTGAACCCAAAGCGACCTGAGACATGGCGATTACCGGCGACGTGTTAACCCTACGCCAAGATTACCCCAGTTTTGGCACTTGAAAGCGCTGCGCGAGAGGGCAATATGGGATTAACTGATTTGCCCCGGCGTTCTGCCTCGCGGGCCCAAAGGATAAACTTATGATGCATGACCCCCAAGATACTTTAATGAACCTCGTCCCGATGGTTGTTGAACAAACCTCCCGCGGAGAGCGCGCGTTCGACATATTCTCTCGCCTGCTGAAAGACCGTATTATTTTTCTGACCGGTGTTGTCGAAGACGGCATGGCGTCCTTGATTACATCGCAGCTGCTCTTCCTAGAGAGTGAGAACCCGAAAAAAGAAATCAGCATGTATATCAACAGCCCGGGCGGTGTTGTGACGGCCGGCATGGCGATTTACGACACGATGCAATATATCAAATGCCCGGT
>CALDTL010000139.1 GCA_937923965.1 uncultured Caulobacterales bacterium
AAAGCGCCGGCTTTGACGTCATGATTTTCGACCAAGTCGTCGCCGACCCGCCTGACACAATCGTCCAAGACATCGCGAACGGCATCCGGAAATTCGGCGCAGGTCTCGTCATCGGCTTTGGCGGCGGCTCGCCAATGGATACCGCCAAAGTCGCCGCCCATTTGGCAGGCTGCGATCAACCTCTCGAGACCATGTATGGTGTCGGCAACGCGAAGGGTCCAAAGCTTCCGCTGCTCCTCATTCCAACCACATCCGGCACAGGCAGCGAGGTCACCAATGTCGCGATTTTGACCACGGGGAAAACTGCCAAAAAAGGCGTCGTCGCCGATAGCCTCTATGCAGACCGTGTGTTGCTCGACGCGGAACTGACGCTGGGCCTGCCGGCGTCTATCACAGCCAGCACGGGGATTGACGCGATGGTCCATGCGATTGAGGCTTATACCTCCATCCGCCTGAAAAACCCGATTTCAGATGCGCTGGCCCTGACCGCCTTGCGCAAGCTCCGGAATAATATCGTCCAAGCCGTAAATGAGCCGACGAATATCGACGCGAGAAATGAAATGCTCATGGGCGCGATGATAGCGGGACAAGCGTTTAGCAACGCGCCCTGCGCAGCGGTCCACGCCCTCGCCTATCCGCTCGGCGGCTTCTTTCACGTCCCGCATGGATTATCCAACGCGCTCGTGCTCACTGAGGTCATGAAATATAATCAGCCCAACGCTGATCACTGGTACGCAGAAATTGCGAGCGATTTGGGCGTCGGGCAAAGCGGGACGTCGCTGGTGGATGAGATGCTACGCATCAAAGACGAGACGCGCGTCCCCCAAACCCTGACCGAGGTCAACATCCCCGGCGACGCAATCCAAATGATGGCAGACGATGCCATGACAAAAGACCGCTTGCTGATGAACAACGCCCGCGAAATGACTCATGAAGCAGTGGTGAAAATTTACGAGACGATCTTGTGAGGCGTTTTCTGTGACCCGCCCCACTCCTAACACCCTCGATAGCTATCCCCATCACCTCACCCTTCAAACGCGGTGGGCAGATAATGATGTTTATGGGCATGTGAATAATTCGGTTTATTATTTCTACTTCGATACGGTGGTGAACCGTTGGCTGATTGACAATGGATTGCTGGAGATCGGCAAAAGCGAGACCATCGGCCTCGTCGTGGGAACGTCATGCGATTACTTCGCGCCTGTGAGTTTCCCTGATGAAATCGTCGCCGGATTGCGTGCGGCGAAAGTTGGCAGCTCCAGCGTTACCTATGAGATCGGCTTATTCAGAAATGATGAAATCACCGCGAGCGCACAGGGAACATTTGTGCATGTCTATGTCGATGAAAAAAGCCGCCGTCCAGCTCCGCTTTCCAGTGAGATGAAAGACAAACTTGCGGCAATTAAAACGCCCTAAAGGTCAAAATGCGCCATAAAAACCCGCTGCCAACAAGACGTCAGCAGCGGGCGTATTCGCTTATAAAAATAGCTTAGGACTTATATTTAATCGAGCACCCATAAGCCGGCGTGTCTGAAACGGCGACAGGATTACCCGCTTTCAAATCATCCATGGCGGCGACAACATAATTTTTCGCGCCGGCGACGGTTGCGTGATTAGCGGACGGGTTATCGTCAATCGCGCCTTGATAAACGAGGGTTTGAGCCTCATCGATGATATACATATGCGGCGTTGTTTTTGCGGCAAAGGCTTTGCCCATGTCCCCTTCTGGGTCGAGCACGATGGCCGTAGACACAGCGCCTTTAGAGTCTTTCCACGCATTGGCTTCATCGGGGGTTTTATAACCCTGCTTTCCAGGCGCGCTTGAAATCACAGAGAGCCAGACCGCGCCGTCAGCTTCGGCCATGGCCTGTGTCTTTTGCATATTGTTTGTGTCGTAGTGCTTGGCGACGTAAGGGCAGCCTTCATTGGTCCATTCGAGAACGACCTTTTTTCCGGCAAAGTCTGAGAGGTTGTGCTGAACGCCATTTGAGTCTGTGACAGTCATGTCAGAGACATTTGATCCGGTCGCAATTTTCGCGGACGCCGGAGCGGCCAACGCCAGAGCTGATATGGAAAGTGTGGAAAACAGAGCTTTTGAAATCGTCATGATGATATCCTTCGATTAAGTCTTAAGATGTGGTCTCTAGATTTGATGGTGGAATTAATACGCGCGGCACCGCGCGACAGATTACTCCCCAGCGATGGCAGCCTTTATCACATTATAGCTCAAGGTTTGAGGCAAAATGGCGGGGCTCACGGAATTGTTAGAGTAAACCAGATAAAGCGGCACGCCTGCCCGGCCATATTTCGCCAGCTCTGCTGCGATAACATCGTCCTTATTCGTCCAATCTGCGACGAGAAAAGCGGTATTTGTGTCCTCGAAAAGGCTTTGGACTTTGGCTGTATTCAGCACGAGTTTTTCATTGACCTTGCAGGTCACGCACCACGCGGCTGTAAAGTCCACAAAGATAGGCCGCCCTTCCGACTGAAGCTGCTGCACCCGCGCCGGAGACCACGCCTCGGCCTTAAGCTCGGCGGCAACAACATCGCCTGCGGCTGCCCCAGCGCTAAGGGAGAGCGGCATCATGAGGGCGGCGATGGCGGCGAGCGCGCCAACCGCTTTGCCGAACAGGCGGCCATGCTTGAAACACCAAATCGCAATGGCCACCGCCAGCATAGCTGACAAGACCACCAACAAGCCGTCTTCGCCCGCCTGTAAATTCAGCACCCAAACGAGCCAAATCGCCGCTGCGAACATCGGGAAAGAGAGAGCCTCTTTAAACCGCGCCATCCACGGCCCCGGCTTCGGCAGTTTGGACAGCACGCCCGGCACATAGGCAATCAATAAAAACGGCAGGGCGAACCCAATCGCCAGAGACATAAAGACCGCAAGTGTCACGGCGGCCGGGGCGGCCAAGGCATAGCCCACAGCGCCCGCCATCATGGGCGCCGTGCAGGGCGTCGCCACAATAACCGCCAAAGCGCCCGTAAAAAACGACCCGGCCGCACCAGATTTTTGCGTCAAGGCCTGTCCTGTATTTTGCAATCCGCTGCCAAATTCGAAAACGCCCAGGAGATTTAATCCGATCACGAAAAGTAAAACTGCAAGAGCGGCGACCACCTTCGGGGATTGCAATTGAAAGCCCCATCCAATTTCCGCGCCGCCAGCCTTCAGAGCGAGCAAAACACCGGTAAGCACCAAAAATGTCGCCATGACCCCCGCCGTGTAAAGCCATGCTTCGCGGCGAATGACGCGGCGCTCGCCATGCGCCGTTTTCGCAATGGAGAGCGCCTTGATCGAAATCACAGGAAAGACACAGGGCATAAGATTGAGGATAAGCCCACCAATCAACGCGCCGAAAATCGCCGTCCAAAGCGTCCCGCCTGCCACTGATGATTTTGGCATGGCGGTTGGGCCAATATCCAAACTTTCTCCGACAGCCAGAGCCACATTGACGCCGCTCAGCTGGCCTCCGTTCTCATAGGTCAAAACACCTTTAAAGACCTCTGGCGTGGCGCTGTCCCACAAATACTCGGGCACAGTTGAAAGCCGTAGACCTTTCGCGCCGCGGGTGACGCTTTGCGGATTACTATGGCCCAAAACGCCTTGCTGATAGGGAAAGAAATAAGCACCGGAGAAGTCACCCTCCGGTAGATTTGTGAAGCTGATGTCCACGACATCACCAGATTTCTGGATTGCGCCCCGCACATCTCCGCGCTTGGGAGACTCCTCAAGAGCGGATTGAATGGCGGCACTCCAGAGCGCATCCTCTATCGGCTGCCCCGCGGTCAGGGTTAGGCTGACACTGCCCTGCTCTGGGATACAAATGTCGGCGCAGACGAGGTAATAAAAGTTCGAGGTAATCGTGATGTCAGAGCCTGTTTTGACGTCGGGGCTCAGGGTGAACTTTACAGGGAAAAGCGGCGTGCCCTCAAATCCATAATTGACGATTGGTCCCGTCGGTATTGGGCGAGGAAGCGGCCAGCTAATCTCTCCCGCCGTCACGCCGTTCGGCAAATCCCAAGCGATTTGCACAGGCTCTCCGCTATCGCCCGGATTACGCCAATATGTGTGCCAGCCCTCATCAAGCTCGGTCCGAAGCGCAATGTAAAAATCTTGGCCCGGCGCAACACTGTCATGAGAACTGACAATCGACGCGATGACTTTACCCGTGTCTACGCGCTCAGACTCGCCCGCGAAAGCAGGTAGGGCCAGAAGCCAAATAAAAAACGTTACAATAAAAGCGCGCATAGTTTCTCCGATTGGTCCGGCTTGTAAAACGCGGCAAGCGCTAAATCTAATAGCATTTACGCGAGGTCGCCGCGTGAGGTTCATTTGCGCATGTCCATCACAATGAAAATAAATCGCCCCCGGCGTTCAAAATTCTGCTAAGACGAGAAAAAACTCAGGGGAGATCACATCATGTTAGACGCGCAAAACCTCGACGACATCATCAAAACCGACCCAGCCCTCGTCAGTCAGCAAGCGAAATTCACCCGCATGCAAGACGGCACTCTGGAAGACTGGCAGAAAATTGGCGCGGCTCATAAAGCCGACTTCACCAAGACCGCCGATCGTTTCATCGAAATGCTGAAACAGCTTGAAAAGGCGACACTGGGCTTTGCCTGTGATCAGCTGCAACATGCCCTCATGTGCGGGACGCTTGCGCGGCGGGCGGGGGCAACTGATGAGCAAATCGTTGTCGCGCTGTGTCATGATATGGCCAAGGTCATCAACGTTCCGAACCACGGCCCCATCGTCGCGGAAATGCTGCGACCCTATGTGAGCGAGGACAGCTATCATGTGCTGCGCAATCACCAAGCGTTTCAAGGCGAGCACTATTATCACTATATGGGCGCACCAACGGACCTTCGCCTGCAATGGAAGGACGAGTCTTGGTATGATTATGCGGTCAAACTCGTCGATGAATGGGACGCCCCAGCGTTTGATCCGGATTTTGAGGTGGATAGCCTAGAGAGCTTCATTCCGCTTATTCGCAAAATAATACACGACAGCCCTATGCCGCTTTAGGCATTTAGCATGAGTAATAATACCGCCCACAAAGGGCAGTGCCATTGCGGCGCTGTGCGATTCACTTTCACGGCGCCTTCTGTCATGAATGTCACCCACTGCGACTGTTCTATATGCAATATGACGGGATATCAGCACGTCTTTATCCCGCAAAGCGATCTGTCGTTCACCGCAGGAAAAGACACGCTCAAACTCTACACTTTTGGGACGGGGGCCGCGAAGCATCTATTTTGCATGACCTGCGGAATAAAGCCGCTTTATATCCCTCGTTCCCATCCAGATTGCTACAGTGTCAATCTGCGCTGCGTCGACAACGGTACATTGACACCAGGTAGGGATATCATCTTTTCAGGTAAAAATTGGGAAGAAAATATTGGTGGATTAAAGCAGGAAACCTAGCAAACTGCCACCCTCCGGATTGCCATATTACCACCTTTCCGCTGTTTCATTACGAGCACCTAACGCCTGAAT
>CALDTL010000140.1 GCA_937923965.1 uncultured Caulobacterales bacterium
CTGGACCCGTTTGGAAATTGGCCGCTTTGGGCGCAATGTCTTGTGCTCATGTTTATCTTGGATTTTACAAATTATTGGTCCCATCGCCTGCTTCACAGGCCTTGGATGTGGGGGATTCATAGCCTCCACCATTCAGACGAAGAAATGAATTTTTCGACCAGTTTCCGAGTGCATGGCCTCGAGCTCGTGCAGATGAAACTTGTGACAGTGGTGATCATAGGCTGGCTCAGCTTACCCGCAGCCGCTTTCGCGATCGCCATCTTCTTACGGGGTTGGTACGGCCTTTATATCCATTCACGCTTGCCCTTTGATCACGGGGTCTTTCGTAAAATCCTGATTTCGCCAAATTACCACCGCTGGCATCACGCCGATGATCCAGCTGTTTATGGCAAGAACCTCGGTGATATGTTCCCGATTTGGGATATTGCTTTTGGCACGCATTATGATCCTGGGACCTGCAATATCCCCCAAGGCGTCTCGGACGCGCCCAAAGACATCATCCGCGCGCAATGGTTCCCTGTGGTGTATTTGGTGCGGTTATTAAAAGGCCGGAAGGGCAATACGGCGCCGGCCAATGAGTCCAAAGCGTTTCCGTTGAGCGCAGAGTAGCTCAGCGCTTCAAGGGTTCGTTTCTGTATTGAAGACACATTTTTGGTATCGCGTTGAAGGATAGGCACCCGAGATAGGTTTCTAGGATGGCTATATGGCAAGCGTTTTTAATTTCTTTTTGTTTGAGTTTGTGTAGTTGACATCGCGAGGAGTCAGGCGAAATGACGCACACTTCTGGGCCCCAGTTTAACTCGTGTTGTGGCACCCCGACATCTGTCCATCGCTGCTCATCAATCTTGCGTAGATTTAACTGATAAATCTCGGTCCCGAGCTTCACGTTTCGTTGTCTGGTGACAACGCGAATTATGTCCGCGGCGTCTCCCTTTGAGCGACCGCCGACTTTAAATGGCGAGTAGCCTTTTTGGGCTAGGGTATCGCTTGGGTTTTCCAAAAACACGCCCCAAACTGAGGCGTCAATTTGAGACTTCAGTTTTGTTTCTTTCGCCAACTTTTCGTCTAACTTAATTAATGCGCGAAGATCACCTTGGGATGGAGCATCGTGATAAATAACGCAGGCATTAGCAGGGTTCACGCTCAACACGCTGACGATTAAAACTGCCCATCTGAACATCATATTGTAATATAATCACATCGCGGCATCGCTGTCCATTCTATCTTGCTCCTCGCGCGTTCCCCGCCTATAGGGCCGCCAAACATATAGGACCAAATATCATGTCACCCACATCACCCCGCGATAAAAACGCGCCCCGTGATGTCGATACTCCCGCAATCATTGCGGCGAAACCCGACGTCACTGCGCCTAATAACACCAAAAAAGTTTTCATCAAAACCTATGGCTGCCAGATGAATGTCTATGACAGCGAACGTATGGCCGATGTCCTCGCGCCGATTGGCTATGCTCCCGTCGAAGCGCCAGACCAGGCGGACCTCGTCATTTTGAATACTTGCCACATCCGCGAAAAGGCTGCGGAGAAAGTCTATTCAGAGCTTGGCCGGATTCGCCAACACAAACAGAAAAACAAACCTGACATGAAAGTCGCTGTCGCGGGCTGTGTCGCCCAGGCCGAAGGCGCAGAAATCATGCGCCGCGCGCCTGTCGTCGATATGGTGCTGGGGCCTCAGACCTATCACAAGCTGCCCGAAATGATTGCCAAAGTTCACCGTAAATCCGGTGATGTTCTGGAGACCGAATTTGATACGATTGAGAAATTCGATCAATTGCCGAAGACCCGTAGCGTCAAAGGCTTTTCGGCCTTTTTAACGGTACAAGAGGGCTGCGACAAATTCTGCACCTTCTGCGTGGTGCCCTATACGCGCGGCGCGGAAGTCTCTCGTCCTGTGCAGCAAATCGTAGACGAGGCCCGAGATCTCGCCCGCCAAGGCGTGCGCGAAATCACGCTCATCGGGCAAAATGTTAACGCTTATAGCGCACCCGCGCCGGATGGCGCATCAAACAAAAATGGACCGGACGGAACCGATTGGGGTTTGGGGCAGCTCATCCGCCATGTGGCGTTGATCGGCGGGATTGACCGTATCCGTTTCACCACATCCCACCCCCGAGATATGGATGACGAGCTGATCCGCGTGATTGGCGAAGAACCGAAGCTTATGCCTTATCTGCATCTCCCAATCCAAGCGGGCAGCAATAAAATCCTGCGCGCGATGAACCGCGATCACACCTATGCACATTACAAAGAACTGATTGCGAAAATCCGCGCGGCGCGGCCAGAGATCGCTCTGTCGGGAGACTTCATTGTCGGCTTCCCAGGCGAAACCGATGCTGATTTCGAAGAGACGATGAAATGCGTCGAAGAGATTGGTTATGCCAGCAGCTTTAGTTTCAAATATTCCATCCGCCCCGGCACGCCCGGCGCGTCCATGCCGCGCCAAGTTGATGAAGAGGTAAAATCCGAGAGACTGAAACGCCTTCAAGACTTGCTCTACACACAACAAGAAGCGCACAACAAATCCCTCATCGGCAAAACGCTCTCTGTTTTGGTTGAAGGTAAAGGCCGTAAAGGCGGGCAGTTATTCGGCCGCAGTCCATAT
>CALDTL010000141.1 GCA_937923965.1 uncultured Caulobacterales bacterium
AGTTGGGGCAGGGCAGCTCACCAAAATGGTCAATCAGATTTGTATCGCAGGCATGTTGCAAGGCCTCTCAGAAGCCGTGAACTTCGCCCAGGCCGCAGGGCTCGACATGGACGAAGTCGTCGGCGCGATCGGGAAGGGCGCAGCCCAAAGCTGGCAAATGGACAACCGCGCCTCGACAATGGCGCGCGGCGAATATGACTTTGGCTTTGCCGTCGATTGGATGCGCAAGGATTTGGGCATTGTGCTGGAGACAGCGAAAAAACTCGGCCTCGACATGCCGGTCACGGAACTGGTCGATGGCTATTATGCGGATGTACAAGAGATGGGCGGTAATCGGTGGGATACGAGTAGTTTGCTGGCGCGGTTGAAAGAGCGGTAGTATGGCCTTAGGATGTCACGTAGCAGGAAACTATGAAAACAAGAACTCCAATCAAAGGCGTTATGCTGCTGTTTCTCGCGCTTAGCCTAAGCGGGTGTCTGCCTTCGAGTGATGATGGGAATAATGAATTTGTCGATTTTTCGCAAATTGCAACTCAGCCATCCAAACTGAATGGTCATGGTATTGCCATCAGAGGGTATTTGGCAAAAAGCATCGCTGACGAAGAACAGTTTGTTTTGGTTCCAAGAGCGGAAGATTTTTATAGTCAGCCTTTTCCTCCAACGAGAATTTTTATAAATGAAAAGAAAGATATATCTGGGTGCTTTGGTGAATTTGTAGCCCTCGCCGGTCGCTTCCGGATTGATGATTATGGTGTCAAATGGCTTGATGTTGACTATGCTAACGTATTCATTACCGTCGAACCATTAACGGAACGCGGGCTGGTTTTTACCGACGAAGAAAAACGAGTTGGTTCAGCAAATTGTAGAGGCGCCTGACGTGAGCGGCGGCTTGCCTACTTATTCCAGTATTTTGATTTAAAATTTGAAGCTAGGAAATTTCTTTCCCTCAAAAATCCCCCAATTTTCCCAATAAAAACAACGGTAAAAAAAGATGCGTCCACGGTTTGGTAAAACTATGCAATAACTACACTTGTCTTCTTTCAACGGGCGGCCATGTGCACGCGGAACGCCCGCAATCGATCCAGTGAATCGATTGCAGTGTAGCGCCGAACCGCTGAGCGGTTCGGGTGTGCAATTCTGTCGGATTGGGGATCGAAAATTGGACGAAGGCTGTCCATTTTTCGATGCTTTGTCTCAGAGGAGAACAGAAATGCACGAGGCGTCGTCGCGAGGGACCTTCCGGTCCGACAAACTGGCTGGTCTTAATCTTGGGACGGCTCGAAAACTATTTATTTATTCCAGTTCCGCTGGAGCCTGAACCCACCCTCGCGAACATCCCATTTAATACCGAGACGAAAGACAAACGAAATGAGATAGGGAAACGAACAACAACAGTCACACCGACGCGAGTCGGGGCACCCGTCTCGCCAGGTGCCCATTTCCGTGAACTTCACGGATGAACATTTGCTTCGCATTTTTGTGCTGCCTTCAGGGTATAGGCACCGGGCGTCCCTACGGGTCGCGTCGGTGTGACTTATTTTAAACGATATAAAACAGCTTCTTAACCCATTTCTCTCAACTTCTCCGCGACCTCAATCGCGGCATATGTTAGCACTCCATCACACCCCGCGCGCTTAAAGCTTAGCAGGCTTTCCATCATGATGCGGTCATAATCTAGCCAGCCATTTGCGCCGGCAGCTTTCATCATGGCGTATTCGCCTGAGACTTGGAACGCGAAGGTTGGGCGGGCAAATTCAGCTTTGATGGCGGCGATGACGTCCAGATAAGGCATGCCGGGTTTGACCATGACCATGTCCGCGCCTTCCGCGAGGTCGAGTTCGACTTCGCGCAGGGCGACATCGAGGTTCGCCGTGTTCATTTGATAGGTCCGCTTATCGCCTTTCAGCGCCGCAGAGGTTCCAATGGCGTCGCGGTAGGGGCCATAAAACCCGGAGGCGAATTTCGCGGCATAAGACAGGATCGCGACATCGGCGTGACCTGCATCATCCAGCGCATCCCGCACAGCGCCGATGCGGCCGTCCATCATATCGGACGGGGCGACAATATCCGCCCCGGCCTCGGCCAGCATCACGCCGACCTTCGCAAGCATGTCCACGGTGGGATCGTTCAAGATGGTTTCGCCCTCCATCAATCCGTCATGACCGTGGCTCGTGTAGGGATCGAGGGCGACATCGACGATCACGCCAATATTCGGGACGGCTTTTTTGATTGCGCGGACGGCGTCTGGGACGAGGCCTTTGGGGTTTGCGGCCTCTGCCGCGTCTTCGCTTTTGTCGTTGGGCGAGATGTTCGGAAAGATTGCAATGGCGGGAATGCCCAAATCGGCGGCCTTTTGCGCGTCCTCTACGAGAGCTGCCACGGAGAGGCGCTCTACGCCCGGCAAGCTCGGCACGGGCACTCTGTCGTGTCCGGCGTCCGATACAACCGCTGTCAGGACCAAATCCGAGACATCCAGCCGCGTTTCGGCCACCATGCGGCGCATCCAATCGGTCCGGCGCAAGCGGCGTAATCGCATTTGGGGATAGGTTGCCATGGCGTTCTCTCATTAATCCCGTCTTAAGTCCCTGCGCGACATATATGCGAAATTCGCTTTTGTCATTGGAAAAGCCTTAATTTCGGGTTATGTGACATACGTCAATTTTGGTCTTAGCGGACCACTTAGGAAGAAATCATGGAAAATCCCCCCGTGAATTACAAAGCAGCATTCGCGAAAGCTGTCGACACCGTCCGAGATGAGGGGCGCTACCGCATCTTTCGCGACATCCGCCGCAAGGCCGGGGCCTTCCCGCGCGCGACGTGGTTCAAGGATGATAACACCGAAAAAGACATCACTGTCTGGTGCTCGAATGACTATCTTGGCATGGGCCAAAACCCTTGCGTTGTTGAGGCTGTGAAATCCGCTGTGGATGCCGCCGGGACGGGGTCGGGCGGTACGCGAAATATTTCCGGCACGACCCGTTACCACGTTCAGCTAGAGAAAGAACTCGCAGGGCTTCACGGCAAAGATGCGGCGCTCGTTTTGACCTCCGGATATGTTGCCAATGAAGCGACGCTGGGCGTCATGAGCAAGATTTTACCTGGGCTGGTAATCTTGTCTGATGAGATGAACCATGCCTCAATGATTTCAGGCATTCAGCGTGCCCAAAAAGCAGGGGTATGCGAAAAGAAGATTTTCAAACATAATGATTTGAACGACTTAGAGGATAAACTTAAGTCTATTCCGGCGGATCAACCGAAGCTCATAGCTTTTGAATCTGTCTATTCTATGGATGCGGATATCGCGCCGATTGAGGAAATTTGCGACCTCGCCGATAAATATGGCGCGCTCACTTATATCGACGAAGTCCATGCTGTTGGCATGTATGGCGCGCATGGGGGCGGCGTGGCCGAAGAACGTGGATTGATGGACCGTATCGACATCATCCAAGGCACATTGGCCAAGGCTTATGGCATGGTTGGCGGCTATATCGCGGCGGACGCCGTGATCATTGACGCGGTGCGCTCTATGGCCTCTGGCTTTATCTTCACGACCTCTATCCCGCCCTCAACGGCGGCTGGCGCTTTGCGCTCCGTCAAGGTCCTCAAGCAAACGCCTGAAAAGCGCGAGCAGCATCAAGAGCGGGCAAATGCACTTAAGGCGCGCCTGCGGGCAGGCGGCTATGATTTCATCGACGGCGAGACTCACATTGTCCCGCTCATGGTGCGCGATCCGCTGAAATGCCAAGCCATCTCAGACCGACTCATTGAAGATTTCGGGATTTACGCCCAGCCCATCAACTATCCAACGGTCCCGCGCGGCACAGAACGCCTGCGTTTTACGCCAAGCCCGTTCCACAGCGACGTCATGCTCGAAGAGCTCATGGGCGCGCTTGATGTGGTGTGGGCGGAGTTTGGCTTGACCCGCGAGAAGGTGGCTTGATCACATTTGAGAATGATGTTGATCGACTTAATGACTCTATAAAGCTGAGCAACATGCGTGGCGATATGGGCAATGTCTCAAAGGTTTGCGTTAGCTTTGATCAGACGCCGGCAAGGTTTGAGGAACGCGTTAATCTAGAGCTTGATTTACACTCCAAGGCGAACTTGAAAGATAAACTCGAAGACGTCTTGGTAAAGATCAAGTTTGGGTGCGTTTCAGGTCTTCAGTTAGGTCATGGTAACACTGATTTCTTTGAGTCGACGCTGAACTACATCGAACAGATGAAAGTCACAGATATTCGCAAAGATCAACTTGCCGGAGTTCGATTTAGATTTGACAGTTCAGGTGTTAGATTTGTTTGCCATTCGTTCCGCGTTGAGGTCGAAGTAGTTTCGCCATTTTTAGCTCAATGAAGTCACCTGTGAAGACTAACCACAGTTGCGTTGTATCGCGTCATTGCGCGGCTGCCCATAATTTCATAACTCACTCTCATCGACCACGGAGATTCCCATGACCGCCGCTGCCAATGACCAAGGTGTTGCTCACCTAAGCAATTATTTTTCGCAAAGCCTCAAGGATCGCGATCCTGAGCTTTATGCGAGTATGCAGGACGAGCTGCATCGTCAGCAGCACGAGATTGAGCTGATCGCCTCTGAGAACATCGTCTCGAAAGCTATCCTCGAAGCGCAAGGCTCTGTCCTTACGAATAAATATGCCGAAGGCTATCCCGGCAAACGCTATTATGGCGGGTGCGAGCATGTGGATGTCGCGGAAAATCTCGCGATTGAACGGGCGTGCCAGCTCTTCGGTGTAGGCTTTGCCAATGTGCAGCCGAACTCCGGTAGCCAAGCCAACCAAGGCGTCTTCCTCGCGCTACTCCAGCCGGGCGATACGATCCTCGGTATGGACCTCGCTGCGGGCGGGCATCTGACTCACGGCGCGCCGCCGAATATGTCAGGTAAGTGGTTCAATGCTGTGACCTACGGCGTGCTCGAAGACACGCACCTCATCGACTATGATCAGGTCGAATCGCTCGCGAAGGAGCATAAGCCAAAGCTCATCATCTGCGGTGGCTCGGCTTACCCAAGACAGATAGATTTCAAACGCTTCCGCGAGATTGCTGACATGGTTGGCGCTTACTTGCATTGCGATATGGCGCATTTTGCCGGGTTAGTTGCGGGCGGAACCCATCCGTCGCCATTCCCCCATGCGCATGTCGCAACGACAACGACCCACAAGACGCTTCGCGGACCACGCGGCGGCATGATTTTGACGGATGACAAGACCCTGGCGCGCAAGTTTAACTCGGCCATTTTCCCGGGCATGCAGGGCGGGCCGCTCATGCACGTCATCGCGGGGAAAGCGGTTGCCTTTGGCGATGCGCTCAAGCCGGAGTTTAAGGCCTATTCCCAGCGCGTGATTGATAATTGCCAAGCCATGGCGGCGGCGATGGTTGAAGGGGGTTATGCCGTTGTCTCAGGCGGCACGGATACGCATTTGGCGCTGATTGATCTTTCCCCAAAGGGCGTGAAGGGCAATGCCGCAGAAGCGGCGCTCGGACGGGCTTACATTACCTGTAACAAGAACGGCATTCCCTTCGACAAAGAGAAGTTCACCATCACCTCCGGTATCCGCGTCGGGTCCCCAGCCGGCACAACGCGCGGTTTTGGCCCTGCAGAATTCCGCGAAATCGGTCAGCTGATGGTTGAGGTTCTGGATGCGCTGGCGGCGAACCCTGAGGGTAATCCGGAGGTTGAGGCGAGTGTGAAAGAACGCGTCGTCGCGCTAACCTCACGTTTCCCGATTTATGCGGGGTAAGCTGGCTCTATTTGGATTAACGGCTTGTTTTGCAGTTGGCTGTTCGACGGTTGAGCGTGAGCAAAAGGCTGATACCAATGCTGAGGCTGTCGAAGAGCCTGCGTGTCACGACTGCGAACCATTTAGTGCAATTTGGCAGGAGCAAGAGCGGGTTGAATGTGTTTATGAAAAGCAGGGTGTTTGGGACTACAACAACATGATCTGCAGTGTCGGATGAGTAAACCAGTGACTTTCCTTTGGGAAGCTTACATCCTATATCCCCCTCATGCGTTGCCCGTTCTGTTCATCTGAAGATACTCAAGTCAAAGACTCGCGCCAAGCCGAGGATAATTCGGCTGTTCGGCGGCGTCGTCAGTGCGGGAGCTGTGCGGGGCGGTTTACGACCTTCGAGCGGGTGCAACTTCGCGATCTCATGGTGGTGAAGAAATCAGGCCGCCGCACGCCCTTTGACCGGGACAAATTGGCGCGGTCTGTTTTGATTGCGCTGCAGAAACGCCCCGTTGACCCGGAGCGCACGGAGCAAATGATCTCGGGCATTGTCCGGCAGCTCGAAGCGGGCGGCACATCCGAGATAGAATCGGACCGTATCGGAGAATTGGTGATGGAGGGATTATCCAACCTCGATAAGATCGCTTATGTCCGCTACGCCTCTGTTTATAAAGACTTTCGCGCCACCGAAGACTTTGGCGCCTTCATCGAAGATCAAATGCTCACCTCGGATGAGGACGAGTAGCTTTGCCCACCCGTCAAATACGGCCCCAAACTCGGCCAAAGATTACGCTCAAACTCGCGACATCACTTGATGGCAAAATCGCGCTGGCCAATGGCGAGTCGCAATGGATTACCTCAGAGGCCTCCCGCGCCCACGGACGTTATTTGCGCGCCGAGAACGATGCGATCGCGATTGGGGCTAATACGGCAGAGCTAGATAATCCACGGCTGACGACCCGCGTATTAGGCCAGAAAGATCCAATCCGCGTAGTGTTCGATAGCACGCTTCGGCTCTCGCCGGACTCGCATTTGGCCGCGACGGCAAATGAGACGCCGACCTGGGTCTTCACGCGTAATGGGTCCGAAGACAAAGCGGAGGCCCTGCGGCAAGCCGGTGTGGTCGTGCATCCCGTCACAGACAAAAACGGATTAAGCCTAGAGGAGGCCGTCGATAAGCTCGCGGAGTCCGGCGTGCGTTCACTTCTCATAGAGGGCGGCGGCACCTTGATCGCGAGTTTCATCCGCGCCGGCCTTTATGATACGCTGCATTGGTATCGCGCGCCGGTCCTGCTGGGCGGTGATGGGCGTGACTGCATTGGCGCACTCAGCCTCACAAAAATTGGTCAGGCTGTGCGTTTGCATCGTATGAAGAGTACAGAGGTCGGGCAGGACCTCCACGAAATTTATGTGAAGGGCGATTGATGTCCCAAGATGTCAAAATGGAATGGCTGATGGATAGTTCCATCTTAGAAGGGGCAGACGTGAGTATGGCCCGCATGACCGTTCCGGCTGGCGTCACGTCCGAGTGTCACCGCCATAGCAATTGCACGGAAACGATACATCTCTTGAGCGGTCAAGTCAGGCAAAGAATAGGCGAAAATTGGATAGAGATGGGCCCAAATGAGACCTGTTTCATACCCAAAAATGAAGCTCATCAAACCGAGAATGTCGGGGCGTTAGAAGCTGTTATGATGATTTGTTACTCCGCGGGCTCCCGCCAGTATGAAAGCGTTGCATAATGTTCACTGGAATTATTACGGATATTGGAACGGTCAAAGCTGTGACCAGAGGAACCGGCGGGGAGTGGGGTGATACGCGGATGGATATTACCTGCGCCTATGACACCTCGACCATCAATATTGGTGCGTCGATTTCTCACGCTGGGGCCTGTATGACCGTGATCGAGAAGGGTCCGAACTGGTATGCTTTCGAAGTCTCGGATGAGAGCCTAGATAAAACCACGATGAGCGATTGGGCCGCAGGCCGGAAAATCAACCTTGAGCGGGCTTTGACGGGCGCGGATGAGCTGGGCGGGCATTTGGTGACGGGCCATGTGGACGGCGTCGGGACGTTAACTGCGCGGACCGAAATCGCAGGGTCGTTGAAGCTGGATTTCAGCGCGCCAGACCACATTGCTTTTGGGATTGCGCCAAAGGGGTCCATTACGGTGGACGGCGTGTCGCTCACGGTGAACGAGGCCTCCGGCTTCACTTTCTCGGTCAACATAATCCCGCATACAGCTCAAGCGACAACATTGGGTGGATTACAGCCCGGTGACCAAGTAAATCTGGAAATTGACCTCATCGCCCGCTATGTCGCGCGCTATCTTGCTCATATGGGACAGAAAACTTGACTGAACTGAACACAGCGACTTTTGACGATGTCTATCAACTGGCGACGCCAGAAGAGATTATCGATGATGCGCGTAATGGCCGGATGTATATTCTGGTGGATGCGGAAGACCGCGAGAATGAGGGCGACCTGATTATTCCCGCGCAATTCGCAACGCCAGATGCCGTGAATTTCATGGCGAAATATGGCCGCGGGTTGATATGCCTTGCTCTGGAAGAGCAAAAGGCCGAGACTCTGGGGCTGGAGCCGCAGAATAAAAACAACGGCTCGCGGTTCGAGACAGCCTTCACACAATCAATAGAGGCGCGCGAAGGCGTGACGACAGGGATTAGTGCGGCGGACCGCGCGCTTACAATTCAAGTCGCGATTGACCCTGACAGCCGCCCCGACGACATTGTCACGCCCGGGCATATGTTCCCGCTCATTGCCAAAGACGGCGGCGTGTTGGTTCGCACGGGCCACACTGAAGCTTCCGTGGATATATCCCGCATGGCCGGACTAAACCCGTCTGCCGTGATTTGCGAGATTATGAATGATGACGGGACAATGGCGCGCCTGCCTGACCTCGTTAAATTTGCCCAATTTCACGGGATGAAGATTGGCACAATTGAGGACTTGGTCGCGCACCGCATGAAGAAAGATCATTTTGTGCGCCATATCGCGAGTAGCGATTTCCGCAGTCAAAATGGCGATGAATTTAAAATCCATGTTTACCGTAACTTCCTCGATGGCAAGGAACATGTCGCGCTCTCCAAGGGCGAGCCTGAGAAAGATAAACCAAGCCTCGTGCGGGTTCACAAAGTTGATTTTGCGGGTGATATCCTCTCCGAGGACAGCCCGCGATCCGGATTGATTTGGGACGCCATGAAGCAACTGGGCGCGCATGACGGTCATGCTGTCCTCATTCTTATTCGTGAGGGCTCGATCGATACGCTGCTGGAGCGCTTGGGCGCGCATAAATCAACGGTGAACCGCAAAGAGCAAACCATCCGTGAATATGGGGTGGGCGCGCAAATGCTGGCCCATCAAGGCGTCAATAAAATGACTCTCATTACGAATGTGATACCGAAGATTATCGGCCTTGAGGCCTATGACCTCGAGCTTGTTGATATTACCCCGCTGAATAAAACCCGGATTTAGGTCAGGACCTAACATGAAAATTCTTGTCATTGAGGCTCGCTATTATGAGTCCATCTCCGAAGATTTACTGAAGGGGGCTTTGGCCAAACTGCAAGCGGCAGGCGCAGAAATCGTGAAAGTAAATGTCCCAGGCGCACTCGAAATTCCGCATGTGATTTCATATGCAGAAAAGGCGAAATCCGGCTATGATGGCTACGTCGCTTTGGGCTGCGTTATTCGCGGGGAGACAACCCATTATGACTATGTTTGCGAAGAGTCCGCGCGCGCGCTGATGGACCTTGCCGTCAACCATCAACTGGCGATTGGCAACGGGATTATTACGGTTGAAAATGAGGCCCAAGCCATTGCGAGATCTAAGCCTGACCAGAAAGACAAGGGCGGCTTTGCCGCCTCCGCTTGTTTGCGGATGATCCAACTTCGCGCCGAATTGAATAAGACATGAGCGGTGCAAACCCAAAGCTACGCCGGGTTTCGCGCGTGAGTGCTGTCCAA
This sequence comes from uncultured Caulobacterales bacterium, assembly GCA_937923965.1. GTDB lineage: Bacteria > Pseudomonadota > Alphaproteobacteria > Caulobacterales > Maricaulaceae > Litorimonas. The sequence goes on from CALDTL010000141.1 coordinate 9,734, forward strand.
GCGCTCTATCAAATGGATGTTTCTGGGACGCCGCACAAAACGGTTGTGAATGAATTTCTCAATCATCGTTTTGGCCATGCGGATGAGCCCGGGATGGTGAGGGCGGATGAGCCTTATTTTGAAGACATCATGTCGGGCGTAGTGTCCAACCAATCGGATATCGACGCCGCTATCACGCTGCAATTGTCTGAGAAATGGCCGCTGCGCCGTTTGGATGCGACCTTGCGCGCGCTCCTCCGCTCTGCGACTTATGAAATCCAGAAGCGTCCAGATGTACCCGCCATCGTCATCATCAATGAGTATATGGAAATCGCCACCGATTTTTTCTCGGGCAAAGAGCCGGGTATGGTCAACGGGGTATTGGACAAGATTTGTAAGACGGTCCGGGCGGCTGAATTTGGATTGTCGTCTGCGGATAAGGCGATGCCCGAGGCGATTGTAAAAGACGCGCCGTCTGTTGCGGTGGCCGCCGCCGATGCCCCTTTAGAAAATGAATGAGTTCGACCTCATTGCAAAATATTTCGCGCCGTTAGCCGGGACCGAGGGCCTAGGCCTAAAAGACGATACGGCGCTCTATCAGCCAGCGCCTCATCATGATCTCCTCATCACAACCGATAGTTTTGTGGAGGGCGTGCATTTTCCCGCCGGAATGTATGGCGCAGATGTGGCGGAGCGGCTGCTGCGGACGAACCTGTCGGATATTGCCGTGAAGGGCGGAACGCCGCGGGGCTATCAGCTGTCTGTTTCAATGCGCGCAGATCGCATGGAGCAGTGGATTCCGGCTTTCGCGAGGGGGTTGGAAACCACCCAAGCGGAGTTTGGATGTTCGCTATGGGGCGGTGATACCACGGCAACCGATGGCCCAGCCGTGTTTTCAATTACGCTCATTGGAGAGGTCGCTCAAGGCGGCATGATCCGGCGCAGCGGTGCGGAAAAGGGCGATGATATTTGGGTTAGCGGAGTCTTGGGCGATGCCATGTTGGGCTGCCGGCTTGTCACGTCAAAACCCATATCACCTGTTCCAACGGGATTGGAGCTATTTGCATATGAATCGGCCTACTGGCGTCCCGAACCCTGTGTCAAAGATAAGAGTGTCCTTGAGCGATATGCCACGGCGTCGGCAGATGTTTCAGATGGGCTGTTGGCGGATGTGAAGCATATTGCGGACAGCAGCGCTGTCTCGGTCACCTTAAATTTCGATGCCTTGCCGATCTCAATGGGGGCCGAAAGATGGGCTGAAGCGCAAGAGGATCCGGCCACGGCGAAACAAGATTTAGTGAGTTTTGGAGATGATTACGGTGTAGTTTTCTCCGCCAAGGCAAAAGACAGGCAAGCAATCTTTGATTCTGCGCGTCGGGCTAAGCTGAAAATCACACTGGTCGGCTCCGTTTTAGAGGGAGCCGGTGTGACATGCCTGGATGTTGACAGTGAGCCTATGCTCTGGCCGGAGACGGGTTATCTCCACAAATAGCCGGGAAGCCTAGTTGCCGCCGAGGGGCTGGCCCGCGCCGCCGCCGCCGCCAGTTGGACCATTTTGACCCGTCAGGCGATCTGTCGGCAAACGGCCAATCGTTCCGAAAATCTGCTCCAAGACCGAAAGCTCGCGTCCCCGTGTCGGGGTTTTCCGGTCTACATAATTGACGGGGATGCCATCTTCGAGGCC
>CALDTL010000142.1 GCA_937923965.1 uncultured Caulobacterales bacterium
ACATGGGACAGGCGAGGCCTCGCTTTGTGTCATTTGTCTACGACAAAGGTCACACTTTGCATTTTATCTTCGATAAATTGCATTGGCTGGTTTGGGAGACGATGGGTCTGAGCGCCTGAGTGTGAGAACTCGGGGTGTGCCGGGACTTTAGGAACGAGAGCCGACCTGTCAGTCCAAGTGGCTGAACTCAGGGGTTTATGACTGGCCGTTTCTTCAAAAACCATCGCCGCAGAGTCTGTGTTTGTCGTCTTACAATCGATGAGCACGATCTTTCTGTAAAACAACTCTACTTCTTCTGCCGGTATTCCGACAGAAGGATCAACTCTGCGGGCTGTCCCGCTTGATATTCAAAACCTCGGCAGTACCCTCGATGGCCTGCAGGCGCTTCCGCTTGCCTATCTCCCGCCGCCAAAGAAATCGACTTTGCCGAGCGGCACGCCATTGTGACGCAGGATATTGTAAATTGTGCTGGCGTGGAAATAGACATTTGGGACCGTGAAACCGGAAAGATAGGAAATGCCTGTGAAATCCATATCCCCGCGCGGACCCATTTTGACGGAAAACTCACGCCCCTCTTTGCCGTCCAAATCGGCGTCTGACACTTTGGCCATATCGGCTTTGGCTTTGTCTAAGACCGCGTAGCATTCAGCGAAGCTAGACGGATGGCCTTCATAACTCGGCGCGTCCATTCCGGCGATGCGGTAAGGCGCATTTTTCGCGAGTTCCGCCACGGTCTGAACCTGTTTTGCGAGCGGCCACATATCCGGCGCAAGGCGCGCATTGAGGAAGACTTCGGCGTCGATGCCCCGTTCTTCTGCATTGGCTTCAGCTTTGCGCAATATATGCGCGACATTATCGAGCTGGCGAGGCAGCGCGCTAACGGCATTGGACATGGAAAGTTCGGTCATAATGAGATCCTATCTATTGGCGGGCCAATCGCCGCCAGCTTTTGCTTTCGAGAGCGTGCCTGCAAAATCATCTGCAATCACGCCCGCTGTGGCTTTCGCCGCGCCGACAACGCCGGGAACGCCCGCGCCGGGATGGGTCCCCGCGCCGGTAATATACATATTCGGAATCACGTCATCACGGTTATGCGGACGGAACCACGCGGATTGCGTGAGGATGGGTTCAACGGAAAAGGCACTGCCGAGATGGGAGTTCATTTCGTCGCGGAATCCGAATGGCGTCAAGGTGTGCATGACTTCCAGATGGTCGTTCAATCCGGGGATGGCATGCTCCTCCAGATAGTCCAAAATTTTCTGCGCATAGGCAGGCCCAATCTCGTCCCAATCTAAATCGGCATGACCCAAATGCGGCACAGGCGCGAGAACGTAATAGGCGGATTTGCCGTCTGGCGACATGGTGGAGTCGGTGACAGATGGCGCGTGGAGGTAAAGCGAGAAATCCTCAGAGAGCTTACCGCCCTTCCCGAAAATCTCAGCGATGAGTTCCTTATAGCGATTCCCAAACAGGATGATGTGATGTTTCAGATGTTCCGGCGTTGGAATATCAAGGCCGAAATAGATCACAAAGAGCGACATGGAATGGCGTTTCTTGGTGAGGGCTTTACCATATCTCTGCCCGCGCGGATGTTTCCGAAGGAGCTGCTTATAGGTGTGAACCACATCGGCATTGGACGCGACCAGATCGGCGTCCATTGTCCACCCATCGGCGGTTGTGACGCCCGTAACGCGGTCGCCATCCGTATGAATGTCTGTGACTTCGGCGTTGAGTTTAATCTCGCCGCCAATATCTTTGAACAGGCTCACGAGGCCTTGCACGAGCGCGCCCGTCCCGCCCTCGGCGAACCAAACCCCGCCCTTACGTTCGAGTGCATGGATGAGGCCGTAAATCGCCGAGGTCGCAAAGGGATTGCCGCCAACAAGAAGCGATTGGAACGAGAGGAGCTGGCGCGTCTTTTCATCTTTGACGAATTTCGACACCTGCTGGTAAACACTGCGATCCGCGCGCAGGCGCATGAGCTGCGGGGCGGAGGCAAACATCTGGCTGACCTTGAGGAAGGCCGTCGTGCCGAGTTTCTCATAGCCCTCGCGGTAAAGCTCTTGGCTGTAGGCCAGGAATTTGCGGTAGCCCTCGACATCGTCTGGATTACGGCTCGCGATTTGCTGCTCGAGGAAGTCTTGGTCATTATTGTAATCGAGGACTTCGCCGTCTTCCCACTGCAGGCGGTAAAACGGATCAACGGGGAGCAGCGTCACATAATCATCCATCTCCTTGCCCGAGACTTCAAAGAGTTCGCGCAGGCAATTGGGGTCGGTGATAACGGTTGGCCCACCGTCAAATTTAAAGCCGCCCATCTCGTAAACATAGGCGCGCCCGCCCGGCTTATCGCGGTTATCGAGCAGCGTCGTTTGAACGCCCATAGCTTGCAGGCGGATGGCCAGCGCAATGCCGCCAAAACCTGCGCCGACAACAATGGCGGTGGGACGGGCGGAGGGATTCAAAGTGTCAGATTTGGGGGTCATTGTGCTGAGTCTCGTTTAGAACTTTCCCGCGAGATAAAGGCTTTCTCACTAAAATTATAGAGTGCCTTTGTCACAGGTACAGGTGGCTTTCCGGAGAGGATACGCAGCTTGTCTTTCTTCGAAAGACGGTTCCGATAAAAGCGCTCCACGATACCTTCAGACAAACCATAAAAACGCTCTAGGACAGCGTAACGCCTCTCGGGCTTCGCGGCACGAAACAACATCCGGTTCAAAAGCCGCAGGAACTTTTCTTCATGATAATGATCAACACGATGATACGCCATTTCATGCCGTACTGCCGGACCAAAATCCGGTTTGTGCTTAGCGATCATATCGCAGACGACATTGGCACTCTTGACGGCTTCGGGCAGGCTATAGCCTGTGACGGCATGGTAATATCCGCCCGTCATGCCTAACCTTACCGCTTCAGTTTTTTCCATTGAGACGTCTGTCCCATAAGTTTCATCAACAGCCAAAGTAATCGGCAAAACACCTTTCTCCCGCCGCACGAGCTCATAATGATCCACGCCTAGGCGGTCTCTGATATAGTCCTTAATGCGGGCATCAACTACCTGACTGCGCAGTTCCGGCCCGTCCGTGTAATACGTATCTTCAACAAGGAGCTCAGTCTCGGAATATGGCAAGCAATAGACGAAGCGATAGCCGCCCAGCTGTTCCACCGTCGCATCCATAATGATGGGGCGTTTTAATCCGTGAGGCGTTTTGGTTTTAATGACGTGACCGACAAATTTCTGATAGCCAAGGAACACATCGTCATTCGGCTCAAACCCGCGCGCATCCAGCACGCATTTCGCCCGCAGTTTTTCGCCCCCTTTTAGAACCACATGATCAGGCCCTAATGTTTCAACCGATGTCTTTAACCGCAGCTTCAACCGTCCGCTCTCAATATGCGGCTGAACACAAGCGCGCAGGGTGTCTGAGTTTCCGGTGCAATAGACAATATCCAGCGTCCGCTCTCGCTTTGGGAATTTCACATCATAGCTGTCCCAACGGTAAGCAATGAAAGGCTTTATCCAATCGCGAAGGTTTTCAGCCACATCGGTCAGATTAAAAGACCACGTATGGTCCCCCGCAATCCGGTCCGAAGCTTCGATGATTTCAATCGACAAATCGGGGTTCACGTCCAGACACCGCCAAGCCGTCAGCAAGCCAGACAAGCCTGCCCCGACAATAATCATATCTGGTGAAGTCGTCATAGTCGGGTGTGTAGGCCTCGAATCGCAAAGTGCAAGCGCCGCTTTCGAAACCCGAGGTAAATCCTTGAGAAAGGCATGCAAAAGCTAGTTACACTGCAGGTAGAAATAAAAACTCGGCGCACAACCACATATTGCATTCAAAGGCACTCCAAATTTGCACTTCAATTAATTGTGATACAAATTATTGAAAATTAGTCTTTTTTTTGGCGAATTGAAACTTTTCGATTTCCCAAGGACATAAAAATCCTGCTAGTGGAATATTGTCCATTAATAGTGGACACGGCGGATAGTGAAGTTACCCCACATTTACTGATCTATCCGTCACACCTGTGTACTCGGATAGTAATGGGCCGCCCAAAAGTCTCGCATGCGGACGACCGGAAAAAACTCTAATGAAATGCGTCAGTAATTAGATTTCGTCTCGTCCCGATAATTGATCTCGGGTTGATAGTTTTCATCATGCTTAGCCAGAAGTTCGGTGGCCTGAAATAGCGTTTTCGAGACCATGCGACCGGAGACGACAACACCTTGTCCCTCACGAAATAAATCCGGCAAGGGCCCCGTGTAAACCACATGTAAGTCATGCGCCATCTCGCGCTCAAAATCATCAATCCGGAACCGCGTTGTGAGGCCCTTGGTTTCTACAGTGGTCTCAGCAACAAGCCCGCCAATTTTAAAAACATCGGAGCGGGGCTCAAATCCTTCCGCGACGACATCTGACGGATTTTCAAAAAATTGCGTGTTTTCACTCAGGGCTTGGAAAATCAAATATAGCCCAGCCGAGAGCATCACGCCGAGTATAACAACCCAAACCAAACGTCGGTTCCTATTCGGAGGTGTGATGCGTGTGTCTGGCATGGGCTTCAATTATCACACAGCAAATCTGCATCAAGTATAGGGAGCAGGATATTTTAACGCAGGGCGGTTGGAACTGGCGGGTGACATATATCAGCGGCGCCGCTAAGTGTTCGTCATGTTTGGAACCCCAACATTACACCTCAATAAGATATCCGTCAGCCGCGGCGGAAACCTATTGATCGCTGATTTGAGTCTGGAGCTATCCGGACCAAAACTCCTCTGGGTGACGGGTGGAAATGGCATTGGCAAAACCTCGTTGCTTCGGACCTGCGCCGGCCTCAGCCATGCCGACTCAGGAGAAGTGAGTTGGTCTATTGAAAACAAGCCTATCACAGCACCCGAAGGCGTGTCATTCCTTCCCGCGAATAGCTACGCCAAACCCGCCCTAACGGCGGGTGAAGAGGCCAAATTTTGGGACGCGAATTTGGCTGAGACCCAGATGACGCCGCATCGTTCTACCTTGACCCAAAATCTTTCAACCGGTCAGGCCAAGCGCCTCTCTATCTCTAAACTCCTCTCTGATAAAAAACCGATTTGGATTTTGGACGAACCACTCGCCGGGTTGGATGATGCTGGACGGAGCCTTGTCGCTGAGTGTTTGCAGTCTCATGTGCGCGCAGGCGGCCTAGCCTTGGTTGCCTCTCATGCGCCGATCGCCGTGCAAGGCATACCCACTCAAAAGCTCGCCCTCGCATGAGCGCCCTCATAAAAATACTGAGGCGCGATATCCTGCGCGCGGCGAGGTCCGGCGGCAGCTGGGCTTATGGTCTCGTGTTTATGGCGATCTTTTTATCGCTCTCGGCCATTGCGATGGACGGGGAGATGAATGCCTTACGCGGCCTGGGGGTGCCTTTAATTTGGCTGGCCGTCACGTTTGCAAGCCTTATGAGCGTTGAACGCGTTTTCGCTGATGATCTTGCGGACGGCACGACGGGGCAGCTCTGGCTCTCCGGGGTCAGCTATATGACCCAAGCCGTATCTGGCATTATCAGCTTTGGCGTGATCTATGCTCTGCCGCTTATCCTGACGGCGCCGCTCTGGTCGCTTTTGTTTGACTTAGACTCGGTGGCCGTATGGGGTTTGCTTCTCGGCCTAATCTTGGCCTTACCCGGACTGGCAGCCTATACGGCCTTGGCGGGTGCGTTAACAGGCGCGCGCGGCAAAGGCGGGTTCCTTGCGATTGTCATTAGCGCGCCTTTACTTATTCCGCTCCTCATTATCGGCGTGGCGGCGTCCAAAGCCTATGCTGCCCAAGGCTGGGCTGCGGTAGAATTTCGCGCCCTTATAGGTTTCTCACTCTTGGCTTTAGCGCTATCAATACCGGCATCAGCAGCGGCCTTAGCCACGAATACGGATAGATAAATGCGTTTCATCTCATATCTAGCGAACCCTGCCCGCTTTCTGCGGTTCTCCCGTTTCGCCACCCCTATCAGTGGCTGGCTCGCCTTTGGTTTTTTAGGCCTAGGGCTAATCTTGGCCCTCTTCATCTCGCCGCCCGCCGTAGAGCATGGCGAGGCTGTGCGCATGATGTATGTCCATGTCCCAGCAGCCTGGTGCGCCATGGCCGCCTATGCCGCGATAGCCATAGCGAGTTTCGTAAGTTTCGTTTGGCGTCATAATCTCGCCGATAGCGTGGCTCGCTCCCTCGCCCTGCCCGGCGCGGCGTTCACATTCCTCGCACTTGTAACGGGTAGCCTCTGGGGCCGCCCGGCTTGGGGGACATGGTGGCAATGGGATGGACGGATGACATCCGTCCTCGTTCTGCTGATGATTTACATCAGCTATATGGCCATTTGGAATATCGCTTCGGACCGAAAACAGGCTTCGAGGCTAGCCGCGATCCTCGCGATGGTCGGGGCCTTAAATCTGCCCATAATCAAATTTTCCGTGAATTGGTGGAATACACTGCATCAACCCGCAACGATTTCCGAACCGGGTGCGCCTGGTCTGCCCAGCGAACTTTTAACGCCTCTGTTGGTGATGACTTTAGGATATACCGCCCTACTCGCGTGGTTTGCCCTTCGCGGAACCGAGGCGGAATTGGTTGAGCTCAAGCAGCAGCGTGCAGCCGGATCTAAACCTGCGCGCGTCACCTTGGAAGATATGGCCTCATGATGGACTTTGGCAAAAACACCGCTTTCATTCTCGCGTCTTACGGGGTTTCGATCCTGACCTTAGGTGCGCTCATCGTGCTGACCCTACGAAAGCCGCGCAAATGAAAGAGCTTGGCGATACGCCTTATGCCCGGATCACAGCCTTGATGGACAGGCTCCGCCGAGACTGCCCCTGGGATAGTCAGCAAACATTTGAGACCATTGCGCCCTACACGATCGAGGAAAGCTATGAGGTCATGGACGCAGTTGAGCGTCGGGACATGGCTGACCTCAAAAACGAGCTGGGCGACCTTCTCTTCCAAGTCTTGTTTCACGCAAAAATGGCCGATGAGATAGGCGCGTTTGACTTTAGCGATGTTTGCGACGGATTAGTTGAGAAGATGGTCAGCCGACATCCACATGTTTTCGGCGACGGGGACCAACCGGATTGGGATATGATCAAGGCGGCCGAGCGTAAAAATAAGGGTGATGCGCGAACTTTGGATGGAGTCGCGAAATCTCTACCCGCCTTGATGCGCGCTGAAAAATTGCAAAAACGAGCAGCCAAAAAAGGCTTTGACTGGCCCGACACAATTGGCCCCGTCGAAAAGTTACGAGAAGAAATCGAAGAAGTCAGCGTGGCTGTCAAAACCCAAAACCAAAGCGACATAGAATCCGAAATGGGAGATCTACTTTTCTCGGTCGTCAATCTGGCTCGGAAACTAGAAGTCGAACCTGAGCAGGCCCTCAGGTCAGCCAACGCGAAATTCACGCGGCGTTTCACCTATGTCGAAGACAATGCTGGTTCGAGTTTGGACACCCTGAATTTGGAGGAGATGGAAACGCTTTGGCAGGCTGCCAAGACAACGGGTCTCTAGGAAACGATCAAGTCTTTATGCTTGGCAAGAAACTTACCCGCGTCCGATTCTGACAATCGAACTTGCATTTCGGCCGTTCCGCCCTCACCGGGTTCATCCCGAAGCACTTGTCCATTTTGATGCAACCAAGCCCGAGCGGAGAAGTGAGCCGGCGTTATAATAACATCAAGAATATGGTCATTCCGAGTCAAAGCTTCTTCAATACCCAGCTCAAGTTGAGGGACACCGCCGCCCGTCAGACAGGAAATCTCAAAGGCATCGATCATATCGATATAGGTCCGCGACGCGGCGGCGCGTTCTGATAAATGCCGCGCATCGTCTTCCCCGAGCAAATCTGTTTTGTTCCAAACTTCGACAATGGCTTGTCCGTGCTCCGGTCCGGCTTCGATTTGGTCGAGGACCTCCATGACTTCATCTCGCCTGCGCTCCGCCAGAGGATCGGACATGTCGCGCACATGCACCAAAAGATCAGCTTCTTTAACTTCCTCCAAGGTCGCTCGAAAGGCTGTGATCAAAGACGTCGGGAGATCAGAGATAAAACCAACAGTGTCCGACAGCACAGCCGTCTGTCCGCTGGGAAGCGGCAGAACGCGATGCGTCGTGTCCAAAGTCGCGAAGAGCATGTCTTTCGCCAAGACCCCGCCTTTAGTAATTAGATTGAACAATGTGGATTTCCCAGCATTCGTATAGCCAACCAGTGCAACAATACGTTCCGGCGCGCGTTGACGTTGTTTGCGCTGCAGACCGCGTGTTCGCCGCACATCGTCCAGTTTACGCTTCAAGCGCGTCATCTTGTCGTCCAAAACGCGGCGATCACTTTCAATCTGTGTTTCGCCCGGACCGGCAAGCCCGCCGGTGCCGCCGCGTTGGCGCTCCAAATGGGTCCAAGTCCGAACGAGGCGAGAGCGTTCATACCCCATCCTAGCAAGCTCAACTTGCAAACGACCTTCCTTGGTTGCGGCGCGCAGCCCAAAAATTTCGAGAATCAAGCCGGTCCGGTCAATCACTTTGACCTTTAAAATACGCTCTAAATTTCGTTGCTGAACTGGAGACAGGGACGCGTTAACAATCAACAGGGTCAAAGCCTCGCCCGCAATCGCTGCGGCCATATCTTCAATCTGCCCCGTCCCGAAAAAATTAGAGCTTCGAATATCACGAACCGGAATGATAACAGCTGAAATGGGATCAACGTCCAGAGCGACCGCTAATCCGACAGCCTCTTCTAGGTCGTAATCCGCGTCAGAGGCCCGATTATCTGCAAATCGAGGATGGGCGACAAATGCGCGGTCGCGCTTCAGGGCATGTTCAACCACAATAGAGCTGAGTAAATTTAATCCTCATCAACAGGATCATGTAAAATAACGGGGCCGCCCGGCATAATCGTTGAGATGGCATGTTTATAAACAAGTTGAACCTGACCGTCGCGCCTCAATAAAACACAGAAATTATCAAACCAAGTCACGACCCCTTGGAGCTTCACCCCATTTACGAGGAATATTGTCAAAGGCGTCTTTGACTTTCTAACGGTGTTCAGAAATGTATCCTGAAGGTTTTGATTTCGATCTGGCATCATTTTCCCCACACAATTAGCAAATATTGAGGTCTGAAGCTTTGCCCCGCTACTCCCACGCTGCTGTCATGTCGTAGCGACACCTTTGTTTCAAGCTGCAATTTCTGTCTTAAGTGAAAAAAGCTCAGCCAAACTCACTGTTTCCAAAAATTGGGCAAAAGAAGCGCTAACGCAGCTAAAACTTCAATTCGTCCCAATAGCATAAGCACCACAGCCACACTCATCTGGCCATTTGTGAACTGCGCATAGGTCAAACCTGATTCGGGCAATGTTAGGTCCAATAAGGGCCCAACATTGGCTAAACTAGCCGCTGCAGACGCGATCGCATCATCTAAAGATAACCCTACGACGCCAAAGGCTGCAATTCCTATCCCGAACGCCAAGGTGTAGGCGAAAAAATACATCCAAATTGAAAGAAAGGCGGAGTCAGGGATGATTCGATTTCTGAATTTCACCGGAATGACTCGCGACGGATGTGACAACCGGGACAATTCTGTTCCCAAATGACGAAATAAAAGAAGTATCCGAATGAGCTTTACGCCCCCAGCAGTCGACAATGCAGACCCGCCCGTTAAAGCGAAGGTGATCAAAATCACGGGCGGAACAAGATCAAGACTGATGACTTGATATTGAAATCCTGCCGAGCTCACGAAGAAGGCACTATCTAAAAAAAGATGACCAAAACTTCCCATGCCAGAGAACCACACGCCGATTAGAACTAAGAAAAACAGAATGGCCATCAAGGCTCTGTGCTCAACATTCCATATGAGGCTGAGGCCATTTTTAATTTTTCGAAGACGTAAAACATCCCAAATGACGGCAATATTCATCGCCCCCAAAACACAGAGAACACCAAGAACGGTTGCAGCGAATGGCGGTATATAGAGCTGCAATGGCCCTGCGCGAGGGGTCAAACCTCCCGTGCTGACGCCGCTTAAAGACAAACAAAGCGCATCAAAAGCCGGTGCCCCGCCGAGAGTCATTAGAATGAAACCGACGAGAGATAAAAATAAATATATTCCGGCAACCAGCTGACCAATACCAGTCAATCGACTAAAGAGTTCGCCCTTGCTGACCGTGTAAAGCATGGATTTATGGACGCCTGTGCCCGTCTGGTTTACGGCCGCCAAAATAACAATTGCGAAAGTCGCAACGCTAACGCCGCCTGCCCATTGCACAAGTGAGCGCCAAAACAATAAAACGGGCGATAACTCATCCGGGTTCAAACGCGAGGCCCCTGTTGTCGTGAAGGCGGAAACGCTTTCGAAATAAGCCGCTAGAAAACTCGTATTTGGAGCAATAAATCTAAAAGGCAGACTCAAAATCGCAGGCATCAAGAGCCAAAATAAAATCAGAAAAAGCAAGGCTTCGGATTTGGATTCTCGCGCGTCAAAGCCGCTCGACAGCAAGACCAATACTGACCCAAAAACCCCAGTACTCACGCCAAAACTGATCAAATCAACAGCAGACGGAACATCCTGGCATAAAAGCGCAACGACTGCCGTTATCAGGTAAAGTCCGGCGCATACAAAAAATGTACGACCAAGCCAGAACAGAATACGGTTAAGTGTCATAAGGGTTTAATAATAATCAGAAGAGACTCGGAACATTGTCATAACGCCCTCCAACGCCCCTTTTTCCGCCATCAAAACAACTCGGTGCCCTGGACGCAAAACAAATTCACCTGATGGCGGGAAAACATCCCCATCCGCAATAATCGCGCCAATCGCAACGCCCTCACTGAGCATTACATCTCGCAGCGCTTTGCCGGCCATAGGCGATGTGTCTAAGACTTCCCCTTCAATTACCTCGGCGCCGCCATGCTCTAACGAATAGACTTCGAGAATCCGGCCTCGCCGAACGTGACGTAGAATAGAAGAAATCGTGGAGGCTCTCGGATCGATAATCATGTCTATTCCAAGTTCCGACTGCATTTCTTGCATCGATAACTCATTTATTAAGCTGATGGTCGTCCGCGCGCCCAATTTTCTTGCTAGGACAGCCGAGAGAATATTGACGCTGTCACTATTGGTGAGACTAATAACCATCTCTGCATTTGCGACCCCGGCCTCTTCTTGGATTTCGGCATCCATCGCATCTCCATTTAGGATGACGGTTCGATTGAGATGCTCCGCGACTTTTTCGGCGCGCTCTTTATCTCTCTCTATCACGCGAACGCGCATGCCTGTTTTACCCTCAAGTTTTTCCGCGACATACATCCCAATATTACCGCCCCCAATAATCACGACATGACGGGCCTGGGTTTGGTGCGCGCCAATGACTTCTAGCAACCGTGTCGAATGGGCCGCTTGCGTGACAATGTAAGCCCGGTCACCCACCTCGAGCGGGTCATCTGGGGTTGGCGCAAATAACTCACCATCCCTTTCAATTCCGACAACAGCTGCATGAAGCCCAGTGAAAAGGTCAGGAATTTGACGTATCGGCGTTTGAATAATGGGGCAGTCTTCCAAAATTTCCACACCGAGCATTTGTACAGCTCCGTCGCCAAATGGCACGACGTTAAAGGCCCCTGGTGTGTTCAGCCGCCGCAAGATTGCTTTACCAATTTCAATTTCTGGCGAGATAATGATGTCTATTGGCATGTTCTCTCTGGAATAGAGGTCATTCCACTGACTATCGAGATAGCCTTGCGCGCGAACTCTGGCGACTTTTGTTGGCACGTTAAACAGCGAATGCGCGACCTGGCAGGCCATCATATTTACTTCATCTGTATGGGTCACGGCGATAATCATATCGCAATCATCAACGCCCGCTCTTACCAGGACCTCGGGATGACTGCCGTGACCAATGACGCCGCGAACATCGAGTTCATTCGTAATTTGACGAATCAAATCTGGAGAGGTGTCGATAACCGTTACGGTATTGCGCTCCTGAGACAGGCGCGACGCCAGGCCGTAACCAACCCGCCCAGCTCCACAAATAATGACCCGCATGTAAGTATCCTAAATACGGCGGATCAATCGTCTCGCCCGGTCGCGCCTAAACCTAGCGACTTGAGTTTGCGATGCAAGGCTGAACGCTCCATCCCAACGAAACTAGCTGTGCGGGAAATATTGCCGCCAAAACGGTCGATTTGCGCTTGAAGATACTCCCGCTCAAAGTGCTCTCTCGCATCTCGAAGCGGCATCGCGATAATCCTGTCATTATCCTGAGAGTTCGCGCCGGCCCTGACAACGGACACCTCTTTCGGCAAGGTCGCGAGTGTAATTGGCTGGTTTGGCTCTCCAGTGGCCAAAATAAGCAGTCTTTCGACGTTATTGCGCAATTGCCGCACATTTCCGGGCCAATCATGCGCTTGGAGAGCCGCCATAGCATCATCCCCAATCTGACGCGCAGGCAAACCCGTGGACGCTGCGAGCTGATCGATAAAATGCGCAACCAAAGCCGGGATATCTTCTCTGCGCTCTGACAATTTAGGCGCATGAAGCGGCATAACATTTAAACGATGGTATAAATCTTCGCGGAATTTACCCAACGCGACTTCATTTGTGAGGTCTCTGGAGGAACTCGTAATCACGCGAACATCCACCTGCACATCATCTTGTCCTCCTACGCGGTTGAACCGTTGTTCGACGAGAAGGCGCAGCAGTTTTCCCTGAGTTTCTAGAGGCATATCGGCGACTTCATCAAGGTAAAGTGTGCCGTTATGCGCCCGTTCCAACAGTCCCGTTTGCTGGGGCCTATCTGTTCCATTTGAGTCAACGCCAAAGAGCTCTTCTTCCACCCGTTCAGGCACCATTGACGCCGCGTTCACCGCTTTAAAAGGTCCGTCTGATCTTTTTGATTGAAGATGCAGCATACGCGCTAAAAGCTCTTTGCCTGTTCCAGATGCCCCCGTGATGAGGACCCGGGAATTTGTCGCCGCGATCCGGCCTATTTTTTGACGCAGCTGTGCAATCGCGGCAGATGACCCAACGAGCGTGTCGTCATTGACAGTTTTACCTTTTAACTCCTCATTTTCTTGACGAAGTCGTGCGTTCTCCAACGCGCGGGTCGCCGTAATAAGAAGCTTTTCGGCTTTGAATGGCTTGACGATGTAATCAAATGCGCCTTTTCGGATAGCCGACACCGCCGTCTCAACCGTTCCGTGACCGGAAATCACAATCACGGGGAGGTTTTTGTAGCGAAGTTTTAAAGCCGCCAACAATTCGATCCCATCCATTTCTGAGCCTTTTAGCCAAACATCCAAAACAACTAAGTTTGGCTTTCGAATTTTCACAGCTTCTAACGCATCCTGAGACGTTGCAGCCTCTCGGACTTCATACCCTTCATCTTCCAAAATGCCCGATATCATCGCTCGAATATCGTCTTCATCTTCTACAATTAGGACATCAGACGTCATGAGACTTCTCCTGGTTCACGGGAATGACCGAAACTTAAATCTTTTCTCTGGGGTAAATATATCAGTGTGCGGGCACCTTCTGAATCTTGGCGAGATTCGAGTTTCAATTGGCCGCCATGATCTTCAATGATACGTTTAACGATAGCCAACCCTAGCCCGGTCCCGCCGTCGCGCGTCGTGACGTAAGGCTCCATTAATCGCTCAACATCTTTAAATGGCCATCCGGGACCATTATCACTTACATGCACAGCGAGTTGCGCCCCCATATCGATAAGGTCGATCGTAACTTCGCCTTGGAAATGTCCAGAGGCACCATCTTCCATCTTCCGCTGGACGGCTTCGCCCGCATTTTTCAAAACATTTGTAAAAGCCTGGCTAAGCAGTCGCTCATCACCTTGGACTAAGGTATTATCAGGCCACCTTCCGCGTTTCCGGAAGCGAATTTCCGGAAAGCTAACGCCCTGAGCAAAAATTGTGTCCTCCAATATAAGACCTAGTTCGGTGACCATTAACTCAGGCGCAGGCATGCGAGCAAAGGCAGAAAATTCATCAACCATAAGCTCAAGACTGCCGACTTGCCTCAAAATTGTTTGAGTGCAGTTCTCGAATGTTTTGCGATCAGACGTGATTTCATGCGTATATTTTCGCGCCAGTCTCTCGGCGGACAATTGAATCGGCGTAAGAGGGTTTTTTATCTCATGGGCAATTCGGCGCGCGACTTCTCGCCAAGCAGAATGTCGCTGCGCGGAAACCAAGCGCGTCATGTCGTCAAAGGTCAAAACCCAACCCGTATCATTTCGAGCCCCTTTATAGGCCGAAACATGAAGATCGAAAATTCGGCTCCCCCCGCCCATTTCAACAGTAACCTGATCCTCGGAGCTCGCAGAAATAGCTTCGCGCGCGCTGGCAAAGGCGGGGGCAAACTCCTCCAAGACCGTTTCGAGAGGTTGCCCAATCAGTTTCTCGCCGCGGTCTTCCAGTAGTTTTTTTGCAGAATCGTTGCTGAGCGTAATCTTGCCTTGTTGAGTCAACCCAATCACACCTGCCCTTACCCCAGACAACACCGCCTCCGAGAATTGACGTCTTTGTTCCGATAAATCATGCTCTTTAATTAATTCATCGCGCTGCGACTCGAGCTGCGAAGTCATACGATTAAAGGCGGAGCCCAAATCAGAAATCTCCCCCCAATCTCCCGCAACATTGACGCGGGCACCCATGTCGCCCGCTCTCACCCGCTCAGCGGCGTTCACGAGACCTGACAAGGGATCGATAATTCTGTTCGCTAAGGCCAAACCCAACCATATCGCGGCCATCAAAATGAGGAGCGCACTGTTCAACAACGTTACAAAAAATATTTGATTCATGCGCGTTTGACTCTCATTAAACTTCGCAATTTGAGACGCAGCGGACTCGATACCGGAAATAGAAGACAGGACTTGGTTGTCCGACCGAAGTAACTTACCCACGTAAAGATATGTATTTGGGGCTTCCGACAGTTTTGACAAAGCGATGAGATAATCGATGTCGTTACGTTTCTGATAGGCAATATCTGTGCCCCGTAAGCCTTGTAAAAGTTCAATCTCGGGGATTCTAAGCTCCGGTGCGCCGGGGAGTTCCGCCCGGGTCAGAACAAATCCGTCCTCCCGTAAAATATAAACAGCATCGAGGTCCCGTGTTTGTGCTTCGCGCATCAATTCAGCTGTAAATGAAATTCTAGCCCCGAAATTATTCAAACTTCGGACGATGTCTATTTCTAGCTCTGCAACATCTTTACCCAAGCTCTCAAATTCCTGGGCGACATATCCATCCAATATTTGCCGAGCCTCCTCCATGTTAACTCTAACCCGCTCGCCAAAGATTCCTGACAGGTTTTTTGTTAGCAGAGAGGTCGAGAAACCACCGACAAGAACTGCTGGCAAAAGCGCTGCTAGCGAAAAAATTAAGGCGAAACGCCTGTGTAAAAGAGGCGCGGATTGCCCTCTGGAGGGAGCGAAAACAGATGTCCAAACTCTGTATCCTAGGTAGATAATGAGGATGAGAATAATGACCAAATTTATCCGTAATATGTCCCAAGCCTGTTCGATTTGCACCGCATCCGCAGAATAGGATAGCAATGCACCCAAGATCGTAAGGAATATCGCGACGAAAAACACGATAACGAAGACTGTCGAAAGACGAAGAGTCAGCCCTTTTCGCGCAGCAGGCGAGGCCTGAAGCACCTGGCTTCCGCGGGCGGGGGTTTCTATTAAACTATTCAGAACACAGCTCACTTAAGTTCAATAAGTGTTGCGGCTATACCTCACTGTTGCATAAAATCAACATATTTCGCAGCTGAACAGCATTAATCTATGTTCAGAGACTTCAATCGCGTTCTAAGCGTGTTTCGATGAATGCCCAACTTGTCAGCCGCTTTCGCGCGATTGCCTCCCGTCATTCTCAAAGCCTCTACGATCAGAGGCCGCTCAACCCAGGCCAAAGCGGCTGTATAAGCTGACTCGTCATTGTCGGCGTCGGCCTCCAATAAAGCTCGGCAGGCTTCCTCCAATTGGTCCTCCAAACGGTTTTGTATTGCCCCCGCTTTTTCAATCGGTGGCAGGTCCTTTGAAAACTCCTGCAAGACCATATCAGCAGTAATGACATCATCCGAATAAAGAACAGCGAGACGCCGCACGAGGTTCTCCAGCTCGCGCACATTCCCAGTCCATTTATGACGATGAAGCACATCTAAGGCGTCTGACTCGAAGCGGCGGGTTTGATCAATGGAAGCTTGCGCGAGAAAAGCTTCTGCGAGTTCATAGGTATCTCGGTCTCGTTCCGCCAAATTTGGAATCTTGATTTCCGCAACATTGATCCGAAACAAAAGATCGTCGCGAAAAACGCCATCCTCCACGAGGTCTCGTAGATCTTTTCGCGTCGCAGAAATAATACGGGGCCTACGCCCCGGCGGAATCATTTCCGACTCATTCATAAGCGCTAACAGGCGCTCTTGCTGATGCATGGACAGCTCACCAATTTCATCGATGTAAATATCACCGCCGTTGGCTTTCTGCAAAGTCAGTGAGGTGTTTTCAAAATCAGTTGTCCTAAGAAATGGCCGATCTACGCGCGGTCCACCATCATGTAGCAAACGCGCAACAAGATCTTTACCGGAGCCAACAGATCCCCTGATAAGGACGGGAAGATTGCCGGCCGCAAACCGCGAAACCGCGCGGAATACGGGCTGCATGACTGCGCTCCGGCCAATCATGGGTAAGCGCTTATTTTCTGCGTTTGTGCGTGTTTTTCGCGGATTTACAGATTGCCCTGCACGCGCAACCGCATTGGTTACATCATCAAGGTCAAAAGGCTTCGGCACATATTCAAAAACCTTATGTTGTCCCGATTTTAGCGCCGTATTGACGGTGTTATTTGCACTAATAATAATAACGGGAAGCTTTGGCCTAGCTTCCGTCAATCGCGGTAAATCTTCAAAGACTTCGCGGCCGCCCATCATCACATCCGTGACCACAATGTCGCCCTGCCCCGACTCTGCCCATTTGAGCAAGGTTTCCGCATTATCTGTTGCCTTGACCGTGTGGCCCGCGCGCGTAAGCGCCTTATGTAAAACGAGGCGCACGCTGTCGTCATCATCTGCCAAGAGAATTTCATATTTCATGAGGTCGCCTCTAAAGGTTCAGGAAGAAGGAGGGTGAATACAGTCCGCCCAGGAATGGATTGAACCTCAACCAGACCTTCGTGAGCCGCCGCAACTTTGGAGACGAGCGCCAGCCCCAGCCCCTGCCCCTCCGGTTTCGACGTCACAAAGGGTTGAAAAATCTGCGGGAGCATGTCTTTTGGAATACCAGGTCCGTTATCAATTATTCTAATTTGGATTGGTAATTGCCGTGAAGATACGCCGCCTCGCACGCCAGCTCTGAAAGAGGTTTCCAGTCTGATTTCCCCATCCACCCCAGCGCTTTCGATCCCGTTTTTAATGAGGTTCAATATCGCCTGCATGAGAGAGTCCGGATCACCGGAGGCGTGCGGGAGAGACGGATCATAACGTTCATCGAAAACAACATTGGCATTAGCTGATTGCATAACCCGGCGGGCTTGCCGCAATATTTCATGAATATTGACCCTTTCGGTTGCAGCAGGATCCTCATCCCCCAGCTTCTCCATCCGGTCAGCCAGACGCCGTATTCGATCAATCTCAGAGCTAATGAGCTCGATAAGCGCCAAACCTTCCGCTGTTTCAACATCATCTCGCAAGAGCTGAGCCGCGCCCTTAATGCCGGCCAAAGGATTTTTGAGCTCGTGGGCAATCATACGCCCCATGCCCGTTACAATATGCCCCCCCATTTTCGTAGACCGAGGCTCTCGCCCTGCAAACCAAATCGAGAGACCTGTTCCCCCTTGTGTGGGATAAGCGGTGAGATGAGCGAGGCGGCCCTCTTCTGCCTCCGCAGAGGTCTTCACAAGAATATGGCGTGACGTTATCGCCGCACTCTCACCTCGGGATTTTTCAGAAATCGAGCGCGTATCTGGATCGGTTGAGAGAATATCCCAGATTGACTGACCCTCCATTTGACGAAGTGACTGACTCAACCACTCTTGCGCCGCTTGATTTGTCCAGATGACCGAGTCTTTGTCGTCCAGTTTAAAAAGCGGAAACGGCCAATCATCTATGAGCGGTATGAGCTTATCAGTCATGCCGCTTCCGCCATATGCGCTAAGGCCTGCCTGAGGGCCTGTTCGACTTCGGTTGGGTCTTGGCTCTGGCAGATGGTTGCCCTCAAGGGGTCAGTCTTAGATAGACCTGAATGATCGCAATATCCAGCGAGGTGTTTTCGCGCAAAGCGAACGCCTTTTGCGGCGGGGTAGAAGGATAGAATGTCTTTGTAGTGCCTAACGGCAACATCTGCTTTTTGGGACGAAGAAATCGGACGGGCGACTATGTTGTCTACGGCCCTGCGTATATCCAAAATATCCCAAGGACGCCCAATCAGCGACCTGCCGACCATCACGCCGACGGCTCCAGAGGCATCAATTGCAGCCAGAGCGTCTTGGCCGTCGTGAATATCCCCATTTACAAACACAGGTATTTTCACGGCTTCCACCACGGCTCGAACCGCTGACCAATCGGCCTCGCCTTTATAAAACTGACACCGCGTTCGTCCGTGGACGACCAACATCACAACCCCTGCCGACTCCGCGTCTTTGGCGATGTCCGCCGCATTTAAGGTTTCATGATCCCAGCCTAATCGCGTTTTTAGCGTCACGGGAAGATCAACGGCCTGAACCACAGCCTCGATAATCTCCAAAGCAAGTTTTGGCTCTCGCATGAGCGCCGAGCCGGATAAGGCGCCGGTCACTTTTCGAGCAGGGCAGCCCATGTTGATGTCGATGATATCTGCGCCGGCGTCCGCTAAGGCTTTTGCCCCTTCCGCCATCCAGTAAGGATCGCGTCCAACGAGCTGGACCGAGAGCGGGTTTATGACGCCCTTTCCTGAGGCCTTCGCCAGATTTTCCGCATCGCCCTCGACCAGTCTTTCGCTTGCCACCATCTCCGAAACTACAAGGCCGGGGCTGAATTGCGCGAGCACGCGCCGGAATGGGAAATCAGTGACACCGGACATGGGGGCCACCAAAACATTTGAGCGCAAAGCAGACTTGCCGATATAGACTGGGTTTGTCATTAGACACTCTTAGGCGCTCTTGAGCGCCTGCACAATAATTCACCAATTGCCGGGCAGATTATGACTCACACCGCACTGATTTTGGTCGCCGCTGGAAAGGGCTCGAGAGCTGGCCGGGAGGTTCCGAAGCAATATGAGATGATCGGGACCGAAAGGCTAATCACGCACACGATGAAAAATTTGCAAGATGCGCATGATTTTCACGAAATTCGTGTCGTAGTCAGCGCGGACGACATCTGGATTGACGATGTGTTGGAGACGTTAGAGCTTTCATCGGTCACGACGCTTGGAGGTGCAACACGCACAAAATCTGTGCTCTCTGGCTTAAATTCTCTCGCAAACACAGCCGTCGAACATGTTTTCATCCATGATGCTGCGCGACCCTTCGTTACAAAACGACTCCTGCAGGACCTCTCCAACGCTCTCAGCACGGCAGATGCAGCCGCGCCGACGCTACCGATTGCCGACGCGCTCAAAACATTGGATGGAGCGTCAGTCGATCGGGCGGCGCTCAGGCGCGCTCAGACACCTCAAGCGTTTCGCTACAGAGATATACACAAGGCTTTCTTAGAGCATGCGACGGAAAATGACTATGCCGATGACATTGCCGTGGCCCATGCTGCAGGCCTAAAGATTCACTTCACGGACGGCGAACCCAAAAATTTCAAGGTGACCTACCCCGAAGATTTCGCCAAAGCAGCTAATATGATGGATACAGCCTACATAGCCACCGGATCCGGTTTTGACGTTCACCAATTCGACCACAGCTCATCAGAGCCCCTCTGGCTTTGCGGCGTTCCCATTGACTGTGGATATACCCTGCGCGGGCATTCAGATGCTGATGCAGGCTTGCACGCACTTACGGATGCCATCTTGGGGGCCTTATGCTTCGGGGATATTGGCGACCACTTCCCCCCATCCGACCCGCAGTGGAAAGGGGCTTCGTCCGATAAGTTTTTAATCTTCGCTCTCGAAAAACTCAAAGACAGGAACGGCGCCCTGCAGCATGTTGATGTAACTTTGATTTGTGAGAAACCAAAAATCAAACCCCATCGAGACGCGATGAGGCGCAATATCGCAGAGTTGTGCCGCCTCCCCCTCACCCGCGTCAGCGTCAAGGCGACGACAACCGAGTCTTTGGGCTTTACAGGCCGCGGCGAAGGACTTGCAGCCCAAGCGACGGCAACAGTGAAGTTCACCTGATGAGTCAAAACCTTTTATCTCAAATTTTCTCGCTCTCCGCGGAACTCGTTGAGACAAGCTGCGCTCAGGGTAAAACTATTGCGACGGCGGAGAGTTGCACCGGCGGCCTCATTGGAGCGGCCATAACCGCCACACCGGGAAGTTCCGCCGTATTTTATGGCGGCATCATCGCCTACCATAACTCGGTCAAAGTGGATCAGTTGGGTGTCGGGTCTGAGACAATCGAAACTTATGGCGCTGTCAGCGAAAGCGTAGCCGCGGAAATGGCGGCGGGATGCCGCGCCAAGCTTAAGGTTGATATTGCGGTATCGATCACAGGCGTCGCAGGACCCGGCGGCGGGTCAGTAGACAAGCCTGTCGGAACCGTCTGGATCGGATTAGCGACGGCGACTGAGTTGACATCAAAACGACATGATTTCCCGGATGTAAGCCGGAATAAAGTTCGAGACTACACCTGCCTTGCTGCTCTAGAAACAATAATGGGCGCGCTGCGTTAGATAAGAAGCTTTCCTTCCAAGCCCAACGTCTCTAACTCATCTGTATAATAATAAATATCTTCGCCAACTGTTGGTATTTGTTGCCGCGCACGCCTCTCAAAAGCGTCGATGATATTAGTCGAAGCCCGGTCAAATTTATCTCGTAACAAGAACTCAAGCGGTCTGGCTTTCATTTTCACGTCCACGACAACGTCAACTAAACTAGATCCATCTTTAAGCGGGTAAAATGCCCAGCTATTGACGAGTGACTTTACGGCACCGCTTTTCTCAGCTTTTGTCACGGAGATTTTAAGCGCTTCTCGATCTATTTTGATGTGAGAGCGGAAAGTCTCGCTGATCATTTTATAAGCGACGACGGCCTCTGCCTCAAATTCGGTCTCGGATAGCTTTTTCGTAATCCTCAAAGCGGAAATGAGATTGATGAACTCAGGGTAGTTTTCAACGTCCGCGACCAAATCAAAAAGAGCTTCGGGAGCGCTCTGAATCCGGCGAACAAGGTGGGTTTTAGGCATGGGCTTGTTGTCCTAATTGCGCGTCTCTGGCTGCGCGAAGTTGAGCAAAATCGCTATCGGCGTGATAAGATGAGCGAGTCAGCGGGGTTGCGGACACCATCAAAAATCCTTTTGCCCGCGCAATCGTCTCATAGGATTTAAATTCCTCGGGCGTGACGAAGCGCTCAATTTTGGCATGTTTGCGTGTTGGCTGGAGATATTGTCCAATCGTCAAGAAATCGACACCCGCAGAGCGCATGTCATCCATGACCTGCATGATCTCTTCTTTAGTCTCCCCTAACCCAACCATAAGTCCGGACTTCGTAAACTGCGCGGGATCGCGGCCTTTTACTTTTTGTAACAACCGCAAAGAATGAAAATATCGAGCGCCGGGCCGAATTTTCAAATAGAGACGGGGTACGGTTTCAAGGTTATGATTGAAAACATCAGGCTTGGCATCAATGACCCTCTCCGTGGCACCATCTTTGCGGAGAAAATCAGGGGTTAAAATCTCAATCGTTGTCGCGGGGGATTTAGATCGAATAGCCTGAATAACATCGACAAAATGTTGGGCGCCGCCATCGGATAAATCATCTCTATCAACGGAGGTGATAACAACATGCTGGAGCTTCATCTCAGTCACAGCCTCAGCAATCTTTCGAGGTTCATCAACGTCAACGGCTTGGGGCATTCCGGTCGAAACATTGCAAAACGCACAGGCCCGCGTGCAAATCTCGCCAAGGATCATAAATGTGGCATGAGATTTTTCCCAACACTCACCAATATTAGGACAAGCCGCTTCTTCGCAGACGGTGACAAGACCTTTATCTTTTACGATCTTGCGGGTTTCCGCGTAGCCCTTGGATGTTGGGGCTTTGACGCGAATCCACTTCGGTTTGCGCAAGACCTCCGTGTCAGGTTTATGCGCCTTTTCCGGATGCCGAACACGATCCGAATTCATATCAATCAACGTTGCCATAGCGCCTAAATGGTCTTTTTACATTCAAGGTTCAAGCCGATTAAAGCATGTAAACCACGAAGGCTATCCAGAGCTAGAATCCTATTCTTTACCGATGGCTGGCATCAAATTTGCAGCAAATTAACGGAATTCTGCCATACGGACAGCGATCTCACCCCGCTTCTGCGAAAGTTTGGATATTTATGCGAAACACATTGACAGATTATGATGGCTCTAAAAGCCCAGGTTTTGCCATCCGAGAAGGGCATGATAATTTTTTCACCCCTCTTAGGCTGTTGTTTGCGTCCTTGGTGGTCATTGGGCATAGTTTCGCGGTTGCTCAAGGGGCCAATATGGAACCACATGTTCTGTATCATTACACCTTCAGCTATTTGGCCGTAAATCTATTCTTTATAGCGTCAGGTTTCCTCGTCACAAAATCGATGGTTTATCGCGGCGATACGCCGAGTTTCATTTCTGCACGGGCATTGCGCATCTTTCCAGCCCTCATAGTTCACGTCCTTTTTGTAATGGTCGTGATCGGGCCCCTTGCGACGAAAGCGCCACTTGCTGCATTTTTTAGTGACCCAGATTGGTATTTGCAACCGCTCAAAGTTCTTACCTTCCTCGATACGGACATGGTCATGCCGCGGGCATTTGAGACAAATTCAGAACAATTTGGATCAGCCCCGCTTTGGACGCTTCGTTACGAGGTTCTCGCCTATATCGGGACGTTAGGCGTCTTCTCACTGGGAATGTTGCGCAAGAAATACATGGTCTTATTGCAATTCATTCTACCTTCTCTTGGCTGGATTCTACTCAATTACTTTGGATTATTTGAGTCCCTCCCGGCGACGATTGAAAGCCTGTTTAGGTTCGGTATCGCTTACGGCCTTGGTGCAACCATATATGCCTATCGCGATCGGCTGACCTTTAGCTGGGTCTCGCTTGCGATAATGGTTGTCGCTAGCTTTATGTTCCGGAACACGCCCGCCATCGAAGTCATTATCAATGTGCTCTTGGCCTGGCTGATTTTCCGTGCGGCTTATACGCCCATACCCTCAATGGAATGGATGCAACGCATCCCAGATTTATCCTATGGCATTTATATCTATCACTGGTGTGTTCTGCAGATGATATTCTATTGGCTACCGCATTTGAGCGTCGTTGAATTGCTAGCACTCACCTTCCCGCCAACCGTCGGCTTGGCAGCTCTAAGCTGGTATATCTTCGAGAAGCCGGCTCTACGCAGCAAGACGAAATTCGCAGATTGGATGCGTAAGATTGGCATGAAGCCACGATTGACACGTCGAGAGCTTTTACTGGACTAATGAAAGCCTCGGATTTCTAGAAACCGAAAACTGGGCCTTATCGCCTAGTTTTCGGGTCTCTCGAGACCATCAATAAACACAAATTGCAATAGAACCTAAAAAACGCGGCTAAAAGTGGATCGTGCGATCATAGGCATCCAAGACAGCCTCATGCATCATTTCTGAGAGTGTTGGATGCGGGAAGACCGTTTCCATCAACTCATGCTCCGTCGTCTCTAATTTTTGCGCAATCGTGTAGCCTTGAATGAGCTCTGTCACTTCGGCGCCGATCATATGCGCGCCTAGCAATTCGCCGGTCTTGGCATCGAACACAGTTTTAATCAGACCCTCCGGCTCCCCCAAGGCGATCGCCTTGCCGTTCCCGACATAGGGGAATCGGCCGACCTTAATGTCATATCCCGCCGCTTTGGCTTGCGACTCAGTATGACCGACGCTCGCAATTTGCGGGTGGCAATAGGTGCAGCCCGGGATCGCATTGGCATCAAGCGGATGCGGGCTCATGCCTGCGATTTTCTCAATACAGATAATGCCTTCATGGGACGCCTTGTGCGCGAGCCAAGGCGGGGTGGTGACATCCCCTATGGCATAAAGCCCCGGCACACCCGTGAAGCTAAATTCATCAACCTCGACATGGGTGCGGTCGACTTTCACGCCGAGCGCTTCGAGCCCCATGTCTTCGACATTACCCACAATCCCGATGGCCAGGATTACGCGATCAAATTTTAACGTCTCGTCTTTGCCGTCTGTTGACAATATAGCCGTGACTCCCTTGGCGTCTGTTTTGACGGATTTGACCTGAGTTCTCGTCTTGATCGTCATGCCGCGTTTTTCAAATGACTTTCGGGCCATTTTGGAAATCTCTTCGTCTTCAGCTGGCAAAATCCGGTCAACCATTTCAACGACTGTCGTGTCGGCCCCAAAAGCTTGAAAGAAGCTGGCAAATTCCATGCCGATTGCGCCTGACCCGATCACGAGCAATTTCTCAGGAATTGTGTCTGGCGTCATCGCTTCGCGCGCTGTCCAAATGAATTTTCCGTCCGGCTCTAGGCCGGCTTGCGGAATTGTCCGCGCGCGCGCGCCGCTCGCGAGGATCACATGTTTAGCCGAATAGGTCTTGCCCTCGACATGGACTTTCGGGGCAGGTTTCCCCGCCGTTAGGGTTGCGAAGCCACTAATCACCGTGACCTTATTTTTCTTCATCAGATGTTTGATACCAGCGGAGAGTTGCCCCGCGATATTGCGTGACCGCTTCACGATCTTTGCGAGGTCAAAACTAGGCTGCGCACTCAGGCCGTAATTATCGGCGTGCTGCATGTTGTGATAAACTTCGGCGGAGCGCAGGAGGGCTTTTGTCGGAATACAGCCCCAATTTAAACAGACACCGCCCAGATCAGCTTTCTCAATGATCGCGGTCTTCATACCGAGTTGCGACGCACGGATGGCCGTCACATAGCCGCCTGGACCTGAACCGATAACGATGACGTCGAATGATGTTTCGGACATGAAAGAACTCCCGCAATAACGGGCGTCTTATGGCCGAATTTAGGTCAGGTTAGAACCTCTAATTTTACCTATCTGCTATGAAGATACGAATTTAGCGCCTTAAAGCTGGCGCTATTCGTTCAGCCTTCGTCGCCATAAGCGCTGTGATGATTTCAAGGCGCATGGACGCGGTCAGCTCGTCAATCTCCATTTCGTCCAATACGGCGAACGCAGCTTCACTATCTCCGATTTTTGCCAATCCGACACCGATTTTTGCGCGGGCAGTATCGCGAAGTTCAGGATCAGATAACTCTTGAAGAATATCTGCAGCTTCACTGAAATCCTTCCGATCAACGGCGTAATCAATAATTTCAAAAAACGCGATGTTACGCATGTCAACAACCTGCAGCTTGCGGGCCTCGCTTAATACGAAATCATAATCGACTGTATTTTGGGACCTTCTGGCCGACCTTTTGGCGCGGTCTTTCCGTCTGTCCATACGGAAGATACGGACATCCTTTTCTATGTCGTCATTTTCCTGCATCATGTCTTCGATCATCATCTCTATATCAATGTCATTCCCGTCAGTCATCCAACGCGCGGGATCCTCTCCGTCCATCTGGATGACGATCTTTTTCTTTGTCATAGTTTCTTGCGTAGCGGGGTCGATCATCTCCTCGCCTTCAGTGTCGGAGCCGGACTGAGACTCAGACATCTTCATCATTATCCGGCCTCGGACAGTCTTGGATTTATCGATTTCTGATTCATCAATTTCGGCCGCCTCCGTTGCTGAACGGTCAGTCCCCTTGGGATAGAGTTTTGCCGAAGATGGTTTTTCAGCCGTCGCCGCATCCTTTGCCGTGGAACTCTCGCCTGAGTCCGAACTCGCGTCATAGGTTGTTGCCGAAGACGCCTCTTCCTTGGACATTTTGTCTTCATTGGACATTAGCGCCTTGGGCGTCCCATCAGATTTACTTTCAGAGGTGTTTTCCGGCTTTGTTTTCTTGAGATATTGATCCAGCCATTTCGTCTTAGGCTGAGGACTTACCTGCTCCGCCTGGGCATCTAGCTCTTCAGCCGCAGCCGTTTTTAAATCGCCGCTTTCAGTCTCGCCGACGGATAGCTGTTCCTCGGACTCCATGGGATCCACATTTTTAGCCTTTGCTCTCTTGAGGCGCGCTCTTTCGATACGAGCCTTTTTCATCCGCTCTTCGTCGCTCAGTGTCGGCTCTGCCGCCGCAGCGGGCTCAGGCTTGGCTTCGGCAAGTTTAGAGTCAGCAGATTTTACAATCGTCTCCTCGGAGACGGCGTCTTCTGACGCGGCTCCGGCCAATTCCGTGTCTGCGATACGCGCATCTTTCGTAATTTCGGTTTCGAGCGCATCCGCCCCATCTATGCCAAAATACACAATAGAACCGGACAAAAGGGCGAGCACTCCGCCGGTGAAGATAGCTTTGGTCAACATGGCAAACTCCTTATTCAGGATTTGTTTACCATATAACACACCGTTTGGACAATCTCCCTCGCCTCTGAGGTGAGTCCTTAACGCAGTTGCCTATTGGCCGCCTAAAGCATCATCGTGATGGGCGCTTCCACATAGCGTTTGAACACGCCGAGCCATTCCGCGCCGAGCGCGCCGTCAACGACGCGGTGATCGCA
>CALDTL010000143.1 GCA_937923965.1 uncultured Caulobacterales bacterium
CCGCCGACTTGGATAGCCTTGATCGCGCCGCCGGTGAGGCCCGGATACATAGCGAAGGCCATATTAGACGATGTCCACATTTCGCTGGCGGCGATTTGCAACATGCCCGGCATGCCCTGCCCGCCATATTCTGGATCCATAGAGAGAGCCGTCCAGCCATTTTCGGTCATCTGCTTATAGGCCTCTTTAAAGCCTGTTGGCGTTGTGACGGACCCGTCTTCATGGCGTTTGCAGCCTTCATGATCGCCAACAATATTCAGAGGCGCGAGGACTTCTTCGGCAAATTTACTGGCCTGCTCTAAAACAGCATCTGCCAGATCATTATCCACCTCTGAGAAGGCCTCGTAATTTGTGAGGTCCTCAAATCCGAGGACTTCGTGGAGCAAGAACTGCATGTCCCGAACGGGAGCTTTATAGGAAGGCATAAGATTATCCTCTTAAGACGTGATATGAGTGTTAGAACGGATGTCAGGACTGCCCGACATAAAATCGATAGGGTTCCCGGTGACCGCTTCATCAAAAGCAGCCTGGTAGCGCGCGGCGAGATCCGCGACGCTGCCGGAGCCAGGCGCGCTGGACAAGGCTTCATCTGCGATAGAAATCACTTCGGCCATGTCACGATGCAGAATATCTAAATCGCGGCGTCTTTCGGCAAGGCTCGCAATAACTGCTTCGAAATTCTCTTTCCGGCGCTGCACTTCGGCGCGGTCCGTCACGACGCCGTCTGTAATATCGAACACGGCGCGAATGTCTTCTAGCGAAAAACCCAGACGTTTCCCGCGCATGATTTTTTCAAAGCGCAGCCGATCTCGCGGACCAAAAATTCGAACGCCGCCTTCGCGGGCGGGCGTCAGCAGGCCCTTATCTTCGTAGAATCGGATCGTCCGCGGCGTCACGCCGAAGATTTCAGCAAACGCCTTTACGCCCCATTTCTGATGTTGAACCTCTGTCATGACGTCCGCATAGCCAAGGTTGACGTTCACGTCAACGTCAACCTTAATCATAGAGGCGCGACATCTTATTCCGCCGTTTTGCAGATTTCCGCTGCAAAAGGTTAACGATTTAACGCGGCGTTAACTACGTTCGGGGTCTAACGGGCCAAACCATCTCCACAATTGCGCCGACTCACGGCCCAAGTGTGGCTATGACTCTGGGAAAACTGCGTTCATGTCGAGCAAAGCTGCGAAAACACCGACCAAGACAACGGCCCGGAAAGCCGTTCCGAAACAGGTCAAAACTACGCTCAAAAAAGACACCGTTGCCAGCCTGTCAAAAAACCTCAAGTCACTCGAGTCGCGCCTGAAGGGCGCAGATACAAAGAACCGCAATGCCATAAAGGCATTGGAGTCCGTGGTCGCAGACATCAAGGCCTCGGCCAAGCAAGGCACAAGCACCCAAAAAGCAGCCCTGACGCGCGGCCTCAACCAGCTTGAACTCCGAATGGAGAGCTATCTCGAGCGCGCTTCCGCGCAAGCCCGAGCCAATGTTAGGTCCGAAATGGCCCGGGTCACAGCGGCCGGAGCCGACGTCTCGACCTTAGAGGCTGCTGTCCAAGCCGCGCATGGCCGCTTGGACTCGGTCTATGCATTGCAGCGCGAATCATTGGCCCGCCTCAACCGGCACATTGCAGATCTTGCGACATCCGTGGAAGGCCGCCTCTCTAGCGAGACCAAAGCCCGCAAAGCGGATACGGCGGCGCTGGACGCGAAAATCGATACGGTTCACGAGCGAGTCGAAAGACGGGTCGACCGCGTAGAGGCTGAAACCGCGAATGCACTCGTCATCGTCGGAGAAAAAGTCGCGGAATTTGCGGCCACGCTCGAAAATCGCGCTAAAACGTCAGATACAGATACGGCAGAGCGATTGGCTGATCTGGCGCAAGAAACCCAAGTCGAATTCACATCCGCGAAGACCGATATCACGACCCGTCTTGAGGCCTTGGAGGTGATCGCCTCCGCTTGGTCCCCGGCGGATCAACATCCAAGGGCCAATCCTTATTTGCCGGCCAACGCGGATGATCCGCGCATTGACGAGATGAGCGAAACCATCCGGTCCTTACAGGATGAGCTATCCCGTATGCACGCCCGGATCGCGTCTGTTCAAGCGAATGAGCCGCAGCCCAATGCCCCGGCACCCGTCTCGGCTGGGCCCGCACCAACAAACATCCTTAAAATGCCCGGCCAAATCGGAGAGATACCCGATAATCCCTATGCGGCGGCTGTCGAAGCAATTGGCGCATCCGCTGCGCATCAAGCCCCAGCTGTGAACGCGCCGGAGGTCCAGACACCGCAGACCAAATCGGCTGAGAGCCAGACCCCGCGCAAAGACTCGCACATCCCGCAAGAATTTGACCCCTCGGCCTACGTCGCGCCGCATGAGCAGCCCCATCCAACACTGGCGGCCCCGCTGACGCCGCCGGCCCTGACCCTCGGGCCTTCAGTTGCGCCGAATGCAACGCCGCCTGCTATGACGCCGCACCCTGCCGCGCCGCCGCCAATGGCGAGCCCCTCGGCTTATGCGCCGGTTCAGCCACAACCGCCGGGGCCAGATCTTTATGGGTCTGAAATTGCCATGCCGAATGTCTCCATTCCGGCCCCAACTTTAGATGAGCCGCTTATCCCCGCTCCGCAGCCCGTGTCGACCTATGCGGACCCGGCCTATGCCGAAGGCGACGAGATGCGCGCCGAGCGGATTGGCGGCGAGACGGTTAAACGGGCCGGCCTGCCAAAGCTCCCGATCACAAGCCGAAACATGAGAGTTGGCGCCCTTGCGGTTGGCGTCGCAGTTGCTGGGGTCTTCGTGGCCAAAACCATCTTGGGCGGCCCAGCTTCAGACGGCGTCACGCCAAACGAAATCGAAATCGCCTCCAACGACTTTGTAAACACGGCTCCCGCCGCGGAAACAGGCCGGTTTACCCCGCAAAATCCTGCGATCTCTGATCCAGCGGGAATGCCGCCGCCGCCCTCTGCGCCAATTGGACAATATGCCGAAACCCAGACACCCAAATTCGTCAAGGGCGAAGAAGGCACATTAGACGCCGCTGTCGCCGCCGGAAACCCAATCGCGCAATTCCAAAAAGGCCTAGCACAATTACAAGCCGGCCAACTGAAAGACGGCGCGCGCCTGATTCGCCTGTCTGCCAATCGCAACCAGCCTGCCGCGCAATATCGCCTCGCCAAACTTTACGAAACCGGCACAGGCGTCGCACAAGACCCCATCACCGCCCGAGAGCTCATTGAGCGCGCCGCCCGCGGCGGAAACCGCATCGCCATGCATGATCTCGGCAATTACCACGCTTATGGCCAAGGCGGCTTGACCTCTGATATCAATGAAGCCCTCACTTGGTTCACAAAAGCCGCCGAACACGGCGTTGTGGACAGCCAGTTTAATGTCGCCTTCTTGCGAGAGGGGAATGAGGGCATTCCCGCCGATCTGGACACCGCGCTCTTCTGGTATCATGTCGCCGCCCGCCAAGGCGATCAGGGCGCACCCGAAAGAATTTCCGTCTTGAGCGCCGAACTCGACGACGCCGCGCGGGCCAAGATTAAAACCCGCGCCGATCAGTTTAATCCGAAACCCGTTGACGAAGCCGCCAATGGAATTTTCCGAGATGTCGCGTGGGCGAAACCGGCCACCGATCCGGCCACAGCCAAATCCGCAGAAATTCTGAAAATCCGCGATGCACAGACCTTTCTAACCGAACTGGGCTATCAAGTCGGAACGCCAGACGGAATTGCAGGCACGAAAACACGCGACGCCGTCAAATCTTTCGAAGCTGTGAATGGCCTGCCACAGACGGGTGAAATCACCGATGATCTCCTGATGAGATTAGAAACTGCCTCGGGCGCATAGTTGCAAACTGTGATGGGCTAACCCCATGCCAGACCTTCGCATTTCGCAAGCCACGACGGACGCAGATATCGCCGCCGTCCGCGCGATCTTTCTTGAATATCTAGGCTTCGTCGAGCGCTATCTCGGGCAGGATTTATCCTTTCAAGGCACGGAAAAAGAATTTGCTGACTTCCCGCAAACCTATGACGCCCTCTTCCTCGCTCGGTTGGAGGGACAGCCTGTTGCAGCCTGCGGAATAAAGCCGTTCAAACCTGGCATATGCGAGCTAAAACGCCTCTATTGCCGCCCGGACGGACGAGGCCACGGCATTGGGTTGAAACTCAGCGAAGCCGCCCTCGAAACAGCGCGGCAGCTGAACTATAGCTCCATCTATCTCGACACGGATCACGGGCTCACTCATGCCAATGCGATTTACGAAACCCTCGGGTTTCAAGACATCGAGAAATATTATGACAACCCGATGGATAGCCGTTTCATGGGCCGCGACTTATAATCCATTCGAATTATAATCCGTATCATCCGAACCTTTTGGGGTCGCGCCACCCTTAGCTCTCATCCCTGCGCAGGCAGGGATATATTTGACATCAAGGCCTGAAGAGCAGAATCGTCTGATTTTATATCTCGTTCAACAAATCTATCCCATCTCAAGTTGTTTGGCAGGCCAAACAACAGGATGGGATGAGAAAGAAAAGAGAGGGCTGGTGCCAGCCCGCCGCTTGCTTGTTTCTCGGTTTCTTTATCTCATTTCGTTTATCTCAATCTCGGTGTTAAAGTGGGATGTTCGCGAGGGTGGGTTCAGGCTCCAGCGGAACTGGAAATAAGAGTTAGTTTTTCGAGCCGTCCCAAAATTAAGACCAGCCAGTTTGTCGGACCGGAAGGTCCCTCGCGACGACGCCTTTTTCCGCTACCGGCCGAGCTACGCAGTCGAGGCGTAAACAGCTCGCGATAGGCCACCCAGATTGACGGTCGTGACTCCGCCGCTCCCAATGAC
>CALDTL010000144.1 GCA_937923965.1 uncultured Caulobacterales bacterium
GCAATGGAGGCGGTGTTAATCGCGTCGCCGAGCTGGGTTTCGATATGGTCTTTAATGTCATCCATAACTAGCGCTCGATATTTCCTTCGCGGCGGATTTTCTTTTGCAGCTGCAAAATGCCGTAAACGAGCGCTTCTGCGGTGGGCGGACAGCCCGGGACATAAACATCCACAGGGACAATCCGGTCGCAACCGCGCACGACCGCATAAGAATAATGGTAATAGCCGCCGCCATTGGCGCAGGACCCCATAGAGATCACATAGCGCGGGTTCGGCATTTGGTCATAAACCTTGCGCAAAGCTGGCGCCATTTTATTGGTGAGCGTGCCCGCGACGATCATCACATCAGACTGGCGGGGGGACGCACGCGGCGCAAAACCAAAGCGCTCAACGTCGTAACGCGGCATAGAGGCTTGCATCATTTCAACCGCGCAACAGGCCAAACCAAAGGTCATCCACATCAGAGACCCTGTCCGCGCCCACGTAATCAAATCATCAGACGCCGCCGTAATGAATCCCTTATCCGCCAACTCATCGGAGAGACCGGTAAAGCCGACATCATGAGTTTTAGGGTCATAGGCAGGCGTGCCAATATCGCCATTTGGATTTACAAGAACCATTTAACGTCTCCTAATCCCTATTCCCAATCCAGCGCGCCAATTTTCCACGCATAGGCAAGGCCTGCCGCTAGCTCCGCAAGGAAAATCATAACCACAAGCCAGCCCTGCCACGTAATCGTGTCCAGCGTCACCGCGTAAGGAAACAGGAACGCCACTTCGATATCGAAGATGATGAACAAAATAGCCACGAGGTAAAAGCGCACATCGAATTTCATGCGTGAGTCGTCAAAG
The DNA here is from genome assembly GCA_937923965.1 of uncultured Caulobacterales bacterium. Taxonomy (GTDB): domain Bacteria; phylum Pseudomonadota; class Alphaproteobacteria; order Caulobacterales; family Maricaulaceae; genus Litorimonas. The sequence continues at coordinate 851 of CALDTL010000144.1, forward strand.
GCGTTAAACCCGCACTCATAAGTTGAGACTTTTTCTGAATCCGGACTTTTCGGCGCAATGACGGCCGGCACCAAGAGAAACAGAAGGGACAACACCGTCGCAATCCCGAAAAGGATGACGATGGGCAGGTATTCCAGCAGGAAATCAGACATGGGACTCGCAGGCTAACGCGCAGACTCACACAAGGCCTGCTTTTCGGGCGGAACCTATTGAGACACGCCGCGCATTGCAACGGGCAATCTGACGCGAATGTGAGTGTTTTTCAGTCGCTGAATATTTGCAAAATACGGCGCATTGGCCGCTTAGCGCCCTTAATAATGGGATATTAACCCAATGGCGCTATTTGAAGTTGCAGGGACATAGAAAAAATAGGGTCGAGTCATGCGTCAAAAATCAGCCAGCGTCCAGACCCTCGTTAGACCTCTCTGCGTGACAATCGCCATCACGCTTATTTGCTGTTTCATCATCCTGAGTCCCCTCTCGACGCCCCTCGCGATCGGCTTAATTTCTATCTTCATCTGTGTTGCTTTCGCCAGCCTCCTTGGCACGAAGTCTCGCAGGGGCGAGACGGAGACCAATAAGCAATCCCTGATGTCCGACCCCGTCTTCATCAACGAGACATGGATATTAAAACGCTGAACCACGCCGCGATAAGGGGCAATCTATCTCGTTGCAAAGGCGACCCAAATTGCGACGGCGACGAGACTTAGAGAAAAGAATAGCCGCGCAGGTAGGGACCTTCGCCATCTCTCAAACGCATCGCCCAGATAGGCGCCCAAGATAACGATCAGCAGATGAACCACAATCGCGACACATAAATGTAATCCGCCAAGAAGAAGAATTTGCCACCAGAACGCCCCAAGACTGGGCGCGGCGAACTGCCCCACAACCACGACGTAAAACATGAGCGCTTTGGGATTCAACACATTAGCGATTAACCCGTGTCTAAACCCTTTTCTTGATAATCGGTCCGTTGATGCCGAGGACCTGACGTCTGAAAAGGCCTCCCATGCCAGCCACAGCATAAAGAGCACACCGGCCCATCGCAGGAATTGATAGGCCATCGGGACATTCGATAGGACAGCGGAAAGCCCGGCTGCGGCCGCAAGGACCTGCACAGCAAGTCCGAGCGTAACGCCCGCGACGGCCATCACCCCAACTCGCTTTCCATGTTGCGCAGACAGAGCCGCGAGCCATCCCATATTCGGCCCCGGCGTTAATTCTATGAGCACCATCGCCAGTAAAAAAGCCCGCCAGTCGAGCTGGCTCAGAAAATCGGTCACAAGACTAATCTTCCGAGCGCGCCGATCGCCATCGTTTTTTGCGGTTTGATCACGCGCCCAAATCCCTCTGTTCTTTAAACATCTTAACGAAAGGCAGCGCGGCCCGCTATTGGAAAGATGGGCGTCTGCGGCGCTACCGCTAAGACTGTCTCATTTTATTTTATCCTATTATATAAAATGTAACCCCGCATAGTGATTTTGGGATCATAGTCGATTAGGAGGCTGCCCATGCGAGACTTTACATTCAATTCCATTCAACGCTTTTCCATTCAACGATTTTCTATGCAACGCTTTGGCCGATCCCATGCCGCGCCAGCGAGCGCTATAATTCTCCTCATGGCAATAGCGGGGTGCAACCGAGCGCCGGAGCCTCGCATCTCAACTGACACTGATTTTGATGTTGCCTTCATAGAGGACGGCCAGCAGATAACCGAAACCCAATGTTTAGTCTGCCATAGTCTCGATGGCTCAAAGGCAAGCCCGCGCTCTGACGCGCCGCCCTTGAGCACGGTGCTTGCGACCTATAATCCAAACAGCCTCGCTGATGATTTTCGCGAACACATCCATGTGGGTCATCCGGATATGCCCGATTTTGATTTTAACGTGAAACAAACTGAAGGTTTACTCGCCTACCTAACCTCTATTCAAGACGGTGAAGCCTCAAAGCCATAGCGGCTCATCTCTCTTTAGTTTATTACAGCGCAGTCCCAGAGTCCTCGCGTCAATCTCGAGCCCAACACTTTTTTCTTGCAAGACCTGCGGATATTTTCCGAAATTTTGATGTCGAAAAATAATAATCCCTCACTCGAGGGAAATTTTATCGTTCAATTTCAATAACTTAAAATTTTTTCAAGAGAATGATTCACACCGTCAAAAGCTGTGTCATGTTAAAGCTGTCTTCTTTCAACGGGCGGCCATGTGCACGTTGGCTTGGTCGGAAAGAAGCGGCGCTTGTCATTGGGAGCGGCGGAGTCACGACCGTCAATCTGGATGGCCTATCGCGAGCTGATTGAGCCTCGACTGCTCTGTTCGGCCGGTAGCGGGAAAAGGCGTCGTCGCGAGGGACCTTCCGGTCCGACAAAC
>CALDTL010000145.1 GCA_937923965.1 uncultured Caulobacterales bacterium
AGGAGCCTGACTTTGGGCTGTAGTGTTCGTTAGTTGAAACCGACAAGTTCAACGACGGCATGAGCGGTTTGCAAAGGGTTGAACCAGGCCGGCCCGTAAAACGTCGCAGCCGCGTGGTTTTCTTCGCGTAAAACATAGTTATTCATCTTCGGTACTCCGTCGCGGAGGCCGACCACGCGGGCCGTCCTTTACTTCGGGCGCTGCGCGCTCTTTGGCAGGTTGCCGCCCGCCAGGTTGGAATTCCTATGGGAATTTCAACTGCCCAACCTGCGTTGGGGCATATACAGGTAATCGCAGACCGCTAGATCGGCTGTGAACGAACCCGCTTGCCCTAATAAACCTCTGGCTCGCCCGGCCAGATAACAATGCGTGTTGGGATTTCGTCTTCCTCCACCAATACCTCACTTGTCACCGCGTCCTGCACGCTCATTCCGACCTCGTGGATTGTCTCGCGAGAGCCTGAGACGAGATGATGATATTCGGGTAGATCTTTTCCTTCTGCGACCAAGCGGTATGCACAGGTCTGCGGCATCCAATGAAGCTGGTCGACATTAACGGGCGTGAGCGTCACGCAATCGGGCACTAATTTCGAACGATTTTCGTAATCGCCACATCGGCAGGTGCCGGGGTTGAACAGCTTACACGCGACATCCGTGATGTAGACTTGACCTGTGTCTTCGTCTTCCAATCGGATGCAGCAGCACTTACCACAGGAGTCGCAGAGACTTTCCCACTCGGTCCGGCTCATTTCTGCCATATTTTTGGTTTTCCAAAAGGGCGCATCTGGCTTAGAGGGTACAGTCATGTGGGAGCCTTTACGGGCGAAAGGAGACGATGCCAACATATCGTGCAGACATAAATCCGGCGGAAGTGGCAGAGGCCAACCGCAAACGGACCCGCCGTATGATTGCGCTTGTCGTGGTGGCCCTGTTATCGGCGCTGGTTGCGCTCGCCTATTTTCAGACGCGGCATTACTTGCTGAAGGACCTGCCGTCCCTGCCCGATAAACGCACAATGTGGGAATTAAACCTACAGCCCAATATGACGCTGCTCGATAAAGACGGGAACCAAATTGGACATCGCGGCCCGTATATCGGAACGCCGATGAAACTGGGCCAGATGCCAAGCTATGTCGGAGATGCCTTTCTCGCGATTGAGGACGAGCGGTTTTACGAACATGCGGGCACGGACAATAAAGCTATCTTGCGCGCCCTGTTTGAAAACACGCGGGCCGGCGAGAAAACGCAGGGCGGCTCAACGCTCACCCAGCAGCTTGTCAAAAATATCGTGCTTTCGCCCGAAAAATCTTACCGCCGGAAATTCCAAGAGGCGATTCTGGCGCGCGACATGGAAGCCGTTTTGTCCAAGCCTGAGATTTTGGAGCTTTACATCAACCGCATTCCAATGGGGCCGCGCGTGTTCGGCGTCGAAGCCGCCGCGCAGAAATATTTTGGCAAATCAGCGAGTGACATTAATCTCGCCGAGGCCGCCATGCTCGCGGGTCTGCCGCAGGCACCCTCCCGCTATAACCCGTCCGAGCATTATGAGCGGGCGCGGACACGTTCGCATCTCGTGCTTCAGCGCATGGTCGCCAATGATATGATCACGGCGCAGCAGCAAAGAGAGGCGCTGGAAAACCCGCCTGTGCTGGCCGAGGATGACGAGCCGCTCATCTCTGAAAATTTGATTGGCTATCTTTTCGATATGGTGGCGCAGCAGGCCCCGAAACTCCTCAGCGGCGATCAAAAAGATCTCATCATCACCACCACGATTGATACAAACAAACAGAAGATCGCGCAAAAATCGCTGGAAGATGTCTTAGCCAAATCCGGCGAGAGCAAGAAGGTCGGCGACGGAGCGATTGTGTCTATCGATAATCGTAGCGGGGCCATTCTCGCCCTTGTCGGCGGCCGGGATTACGCCGCATCGAAATTCAATCGCGCCGAACAAGCCAAACGCCAGCCCGGATCAAGCTTCAAAACATTCTCTTATGCGGCAGCCTTAGAAAATGGATTCACCCCTGGCACCGTCCGCATAGACCAACCGACAGAAATCGGAAATTGGGCCCCCGAGAATTACACCCGCCGTTATCGCGGCCCCATGACATTGCGCGAGGCCCTCAAGCTCTCCATCAACACGATTGCCGCCCAAGTCACCGCCGAAGTCGGGCCGTCTCAGGTCGCAGCTCTGGCGAACCGGTTCGGAATAAAGAGCGAGATGCGGCCGGAATATTCCCTCGCGCTGGGCTCCTCCGAAGTCACCCTTTTGGAGTTGACACATGCCTATTCCGTTTTTGCCAATGAAGGGCTGCTGCGCCCGACACACCTGATTACGGGCATTAAAAACACGTCTGGCGCGCCGCTTTACACACGCCGCACCGTTGCGGGACGGCGCGTCTATCCTGTCCCCTATGCGCGGCAAATGACATCTATGTTGCGCGATGTCATTGATACGGGCACGGGGCACGGCGCGCGGCTGGGCCAGCGTGAGGCTGGCGGCAAAACGGGAACCTCTCAAGATTACAGAGACGCTTGGTTTGTTGGCTTCACCGCGCAGATGACAACCGGTGTCTGGCTGGGAAATGACGACAATACCTCCATGCGGAAGGTCACCGGCGGCTTGCTGCCTGTCGACATTTGGAAAGCCTATATGAATGGAAGTCACAAAGGCCTGCCCAACGCAAAGCTCTCTGCGCCTGATCCCAATATTGATGATGGCCGCGCGCAAGAGATCGCGGCATTTTATGAGGAAATGAGCATCGCCTTTATTGGCGAGAGGGACATGGCGTCCGGTGCATCATCCCCTCAGCGAAATGCGGGCCGTTAAAATCTGTATAGTTTCAAAGGCTGCCCAACCTGAACAAGACTTAATGCAATTTTCAGTCATCATTAATGAAATCTCTGCCATTCTAACGTCAAGGAAAACGAGTATTTGCCTAGGTTAAATTCATGCGAACGATAACATGGGCGCGAGGAAGCGCCGCAGTTTTTGCGATATTAGTCACCGCCGGTCTTGCCTTTGCTGCGCCCGAGCTAAGCTCCAAACCTATCGGAAATTTCGATGAGGATGACGGCACATATTCGATACAAACCGTCACGACCATCGGCGACTGTGAAGCCCTTTGTAAGGCCGATAATCTTTGCCGCGGCACCGTTATCTATCAACACGACATGTCAAAACCAGAGATGCAATGCCGTCTCAATAACGGGTTTGGGGCCAATCCTGTCTTTCCGCGAGTAGCGCCCAAGACCTTAGATTACGACCAAGCCCTCTCGGATTTAAACGCTTACCGGGTTTCAAAAGGGCTGCCCGCCCTCACCTATAATGAGAAACTGAACAAGGCGTCTGAGGTTCATGCGCGTGACCTCGCCGCCGCAGGAATCATTAGCCACACGGGGACCGACGGCTCTGGACATGGTGACCGCGTGCAGCGCCAAGGCTATTACTTTTCTATCGCAGGAGAGAATGTCGCAACGGGCCAAATGAGCTGGGAAGATGCCTTTGACGGTTGGAAAAAATCTCCGGGTCACAATGAGAACCTGCTTAGAGATGACGTGAGCGAATTTGGTCTCGCCCTCGTTTACGAACCGACGACGACATATTCTACTTATTGGGCTATGCTGGTGGCGCATCCGCTCGACATCGAGTATTCCGCCGAGTCTGAATAGGTGTGTCTACGATAGTGCGAGGGCCGCGATCAGAACCGCATCGCCCGCGCTGCATCAATCGACTGCTTCACAGAGGCGCGGTAAGGCTTGGGCGGTTCATCATGCTCGAGGACGAAATACTCTAATCCCGACACATCATTCAGCGCGAAGTAATCCTGGAAAGGAATATCACCTTCGCCGACATTGACCATGAGATCTGCTTTGATACCGTCAAAGTCGACACTGCCCTGCCACGGGGCCGGATCGCCCTTCATGTCTTTGACATGGCATAATTTAAACCGCCCGGGATGTTTCTTGAGGAAGGCCGGAATATCCGTCAGCTCAAGGCTTGCCCAGAAAAAGTCTAACTCAAAATCAAAAACCTCAGGGTCTGTTTCATTGAGCAAAATATCCATCCCGTTCACCCCGCCGCCGAGATCGAAGAATTCAAATTGATGGTTGTGATAAGCCAGCCTAAAGCCCTCACCTCGGGCTTGCTTCCCGCGTTCATTGAGAAGCGCCGCAACAGATTTATAGCCCTCAATCGACCGTAATTCTTCGCCAATCCAAGGCACGATTACATACTCGACGCCGAGCGCCTGCGCCTCTTTTGTGGCCTTTGCGAAATCATCCCGAATGCCCTCGATGCCGTAGTGGGTTGCGGGGGCGTAAAGGCCGGCATCCTTGACCATGCTAATGAGATCAGCGGGGGATCGTTCTGCGAAGTTCCGCCCGTTTAGCTCAACATAATCATAGCCAAGATCTTTCAGCATTCTCAGCGTCCCAGCCGGATCATCCTCGAAAATGTTCCGCAGCGTATAGGTCTGCAGGCCAATCTTATCGAGCTTGCGTGCCCCAGCCGCAGGCGCGCTAACCCCGCCTTGCCCGCAGGCCGTTAATCCGAGGGTCGCGGCACCCGCCCCTAATACGAAACGTCGTGACAGCATCACAGCTCTCCTTCTTGTAGTAAATCGGCGGCATGATGCGCGGCTCGCGCTGAGAATGCCATGTAAGTCAGGGACGGATTCTGCACCGCAGAGGACGTCATAAATGAGCCATCCGTCACAAATAAATTTGGGATGTCATGCGATTGATTCCAGCCATTCAGGACTGAAGTTTTTGGGTCACGCCCCATTCGCGCCGTGCCCATTTCGTGGATGCGGCCCAAGACGCCATTCAAATTATCATCCGGTTTGGTTGCTTCATAAAATCCGTTAAATCCGGCCGCTTTCAAAATCTCGAAGGCATCCGCATGGGCGGCGCGCATCAGGGCTTCTTCATTCGAGCCCAATTTGAAATCGACGACCGCAATCGGCTGACCCCATTTGTCGGTCTTGGTCTTATGGGCCCTGACTGTGTTGGTGGGATCGGGCAGGCATTCACCAAAAGCATCGAGCATAATGCCCCAAGGTCCGGGTGTTTGGTTGCCCGTTTTGAAACTTTCGCCAATGCCCTTATTCGCACCCCAGCCCTCTCGCCAGGAGTAGACTTGATAGCCCCAGCCGCGTTTATAGCTCTCTTCCTGCTTCGGGTAATTTCGGTAGCGCGGGATGTAAGCGCCGATAGGTCTGCGGCCGTAAAAATACTTGTCCAAATGCCCCGGCACATGCGCCACCACTTGCGAGCCGCCAATGTGATCCATCAGGTTCCGGCCGAGTTGATCTGAGCTATTGGCGAGACCATTCGGGCGGTCTTCCGTCGCAGAGTTGAGCAGTATCAAAGTGGTTCCAATGGTCGACGCATTGACAAAGACAATTTTCGCCGTGTGGGTGGTTCCCGCCCCCGTCTCTGTGTCTACAACTTGAACGCCGGTAATCCGGTTTTTCACCGGATCATGGATGAGTTTTGACACGGCGCTATTAGGGATCAAAGTCAGATTTCCCGTGCGCTCCGCCGCAGGCAAAGTGGCGTGATTAGAGCTAAAATACGCGCCGAAAGAACAGCCATGGTTGCACCGATTGCGGGCCTGACACTGCCCGCGCCCCAGCGCGAGCTGTTCTTCGGTGGGCTTCGTGAGATGCGCCACACGGCCCATGATGAGTTTCCGTTCCGGGAACGAGACTTTCAGCTTTTCTTTTAGGTCCAATTCCGCGCAAGTATGCTCAAAAGCGGGTTGAAAATGCTTCCCATCAGGGAGCTGTTCTATGCCGTCTCGGTTGCCCGCTATCCCTGCAAATTTTTCGACGTGGTCATACCAAGGCGCAATATCATCATACCGAACCGGCCAATCTACGCCCTCGCCGTCCAGCTTATTGACTTCAAAATCAAAGGGCGAAAATCGGTAGCTCGCCCGCCCCCACAGAAGCGAGCGTCCACCAACATGCGCCCCGCGCCGCCAGTTGAAACTCTGATCATCGGTTCGCTGATAGGGCTGCTCGCGGTCCGTCATCCAGAGATGACGGTTGCTTTCTTTCATGGCGTAATTGACGCCCGTAATCGGGAAATCCCGTTCGGCAGTTTGTTTCGAGATCCTGTCGAGATGCTTGGTTTCCCAAGGCTCGAGGAAATCAGAATAATCGCGCGTGGGCTCTGTCGGCTTACCGCGCTCTAGCACGCAAACCTTGAGCCCACGCTCGCATAATTCCTTCGCCGCCCAGCCGCCAGACATACCAGAGCCCACGACAATGGCGTCGAAATCCATATTAGATTTCGCCCGCCTTCATCAATTTTGCCGCATGATCTGCCGCGCGCGCAGAGAAGGCCATATAGGTAATCGACGGGTTCTGACAGCCGCCAGACGTCATAAACGATCCATCCGAGATAAATAGATTTGGCACGTCCCAGCTTTGGTTGAATTTATTCAACACGGAGGTCTTCGCGTCGCGGCCCATTCGCGCCGTTCCCATCTCATGAATGCCATCACCGGGCGGAGACCCAATATCTGTTTCAGGATCAGCCCCCGTCACATCAACACAACCTGCTTGGCGTAGCATGTCCTGACCATCCTTTGCGGCCTGACGCACGAGCGCAATTTCATTAGGCCCGTGTTTGGCATCTAGGATTGGAATTGGGAAACCCCATTTATCCGTCTTCGTCTGGTGTAGCCGCACATGATTATCAAAATTCGGGAGAATTTCAGCAAAGCCAACAAGCCCGATACTCCAAGCGCCCGGCACGCGGTTTCTAGCTTTGAAGTCTTCGCCAATACCGGCCTTCCCTGAGCCGCGCTGCCAGTTTTCGCGCATGCCCCAACCTTGGAACCCAAAGCCTCGGACAAAGCCTTCGCCCTCTTCGGTGTGGTTTCGGAAGCGCGGGATATAGATGCCGTTTGGACGGCGGCCATAGTAATATTTATCTTCATTCCCTGGTAGCCGGCCGCTCGCGCGCCCGCAGATAATGTGGTCCATCAAATTACGTCCAACTTGGCCGGAGCTATTTGCGAGACCATTCGGCATGGCGTCTGATTTTGAATTGAGCAAAATCATAGCCGTTGGAATTGTGGAGGCATTCAAAAAAACAGTCCGCGCCGTAATCGACACGCCTTCATTGGTTTTCGTATTCACGCCCTTGATGCCCGTGACCCGTTTTGTTTCGGGATCATAGTCAAGCTCATGCACGGCGAGATCATGGATCATCGTCAGATTGCCGGTGCGCTTGGCCGCCGGCAGCGTCGCAGAGTTTGAGCTGAAATAAGCGCCATAGGAACAACCTCGGAAGCAATGGTTTCTCGCCTGACAAACGCTTCGGCCAAGGGCGATTTGCTCTTCGGTTGGTTGCGTCAGATTGGCCACGCGGCCCGGGATAAGTTTCCGCCCGGGGAACTTTTCTTCAATACGTTTTTTGAGATCCAGCTCGGCGCAGGTTAAATCATGCGGTGGTTGAAAGACGCCATCCGGCACAATGTCCAGACCTTCCATCGACCCAGAGATTCCGGCGAAACGCTCAACGTAATCATACCACGGTTTGATGTCGGCATATCTGACAGGCCAATCGACGCCGTGTCCGTCTTTTTTATTCGCTTCAAAATCGATCTCGGAGAAGCGGTAAGTTTGCCGTCCCCACATGATGGAGCGCCCGCCGGTATGATGCCCCCTGCGCCAGCGGTAACGCTGCCCGTCTGGGACCTCATAAGGATGCTCATTATCCTTCACCCAAAATTGCTTGGTGTAATTATGGAAGGCGTAAACCTCGCTTTGGATCGGATATTCCGATTTGGTTTGCTCGCTCTTCCAATTTAAATGTTCATGTTCCCATGTCTCTTCGAAATCTGTATAATCCTTTTCAGGCACGATCTCGCGGCCCCGTTCAATCACGCAGACTTTGAAGCCCTTTTCGCACATTTCTTTTGCAACCCAGCCGCCGGACATGCCGGAGCCAATTACGATTACGTCAAAATCAGCCATATCTAAGTTGCCCATGTTTTTGGAAATTCAGAAAGCGGAACACAGCCGCGCCACTCGCCCGGAACAGACTCATAGGCGAGCTCTTCCGACGCGCCCGGCTCGCTCATGTAATAGGCCGTCGCTACGGTTGATTTTAGCGATTTGTAGAAATCATCAAATCCGTTCTCAGCGAAAGCCTGCGTGTCATATTTCCCGAGCAAATTGGACTGCTGCGAGGCCGTCATTTTTGCAAAAGGCTGACCGCCAGATCTGACGAAATGCTTCTCTAATTTGTCGAGCCCAGCTCGCCAATAAGTCCGGTAATTATCATCTGCCCACTCCGTAAAGAGCGATTGGATCGTTGCTGGAACGACCGCCTCTATCGCGCCTGCCGTCTCCGTTTTGGGGATAATGGTTTGCGCTAACGCCGAGACAAGCGCCATCTCAGACGCGGAAAGGGTAGGCGCGGATGATACGGTTGTCGACCCGCCACTATCGGCTGGACCTTCCAAACAGGCTGATAAAGCCCCCGCCGCAGAAATCGCGAGAAGCGCCTTTATGGCATCACGGCGATCCGTCATAAAGAAATTAGTCATGAGCGGCCTCCGTTTGGTAGGTTTTGCGGATCGCAAATAATATCGCGAAGGCGACCGTTAGAACGATTGGGAAGATAAGAATTTTTCCTAGCGTATCCTGCCCAGCCGCCAAAGTCACCGCAGTCCCGTCTAGTCCTGCGGCTTCTGCTTTTGCGGTCGCATTATCGATCCAGCGTCCGATAACAGGCGTCCACATAGAGAGGCCGAGCATACCCGCGCCGCCCACAATAGACATTCCGAGTGCGCCCGTTTTGGGCATATATTCGGATATGAAACCGATCATTGTTGGCCAGAAATAACAGACACCAATGGCGAACACGATGGCCGCTAGGTATGTCATTCCCCCTGTTGCGATTGAAAGTAAAAAGACGCCAAGCGTGGTCACCACGGCCGAGAACAAGAGCACGCCGACAGGGTTCAGCGCATGCACAAGAGGTCCAGCAAAATATCGTCCTACAGCCATCAGGCCTGTTACAATGGCTAGAATAATCAATGGGTTTGCCCCTGAGCTTTCCAGAAGCGAACCGACCCATTGTTGGGTTCCGAGCTCTGTGGTTGCCGTAATCGTCATCAAAATCGCAATTCCGATAAAGAGCGGAGACATCATGGCTTTGATATTTTTGCCTGTGTCTGTCTCATCAGACTTGTCTAAAGTAACATCTGGGAACTTGGTCGTGAATACCATCCAACCATAAATCAAAGTTGGAATAATCATTACAGCAATCTCGAGCTGCCATGTTGGACGACCCTCCCCGCCAAACAGTGCCTTGACAGCAAGAGCCGCCAGCGACCCTACGACAATGCCGCCTGGAAACCAGACATGGAATTTATTCAACATAGTGGTTTTATTGTTGGGGTATTTATTTGCAATCATCGGGTTGCAGGCTGCCTCTACCGCGCCGTTGGCAAACCCAACCAGAAAGGTAGAAATAATCAAACCCCAGAACCCGCCAGCGACAATCGTCAACCCAAGACCTAAAAGATGGCCGAAGAACGCAACGATCATGATGAGACGCGGTCCAACAGAGTTATATATTAACCCGCCAATAACAGTCGCCGCAGGGAAGCCGATAAACGCCATCGCGGCTGTCCATCCAAGCTGCTCTTTAGTCAGCGAAAACTCAGCGCCGAGATCATTCAACATGCCGGCTCTAATGGCGAAAGTCATAGCTGTCACACAAAGCGCAATACAGCTCAGTAAAAATAAACGCTTGGCAACAGGATCAACCGCCTGCCCTTCATCAACCATACTAACCATTTTCAATTCCCCTGTTGTTTTCCCGATATTTTCGGCGATTTATTTTACGCTAACCCCAGCATGCGGCGGTTACTCTCTTTGTCCGATGTGCCGCCCGCGAAATCGTCGAAGGCTTTGTCTGTGACGCGGATTATGTGGTCTTTGACAAATTGAGCGCCCTCGCGCGCACCGTCTTCATTATGTTTCAGCGCGCATTCCCATTCAACAACGGCCCAGCCATCAAAATCATTCGCTGCCATCTTTGAGAAGATCGCTTTGAAATCAATCTGACCATCACCCAGGCTGCGGAACCGTCCCGGACGATCGACCCAGCTTTGATACCCGCCATAAATTCCGGACCGGCCATTGGGCCTAAACTCTGCATCTTTTACATGGAACATGCGGATGCGGTCTTTGTAAATGTCGATAAAATCGAGATAATCGAGCTGCTGCAAAATGAAATGCGACGGATCATAGAGGATGTTACAGCGCGGATGACCATCGACTTCTGCTAGGAAACGCTCGAAAGTCGCGCCGTCATGCAGGTCTTCGCCCGGATGAATTTCATAGCAAACATCGACGCCTTCATCTTCGTAATGATCCAATATTGGACGCCAGCGCCGGGCCAGCTCGGCAAAGCCTTCTTCCACGAGGCCTGCTGGGCGCTGTGGCCACGGATACATGAAAGGCCAAACTAGCGCGCCCGGAAAACTGACGCTGCGATCAAGGCCCAATCGCCGCGACGCCGTTGCGGCATATTTCACTTGCTGCACAGCCCATTCTTGGCGGTCCGACGGTTTCCCGCGAAGATGTTCGGGCGCGAATGTGTCAAAGGCCTCGTCATAGGCGGGATGAACCGCGACGAGCTGGCCCTGAATGTGGGTTGAAAGCTCGGTGATCTCCAAACCGCATTCTGCAATGCGCCCCTTAAGGTCATCCGCATAATCTTGACTTTCCGCACATTGTTTCAAATCCATCACAACGGGATTATCAGACGGCAGCTGCACGCCTTCATACCCAGCCTCTTTCATAAATTTGCAGGCATTCTCTAGCGTATCAAACGGCGCATCGCCCATGAACTGCGCCAAGAAAATACCGGGACCTTTAAGTGTTTTCATGCCTCTATCTCCGTCCAGGCTGAATCGTTGTCTGATGATTTCAAGAGGGCCTCAACAAAGGCCATGCCGCGCACGGCCCCGTCAATCCCTGTGGTCACACCGCCTTCACTCCGTAGAGCCTTGGCGAAATCTAAATACACATTGGCGAAGGCCTCAATATAGCCCTCGGGGTGTCCCGGAGGCGTTCGAAACCAGCCCTGCGCGCCATCTGACAGATAGCCTTGCGCCGCCCGCATGATTTCGGTTGGCCGGTCTGCATATGTGCGAATGAGCGTGTTGGGCTCCTCTTGCCGCCATTCTAACCCCCCTGTTTCGCCGTAAACGCGAATGGAAAGACTGTTCTCTTTGCCAACGCAAACTTGACTCGCGGAGAGCGTGCCCTTGACGCCATCTTCCATACGGAACAGCGCTGAGCCATCATCATCCAAGCGGCGTCCGTCGACGAAAATCGACAGGTCGGCCGCCAAATGGGTCATGCGCTTGCCTGTAACAAATTCCGCAAGATTATGCGCATGGGTACCGATGTCGCCCATACAGCCAGATCCGCCAGACCGCGCAGGGTCTGTGCGCCAATCCGCTTGCTTATTCTCGACTTCTGTCGCGAGCCAGCCTTGGATATATTCCACAAACACTTTACGCACCTTACCGATACCGCCCGCCTCAACGATACCCCGCGCTTCGCCCACCAAAGGATATCCGAGATAGGTGTGCGTTAGGCCATATGCGAGATTGGGGTTTTTCGATACAATTGTGCGGAGCTGCTTTGCCTCGTCCAGATTGAGAGTCGCAGGCTTGTCCGATAAGACATGGAAGCCATTTTCAAGCGCGGCCTTTGCAACGGGAAAATGGACATGATTGGGCGTGACAATGGCAACAAATTCCATGCGCTCGCCCTCAGGCAAAGCCGCCTCAGCCGTCATCATTTCGTTAAAATCAGCATAGCACCGCGCAGCATCTAAGCCGAGAGCGTTTCCGGTGCGTTTTGTATTTTCAGAGTCACGAGAAAATGCGCCGCAGACAAGGTTAATTTTGCCGTCGAGCCGCGCCGCCCATCTATGGACTTCGCCAATAAAAGCGCCCTCACCGCCGCCCACCATTCCCATACGAACAGGATTACCTTGCGTAGCGGATGATGCTGCGATCACTCTCAACTCCCCTTTGCCATCGAATTTGTTTCGATTTTGGCTAAACAACTTTATTACGCGCGCATTTTGACAACGCTGTCATATTTAGACTGTTTCGTGACTACAATGTCAAGGCTAACAGGCGTCAAACCGAAAAGATTCTCGGCGCCTGACTCCCAACAGTGTCTGAGCCTTGTCAGTGGTCGCCCTAGCTTTTAAGCTTCGACTATGAAAACCCTGTGTCGTCACGCAATTTTAGCTTTAGCTGTCATTGGATTGAGCGCCTGCGCATCCACCCCGGATCCAGCTGAAATATGCTCGGCTGAATGGATTGCGCCGCGCGCCGATAAAGCCGCCGCAAAAATTCAAAAACGCGCCGG
>CALDTL010000146.1 GCA_937923965.1 uncultured Caulobacterales bacterium
AGCCATTGCGGCGATGGACCGTTCTTCACGCCTTTAATCACGCGCCCGACAAAAGCAGGGCAGCCGTCTGTGTCTTCAATCTTTATCTCTTGCTCACAAGAGAATGTCCCTTTGACAGGCTCGATGGGCGGCGAGATTAACTTACCCAATCCGACAGCCGCGAGGTCGCGCGCAATGGAATTGACGCCGAGCCAGTCGGGACGGTTCGGCGTGACTTCGAAATCAATGACGGGATCATTCAACCCCAGCGCATCGGCCAAAGGCATGCCCATCTCCAGACCGCTATCCAAATCCATAATACCGTCGGACTCGTCGCCGCAATCCAATTCCTTGGCCGAGCACATCATCCCGGAGGACTCGACGCCGCGAATTTTACGGGGCTTTTTATCAAGGCTGAAATCCGCGCCCGGAATATAGGCGCCCATCGGCGCATAGGCGACGGTCATATCTGCCCGCGCATTAGGCGCGCCGCAGACAATGGTTTTCATCCCGTCGCGCGTGTCAACGGTGCAAACCCGCAGTTTATCCGCATCAGGATGTTTCTCGGCGGTCAGGACTTTGGCGACAGAAAAAGCGGAGAGCTTATCCGCCGGATTTTCAATCTCTTCAACTTCCAGCCCCGCAAGCGTCATCGCCTCGGCGACCTGCTCAATCGTTGCATCAGTGTCCAGATGGCGTTTCAGCCAAGAGAGTGTGAATTTCATTAGGAAAGCCCCGTCGCTAGGTTCGCTTGTACCAGCGGATTGAACCCGTAATGCGCTAACCAACGCGGATCGCTGGCGAACATATCGCGTAGGTCTGGCATGCCGTATTTGAGCATAGCGAGGCGGTCGACGCCCATACCGAAGGCGAAGCCTTGATATTCATCGGGGTCGAGGCCGCAGGCACGCAGGACATTGGGATGCACCATGCCGCAGCCGAGAATTTCCATCCAGCTTTCGCCTTGGCCGATCTTAATTGCCGCGCCGTCGCGTTCGTAGCGGACATCCATTTCGGCGCTAGGTTCCGTGAAGGGGAAATGATGCGGGCGGAATTGCACGTCCACATCAGTCTCGAAAAAGGCGCTGACGAAATCCATCAATACGCCTTTGAGGTGGCCCATGTGAATACCCTTATCAATGACGAGCCCTTCGACTTGATGGAACATGGGCGTGTGGGTTTGGTCCGAGTCCGAGCGGTAAGTCCGGCCCGGCGCGATAATGCGGATGGGCGGCTTTTGGTTTATCATGGTCCGGATTTGCACAGGCGAGGTATGGGTCCGCAGAACCTTCTCGCCGTTCTCCAAAAAGAATGTGTCGTGCATGTCGCGCGCGGGATGGCCCGGCGGGAAATTCAGCGCGGTAAAATTATGGAAATCGTCTTCAATGTCTGGCCCTTCCGCGACAGAGAACCCCATGTCGGAAAAGATCACGGCCATTTCCTCCATGACCTGACTGACGGGGTGAAGCGTACCTGTTGGTTTTCCAACGGGCAGGGACATATCCATCGTCTCGCTGGCCAGCGCTGCGTCGAGTGCCGCGTTTTCAAGAGTGGCTTTACGGGTTTCGATGGCGTCATTGAGGTCGGATTTCAGGCCGTTGAGGGCAGGGCCCATCACCTTTTTTTCGTCCGGGCTCATTTTGCCCAGGCCGCGCATCATCAGGCTGACTTCGCCTTTTTTGCCCAATCCAGCCACGCGAATATCGTCCAAGCCTTGCAGGGTGTCCGCGGCGTCGATTTCAGCGAGGATACGGGTCCGAACAGCGTCCAGATCAGCGAGAGTATGGGACATGAAAAGCGGCTTTCAAAAGAGCGTGTCTAAACCGCGTCTTTTACGCTCCGCGCGCGCTTCGTCAACCTTGTCATCACTCGAATAAAGGCGGTCGGATTAGTTGAGGGAACTGCGTTTTTTCTTCGTCTTCTCGAAAGTCGTCCGCCCATTTGAGACTTTGAGGCTTGGATCGATTTCGGGCTCTATGATAATCTCACGTTTCGTATAGATGCCTGTCTCGCGGCCCACGCGGTCAAATCCAAAATTCATTTGATTGAGGTGTTCACCATCTCCTAAAATCAGATAGCCATGCTCCTTCACCAGACCTGCCAATCCCCGCAATACGCGCACCCGCGCGGGCGCTGAATAATGCGGCAGGCTACCGCAGAACATCACCGCATGAAATTGGTCTAGGCTATCGAGTTTTGACAGCAGGTGGATGTCTCTGAACTCGACCCTGTTCCGAATGTGATCTTTAATGACCCAATCTGAGTCTACTGGATCAAAATGCTCAATCAGGCTTTTTATCGGCAGGCCGCGCTGTACGTCAAAATGCGTGTATCGACCCGCCCGGGCCCGGTCCAAGGCTTGGCTGGGATAGTCAACGCCGACAATGTCAATTTTCAAACCGTCTAATTGCTTGCGCATGTCATGTACCGTCATCGCCATGCCATAGGCCTCCTGACCAGATGCACAGCCAAAACTTAACAGCCGCACTCGGCCACCGCCGCGCTTGCGGTGCAAATCCGGTAAAACGACTTCGCGCAGGCGCTTGAAAGAGGATTTGTCTTTGAAAAAATGCGTATCCCTTTCCATGAGGGCCGAGACGACTTGCACGGCCAGACGGGATCCGCCTGTCTGAAACAGCTCATTCACCATAGCATCAAGGCTTTTAAAGCCTTCACGTCGGGCGAGACGGGCGAGCCGGGTTTCAATTAGAAATGCGTGGTTTGCGCCTAAATTGACACCCGCCAACTCAAGTGTGAGACGCCGTAGAGCATCATAATAGGTGGGCGCGAGCGACGAAGCGCTATGCTCAAACTCTGCACTCATACGAGGCCAGCCAGAGCAAATTTTGACTCGATGATGTCGGAGTCAAATGGCTTCATGATATATTCGTCGGCCCCTGCTGCGAGCGCCTCAACGATCCGTTCAACATCGCGGACGGAGGTGCAAAACACAACAGTTGGCTTATCTCCGCCGGGAAGGAGGCGTAGCTGTTTGACAAAATCATAGCCGTCCATGACGGGCATGGCCCAATCCACAAGTATAGCGTGCGGCATGTCCACGAGACACTTATCTAGCGCGTCCTGCCCATTGATGGCTTCTGATGTTTCAAAGCCAAGATCTTTGAGAATGCGTCCCGCAACGCGGCGAATCATACGGCTATCATCGACGATCAAACACGTCTTCATGAGGCCGTCTCATGTATGGAAATGGGGTCGAGTAAGGCGTTGAGCTGGGCCCGAATGCCTTGCTCCGTTTCTCGCGTTATCAATGGTTTAGCAACGGGTGCCGTCTTAGGGTCAATGGCAAGACGCAGCGCCGTGGAACCCGTCACAATATGCAATTGCTCTCCGGCCAAGTTAATGTCGATATGCCCAATGCGGTCGTCCCGTAAAGATTGACGAATAACTTGCGAAAGGGCGTCTCCGAGGCGGCTGCGCAGGTCCTCGGCGCGGCACTCTGAAAGGGCTCGGTCTCCCATATCGTAAGAGAGGCTAATGGTGCGGCCAACATTACGCGCAACTGACAGGGCGTCTGCGACAACATCGCGCATCATCGCATCCAAAGTCACAATAGGACTATCGTCGGCGCCGGTCGCGTTTTTAAAATTCTCAGTCGGATCCTTTGATACCTCCCCTCGTTCCGGCAATGTCGGGGCGGTATTGTCTTGCGCGGGGGACTCAGACTTAAAGCTCAAGGCATCTGCTAACGTCGATGCGAGGCGCATTTCTGAGGACAGGGATTTCTCTACCTGATCAAAAGGCAAAATATTAATCTCGGCGTCAGTCGCCTCGGCGTCCGAGATGACCGGCGCGCGCATAAGGCGTGACAACATATCCGCCGTTTCAGGGGACGCCATCGGCAAAAGCTCATTAAGGGTATTGCGGGCCGTTTCCCATTTCTCTTTAGGCGTTTCGAATGCCGGGGCTTCAGGCACCTGAAGAACCTCTTCCAAGCCGCGCGCATATTCTGTCACGACAGATCCTAAATTTTCAATCCGCCCGGACAAAGTCTCGCTATCTGCGTGGTGCATGGCGGTTAAGACATTCTGCGCGCCGGAATAAATGTGGCGTGCGCGCAGGCGTTTCGCGCCGCGCTGCAGGGTCACCATCATATCAATGACAACAGCGGACTCTTGCGGCGCGCGCGGGTCGGTCATCCCAGCAATAAGAGACAATCCGTCTGCCGCCGTGCTGGTGAATTTTTGTGCAAAATTTAGGTCGTCGCCAATCAAAACCATCTCGAATCAAGCAAAGTGTTACAGTCAAGGCCCAGATTGCCTTGAAAGGGTTAAGACAGGGTCAAGCCCTGTCGCTTTTTTTGAGAATTTTTGCGGCTGATTTTGCCGCAGATATGGATTGAAAATGGGTCCTAGCGGGCGAACAGGCGGGGAATTTCTGCCGGAAACTACGCCGGCAAATTGGCCGTAAATGTGATGATTTTTTCCTCCGCGGATGCGCCGACGCTACCGCGAATGTCGCGCGCTAAGAGGCTTGCAAAGAGCGGCTGTATCGACCGACCGTCAAACCCGTCCTCAGGTGCTTTGCCTGAAAGGGCTGTCGCAACGGCAGTATCCAACCTGGCTTTTGGACCATCACTCACAAGTGTGAACTCTGTGCCTGTCTCTTGGCTCTTGCCGCTGATCGTTACGGTTCCGCCGCGCGGCGCAGCTTGTATCGCAAGCATGATGAGGTTGAGAAGTATGCGGGCGTGGTTTTTATCTAGCCCGTCCGAGTCAAGATCCCAGACGATATCGGGCTTTGAGTCTGCGAACATATCGCCTGCTAGGGTCTTGACTTCTGATGCTGCAATGACGCCCGGGGCAAAACCGGCGGCACCAAAGGCCAAGCGCAGAAATTTTAATTTCGCCGACGCCTGGCGGGAGGCGGTGCGGACTAACTGCAGCGCATCATCGTGCATTTCGACATTGTCACCATCATCCAAGATTTCAACGGCTGTTCCCAAAGCGCCAATCGGCGAAATGAGGTCATGACAAATGCGGGCGCAGAGCAGGGCTGACAAGGAGGTTGGTGTGAGTTTGGTGATGGAAGCGGACATAAATGGCAAATCTCACAAGTTGATATGGGCCGAATGATTCGGAGTTCCTGCCTTGTGAAATAGATATGTCATCGGCGCAAAGAAAAAGGGGCGCAAAGAAAAAGACGCAAAGAAAAAACCGCATAAAAAAACCTCGGTCCTGTGGGACCAAGGTCTGACAACTGCCATTTATGTGGTGCGTTGTTTTTATACGTTACTTTTTCTTCCAAACGCCGGTCGCGTCTTTAACAAAAGTTCCAGGCGCTGATTTTTTGATCTGTTTCTCGCCGGTTAATTGCGCGAAGACAGATGCAGGTTGACCGCTCTTTGATGCAGCTTGTGTGTAGACCGATTTCCGCGCGATGTTGATTTCATTCATGGCGTTTTGAACCGCTGCCGATGGAGACGCGCCGTTGACTATGCCGAGATAGCCATCAATTTTCTCGCCAATCTCTCCGCGAGTAATGGCGGCATCAACGGTGGCTTTGGCTGTTGAGATTTGCGCATAGGCGGCATTGTCACCTAACATGTTGAACGCAACTGCGCCGCCTGTGAGAAGCGCGAGGGCAGCGACGCCGCCGAGAATTTTTTTCAATGTGGCCATAACAGCCTCCTTGAGTATTTGGGCCCAATATTGGGTCCGAGAAAGGTTAGACCTAAAACAGGTCTGGGTTGTCTGCGATCAGGTCTTCTACGTCCTTGTCCAATCGGACGCGGATTTCCTGATTAATGTTGACGTTCAGCTCGATCACAATCGGTTTTTCCGACGGCACGATTTGAACCTTGGGCTGACAGGCCGCGAAAAGCGTGGCGGCGGTCAGAACGCACAACATAGGTTTCATTTTCATTCTCTGTCCTATCAAAAGCGGCCTGAACGTCGCATTAATATAACACCCATGCAAGGTTCACACGATGCCGCGCCCAAGATGCGCTTATGAAGCGCTCATGACTGAGTGGCACCACTTGGGCAGTGGGATAACGCTTATGCCCTTAACCTGGCCTAAGACTTGGGGTATGTCCCCCACAAATCAACCCGATGGGAGACGAATCCGTGGCTGAATTATTAACGGTACAAGCGTTGTTTACGCTATTTATGCTTATCTTATTGCAGGCTGTCTTAGGCTTTGACAATTTGCTCTATATTGCCATTGAGTCGAACAAAGTTGGCGATGAAAAAGACGCCAAAAAGGTGCGTAAATGGGGTATCGGGATCGCGGTGATGCTGCGGATTGTCCTGCTGTTCCTCATCGTCAATTTGTTCACATATTTAGCAAATCCATTATTTGGGTTTCATTTCACAGGCATAGCTGAGGGCGAGTTTACCGCTCAGGCTCTGATTACGCTCGTGGGCGGAGGCTTCATTATTTATACGGCTATCAAAGAGATTCACCATCTCCTGCAAGTCGATCATATTGAACATTCCGAAGGGGGCGGAAAACGCACCGTGGCAGGCGCCATCACGTTGATTGTCTTGATGAACCTCGTCTTCTCTGTGGACTCGATCCTCTCTGCGATGGCGATTGCCAGTGTTGATGCGGCGAATATCGTTAATGCGGCAGGCGAAACACTCCAAGCGTTCACCGGAAATGTCACAGAGTGTAAGCAAGCCTTAATCGCGAACCCAGTTTTGGGCGCTGTTGATTGTGAGCCGACCAAGACCTACCAGGTGCCGCTCATGGTGATTGCGATTTTGCTCTCGGGTCTGGCGATGATCTTGCTGGCTGACCGCGTGACAGAGTTTCTGAAAAAGAACCGTATGTATCAAGTTTTGGGCCTCTTTATCCTCTTCCTTGTCGGGGTCTTATTGGTCACCGAAGGCGCGCATTTGGCGCACCTTAAACTCTTCGGCTTCGCGATTGACGCCATGAGCAAGTCGAGTTTCTACCTCGTTGTCTTCGTCCTCATCGTGACGGACGTAATTTCCAACCGCTATCAAAACCGCCTCTGGGCGCAAAAACAGGCGGAGATTTTGGGGTCAACAGAGACAGCCGGCCGCGAAGCCGTCGATGCGTTTAAAGGCTCGAAGCCAGACGCGCATTAACCGGCGGCTTTGACGCAGCTAAAGACTTCGGGCTCGCCTTGACGGCGGGCCCTTTTTTGTTGGAAGGTGACGAAACGCGCCGCAATAGGCCAAGAGGGGAAATGAGATGAAGCCGGAAATCATTGTCGTTCTATCGATATTCGTTGGATTTATTCTCCTGGAAGTCTTGTTCACACAGTTCTTTCGCAAGGAAAAACAAGTCAAAGGCGATGGCTGGGTTGACCTGCTGTCTACATTGGCGCTGACGATTATCACCCAGCCGACTGTGGTTGCGGGTGGTTTTGCCGTGGCCGCACTTGTTGCGCCAACGCAGGCGGATATGCTCAAATCTTGGCCTTGGCTTGCCGTTTTTGGGCTGTTCCTCATATTCGACGACATGACTCAATATTGGTGGCACCGGATTACCCACAACACACCTTGGCTCTATAATTTGCACCGCCCGCATCACCAAGCCGAGTATCTTTCGATCCGTATCGTCTATCGAAATAACATCTTCTATTATTTCCTCATGCCCGGATTATGGTTCACAGGCGCGCTGATTTACCTTGGCGGCGGCTGGGTTTACGCCGTTTATATTGTCATGAAGATGACCATTATTTACGGCGCGCATTCGGACATTCGCTGGGATAGCAAACTCTATAACTTTAAATGGCTCGCGCCTGTGATGTGGGTGTTAGAGCGCACAATTTCGACATCAGCCACCCACAGCGCGCATCACGGGAAACATCTCGCAGACGGCGTGACGCATTACAAAGGCAATTACGGGAATATGCTGTTTTTCTGGGATATTATTTTCGGCACGGCCAAAATCACGCGGCAATATCCGCCGGAATTTGGGGTTGAAAACCTACCCGAGACAAGTGTGGCAGAGCAGCTGCTTTGGCCTGTCATCCGCACAAAACAGCCGACGATGGACCCTGCGGAATAACTCAACCGGGTTGAGCTGCCGTCATCTTCGCAGGGGACCAAATCTGTTTCTGGCAAAAAGGCCCAATGCAGCCTTTGACTTCTAGAGTGCCGTCGTCCTGTAGCTGGATTTTCGACTTATAATCCTTGCCGCTTTCCGCGTCATAGATGCGTCCGCCGGACCACTTGCTTTTTTTGGCTTCAAATCCCCATAACATGCGGGAGCCCAAGAGAGGTTT
>CALDTL010000147.1 GCA_937923965.1 uncultured Caulobacterales bacterium
ATAGGTCGCCCGGCGCTCTTCGCCCAAGGTCGGCAACATCACTTTCATAATGTCATCAAATTTTTCCAAAGCGCGCAATAGATAATCATCATAGGCCCCAGAGCGATAAAGATCAGTCGCCGATTTGAACTCATATTCAAATCCGAAACCATCGAGGAAGGCCCGCAAGCGTGCATTCATATGGGCCCCGTAGCTCTCATGGGTTCCGAAGGGGTCTGGCACATCCGTCAAAGGCCTTTGCATGAACTCCGACAAAGCTTCAGGGTTGGGAACAGTGCTGGGAACTTTCCGCATCCCGTCCATATCATCGGACACACACAGCAGGCGGGTTTCAATCTTGCCTTCAGTTAAGGCGATGAAAGCGTTTCGTACCATCGTGGTCCTCACAACCTCGCCAAATGTCCCAATATGCGGAAGACCGGATGGACCATATCCGGTTTCAAACACAACAGGACGGCCTGCGCGGTCGATACCGCGTTTTTTCTCAATATCTAGCCGCCGCAAAATGGCTCTGGCCTGATCGAAGGGCCAAGCTTTGGATGTCATGAATATATTTGATGTCATGCGCGCCGATTAATCGGCGGGACGCCCACGGTCAAGCAAAGAGGGTCAAGCCAAGAGGGTTAAGTCAAAATTTCCGGGCCATGAGTGGCGCGATGAGGAGGTCCAAGGCGCAGAGACTATCGCTTCCACGTAAAGGATAGAGTCGCCGCATCTTCTTTATAGGAAAACGCCTCGGTCGAGGCTTCGCGGCGCATATAGGATAAAGATACGTCAGCATCCCCGATACGATATCCAAGGCCCGCCTGCGCGTCGCCCACAATTATACGATCTTGCAAGCCGAACTGACCCGCGGCAATTCGATCCACGGAATTTGGAGCATAGGTTAGTGCTTCTGCGTCCGCGCCAGCAAAGATATACCAAGTATTGCTTTTAAACTCTGACCCTTCGCGCAAGTCTTCCCCAATTTCAACGACGGCACCGACGACCGTCGAACTGACATCATCGTTAAACCGCACGGATGCGCGTGGTTTCAGCGCGAGATCCAGACCTTTTTCGGACCGCCGGCTAAATGTATCCGTCACGCCCATATTGAGCTGATCATTACCGCGCAGGCATGACTCGCCGCCAATCGAACATCCTGGAGACGTCAAATCCAATTTTAACATAGTCGAATTGACTGGGCCTAACGGCAGCTCTATCGCGGGCCCTATTTGAGACTCTAACTGAGACGAAGCTGGAAGATTGAAATTCAACCCATCCGTTGGCGCGGAAAGCTTTGACTCGCCCAATATGTCTGCTTTGGATTGATCTTGCGCTGATGCAGCTGCGGAAAAACTGAGAATGAGGCAGGCCGAGGAAACGGCTGCAAAGCTCCGTTTCACAAGAAATAGCGATGTTTGCCTCTTAGTCGGCATTGTTTTGCGCCATCCTTTCTGTCCCACAACATCTGAAAGTGGAGAAACACTATCACATATTGGATTGCAACGCTATAGGCTTAATATTCAACCTAAGGTATGTTCACTGAAGGTAACCAAATCCTTAACTTTTGATCGACTAAACAAATCGAGGTTAAACTAAGCTGAACGCCACGAAAAAGGGCTATCACGATGAATGATAGCCCTTAACGTTTTATACCGCCGAGAACATTGAACTAGAATAAGCGTTTTTAGCTTTTCTAGTTCGCTGTTAATGACGCGCAATGCGCGTCAAAGCATTTTCACAAAACTATGCGAACAGATCATCCGTTGAGACAAACTCAAATGGCGCGGTTTGTGCGCCGCCGACGCCGGGCTCAACACCTGTGAAGATCAAGGCGTCAATATCGACGAGCGTGTCTGTGCCCCAAATCGGGTGATCAACAGTGATAGATCCATCATCATTTTGCGTGATGTTATATTCGGACCGTGCGCCGTCATAGTTGATTTGCTCGAAAGCATCTGTGCCCAGGTAAAGGTCGTCGCCTTGGCCGCCGTAGAAGCCTTGCACGCCATCGGCGCCAGGAATGACATCATCACCATTGGTGCCGTTGATAACATTATCATTATCAAGACGGAAACGCGGGAGACCATCAGTCGAGGCGATTGCATCGTCGATTGAGAAAGTTTCGCCTGAACGTTGCGAGGTGATTTGCTCAATACCGACCAAGGTGTTCTGTCCCCATGTTGGGTGAGTCATTGTCACAGAGCCGTCGGCATTTGCGCTAAAGGTCCACTCGAAGATATCGCCATCGACATTGAGGGTATCCTGACCTGCGCCGCCTTGGATAACATCCGTGCCCCGGCCTGCGAAGAACGTATTATTACCTGCATCACCAATGAGCGTGTCATTCACGTCACTTGAGCCTGTGATAATACCGTCAATCAGAACGCCTGTGTTTGGTCCAGATGGATCAACAGGATCAACTGGATCGACAGGGTCAACAGGGTCAACAGGATCAACAGGATCTACCGGATCGACAGGGTCAACTGGATCAACCGGCGTCATTGTTTCACCATCAATCAAATCTTCCATAGAATACCAAGCTTGCTCATCCTGGAACCATATTCCGTCAATATTTGACAAGGTATCAGTTCCCCATGTCGGATGCGTTACTGTTACGGACCCGTCTGGGTTTTTCGTAAATGTAAATTGTGCCGCCGCGCCGTCATATTCTGCCTGGCTATATTCATTTGCAATACCGTTGAGAACGTCATTACCTAGGCCGCCATAAAGCGAGGCTGTATCCGCAGTGTGCGTCATGACATCATTCGCATCAGTTCCGCGCAAGACGCCATATGAATCCTTCACGAAATCTGAACCCGGGTTACTTTCCCCATTCGGCGTCAATGCAATCGCATCATCGATAGAATACCAAGACTGATCCGCATCTGACCAGATACCGTCGACATTAATCAATGTATCTGTTCCGATTGTTGGATGACTCATTGTCACGCTTCCATCGGCATTGCGGTAAATTGAAAACTCAGAAATCGAGTTATCATAATCTACTTGGCTATATTCATCCGCACTGCCAATATGTGTGTCGTCGCCGACGGTATAAAGAATTGCTCCAGCAAACCCGTCATCTGACGGAGTTGGAGGCGTCGGCGTAGAAGGTGTCGGCGCACCAGCCGTCAAAGCAATCGCATCGTCGATAGAGTACCAAGACTGATCCGCATCCGACCAAATACCATCGATATTAATGAGTGTATCCGTCCCGATGGTTGGGTGACTGACTGTCACACTTCCGTCATTATTTTGATATATCGCAAATTCGGAGAGCGGAGCATCA
>CALDTL010000148.1 GCA_937923965.1 uncultured Caulobacterales bacterium
GTCAATTGAAACTGCGTCGCCCCGCTCAAATCCGACCTCTATATAGGTCGCCTTATCGGGGGCCTCTTCAGGCGAGACGGTTCGCTGGTATATATATTCCGGCGCTTCTTCGAAGGGGTCCTCAAGGACTTTGCCTTCAGAAGAGGTGTGCAGCAGGTTGGCATCAACCGAAAACGGCGCTTCGCCGCGCTTATCTTTGGCGATTTCGATATTATGTTTCTCGGCATATTCGATGAGTTTGTTGCGCGAGTTCAGATCCCATTCCCGCCAAGGGGCGATAACTTTAATCTCTGGGTCGAGCGCATAATAGCCGAGCTCAAAGCGAACCTGATCATTCCCTTTTCCGGTCGCGCCGTGACAAACGGCATCTGCGCCAACTTGGTGAGCGATTTCAATTTGGCGCTTCGAAATAAGAGGCCGCGCGATGGAGGTCCCGAGCAGGTAGAGCCCTTCATAAAGGGCGTTGGCGCGGAACATTGGGAAAACGAAATCGCGAACAAATTCCTCGCGCAAATCATCAATGAAAATTTCTTTGACGCCCGCGGCCTCGGCCTTGCGGCGTGCAGGCTCCAGCTCTTCGCCCTGACCGAGATCTGCGGTAAAGGTGACAACCTCGCAGCCTTTCTCTTCTTGAAGCCATTTTAGGATAATTGACGTATCCAAGCCGCCGGAATAGGCTAGGACGACTTTTTTGGGTGAACTCATGATTTCGTCTCCATTTGAAAGGCGGCATTAACCCTAAAACGTTTACAAATGCTAGCCCGAGTTTAACTCTGGCTTAGTTTGGATGATCACAGGTTGGGCTACCATGCAGAAATTGCGAATTTTTGGACTTTTTGTTCTAGCATTTATGGTCATGTCGACCGCCGCGTTGGGACAAACGGTTGAGGTTGACAATCCCCCTGTTGCTGCTGTGCCAGCGGACGCCCCGCCTCCGGCAGAGATTGTTACAACGAATACGCCTGCGATTGATGTTACTGACCCTGCTTTACTTGACGCGCTTGAGGAGGCCTATGAGGCGAGGCGTCAAGCGGAAACAGATATAGCAGACATCGTGCGTCAGCAGATGGAGGCCGCCGCCGCGCAATCCGGGGAAAACGGCGGGGATTCCGCGGGGAAGCCCTCCCTGATTCCGGCAAATGCGGAGGAGGCGAAAGCGCTTCTGAACAAAATTTGGACTAAGATTTTAGGCTGGCTTACGAGTGTAAAGTTTTTGGCACAAGTGGGCGCAATCGCGCTCGCCTATATTTTGTCGCCGCTTTTGGCCCGCATGGTTCGCAAAAAAGTATTTTTGTTTAACGAGGCTCCCGGCGCTGAAGTTAAGCTGAAAGTCGTTCGAGACTATGTCTACCGGCTCGGTGCATTACTGCGGCCGATTTGGCTTGTTGCGCTGCTGATATTGTTTGGCGTCATTCTTAAAGCGGTCCCGGCAGCGGGGGAAACATGGCTTGTGAAAATCGCGCAGAGCCTGGCACTGGTCTTTCTGCTTTATAAAGCCATTAAAGAATTCATCAGTAATGATCTGTTCCAGACCGTCGCGATTTGGACGGTGATACCCCTCGCCCTGATTATGCTGTTTGGCTATTATGATGATCTGATAACTAAGCTGGATAGTATTTCAGTCATGGAGATGGGCGGGAAACCTATCACCCTGATGACCATTATTTTGTTGGTTATTTTTGGCTCTATTTTCTTCAAGCTTGGGAACATTGCGAACGCTAAAGGGCAAACGGCCATCCGGTCACAAGAAGGTTTAGATGTTGCGACCCAAGACGTTGTGGCCAAGATTTTTCAGATTATTCTTTTCACTCTTGTATTTGTGATGGTGCTCGGGGCGGCGAAGGTTCCGCTATCGGGGCTGGTGGTTATTTTCTCGGCGCTGTCTTTGGGGATTGGTTTGGGACTACAGCCCATCGCGGCGAACTTTGTGTCCGGCATGATTATTTTGTTCGACCGGTCGGTAAGAACGGGAGATTATGTTGTTTTGCCAGACGGCCAAGAGGGGTTTGTCGAGGCGATTAACATGCGCAATACCGTGGTGGAGACGACTGACGGCAAAGACATCATGGTGCCGAATACGAAGTTTACCGAAGATGCCTATGAGAATTGGACGCACAAAGACCCGCGTCAGCGCTATGAAGTTCACTTTACGGTCGGATATGACACGGATTTGGATATTCTTGAGGACCTCATTATTCCAGAGTTTTTGAAACATCCGAGCGTTTTGACCGAACCAGAGATGCCGGATTTAGAGTTTCGTGAGTTCGGCGAATATGGCGCGAAAATGGCCGTGGAGTTTTGGTGCTCGGGGATTGATGATGGCGAGAATAAATTTACGTCAGATCTGAATTTTATTGTCTGGCGCCTGCTACGGGATAATAAAATTGAAATCCCATTCCCGCAGATGGTAGTTCATAAGAAATAGGGGCCATTAAAATGAAATCGCCGAAGATGATATTGTTGGCTTTGGCGTTTGGCGGGTTGCTCTTACTGTTCCTGGGCTGGTTTTTAATAGCCTCTGCAGCAGACCTTTTTGTCCTCTACCATATTAAACCAAAGCACGGGTATTACACATCGTTTCAATATACAGACTCCATTTGGTTTTATGTGTTTCTGTCGTTCGTCTATTTGTGTGTTTTCTTTAACATTCGCGCTTACGTGCGAAGATGGAAGGGGTTGGCTCTAGCTCTTTTGTGTCTAACATTTTTTATGTTTTTGGGCACAATGATTGCCGACGACATCGAGACAGGTCGGCCTATCATGCCAGAGATTTGTTTTTCTTTGTTGATTTTGGTTTTCCATCTTTCTTTATTTTCTGGAGCGATAAAAATCTTTAGAGCCCTATCCCGTGTTGAGGTGTCTCGGTTGTTTAATTAGGCCTATCGCGGCGGCATACGCGCGCCAGCGTCGGTGCGAATATATTCTGCGTTAATATAAGCATGCTCTGCCATGAAGACGGCGACCTCAGCAAATTCGCCGGGTCGGCCAAAACGGTTCGGGAATTGAACATGAGCGCGAAGGCTTTCTTTCACCTCAGGCTTCATTTGCTCATAGATGGGCGTTTCGTAAAATCCGGGGAGAATGGTGTTGACGCGAATGCCCTCGCGCGCGAGATCTCGCGCCATGGGAAGGGCCATAGATAAAATACCGCCTTTTGACGCCGCATAGGCGAGCTGTCCGATTTGACCATCTTGAGCCGCGACGGAGGCTGTATTGACGATTAAGCCGCGTTCTCCGTCGGGCTCGGTTGGCTCCAGCGCCATCATAGCGGCGGCGGATTTGGACGCGCAGAGGAAGCTTCCAAACAGATTAATATCTAGAACCCGCTTATAGGCCGCTACGTCATGGGCGAGGATTGCGCCCGTATCGCGTTTGCGGCTTGCCGTTTTCATGCCCAGGCCGATGCCTGCGCAATTTATCAAGAGGCGTTCTGATCCGTTGACGCTGCGAACGGCTTCAAACCCAGCGTCCACGCTGGCTTCATCGGCGACGTTTACTTTGGCAAAGACAGCGCCAATCTCCTTGGCGACGCTTTGTCCTCTTTCCTCATTCATATCGAAGATTCCGATTTTCACGCCTTTTTTGGCGAATGCGCGCACTGTGGCTTCCCCGAGACCTGACGCCCCGCCTGTGATGACCGCAGCAATTTCATTTGAGAGTTTCATTTGGGGGCTCCAGTCTTTTTAGCAGTGTGTTGGGTTTCGGTCCGACTTGCCGATTTGCGAACGCGTAATCAAGGCCTGTTTTTGTCGTCAGCTAAACGGGTTTGAATAATATGCTAATGTGAGTAATCACTTATTCAAATAACCTGTGCTATCAGCTTAAGGAATTTAGGCCTTGCATAAATGTGAGTAATCACTTACCTAAAGTGTGAACAGCGGAACTGAGCTCTTCCAGCTCGGGCAACTTTGGAGAGGTAAAGTTGATGCGACAACTGTCTGACCCTCGCGGGATTACGGCGCAGGACGGGACAGCCAAGGCCCGCATTGAGCGCGCGGCCTTAGAGCTTTTCGTGGAAAAATCCATTGAGGGCGTCTCCACAAAGTCTATCGCAGAATTTGCAGGAGTCAGCGAAGGCTTACTCTATCGGCATTTCAAATCGAAAGCCGATTTGGCCCAGACGTTGATGCGGGCGATACATGAACGCCTAACGAGTTTGGTTCGAGCGAATATGGACCAAAGCCTTGAGGCGGCTGTTTCGGATATTGTCAGGGATTACGCCGCGCTGGCGGATGAGGATTGGCCGCTTTTTGCTTATCACTTGCTATACATGCACCGCTTTCCAAATCTCGCCGAGGATGGCCCATTTCGGGCGGCGGCGGACTTGGTTCGGTTTAATCAGTCGGCCGGACGCCTGCCTTCGGGCGTGTCGCCAGACCTGTTGGCCTCTATGGCGCTGGGTGTTGTGACGCAGGCGGCGCATACAAAATTACTTGGCGCAAATATCGGACCGCTGTCTGGTCACATCGAATGTTTTGAACGGGCCGTTATGGCCGTTTTGGAGGATGCGTGATGAGAACCGTCGCTTTTAATCTGTTCTTTTTTGCGATGACGTTTCTTTATGGCGTTAGCTGTTTGCTGTTCTCGCTTGTCCCAGGGCGCGACGCGCTTATGGGAGCGTTGCGGCGATATACCAAAGTTATGGTTTGGGGCATGCGGCGCATTGGCGGCATGGATATTCAGGTCACAGGTAAAGAACATATCCCGGCCAGTGGCCCCGTTATTATCGCGCCAAAACACCAATCTTACGGTGACGGGTTTATTATTTTTTCAGAATTTAAAGATCTTTCTTTTGTGACAGGTGATCATTTAGAAAAATTCTGGGGTTTGAAGCGTATCTTGACGAAGATGAATGCTGTCGTGATTGATAATTGCGGCGGATCAGATTCTCAGAAAAAGATGGAGAAGCAGGCTGCGGATGTCCGCAAGGAAGGCCGCCGTCTTTTGATTTTTCCAGAAGGGCATTTGTCTAAAATCGGGACCCATCATCGTTACCGCAAAGGGGTGTGGCATCTCCAGCAAGATTTCAACTGTCCCGTCATTCCTGTGGCAAACACATTGGGGCAGAGATGGAATCAAAATGATTGGGCCAAATATTCGGGCCGAGCCCATATTGAATTTCTTGAGCCCATTCCGCCGGGCCTAGAGAAGGATGATTTCATGGCGCTGTTACAAGACCGGATTGAAACGCGGTCTATAGAATTGCTTGACCTCGATAATCCTGGCGCGCTGAATCCCGCCGATATTGGGAAATTGGAAGAGAACCACGTCGCGCTCGCCAAAAGATTGGCGCGCGAAGCGGAAGCAGGCTAGGCACGCATATGTCCAAAAATAAACTCATGGCCGTTAAACAAAATAGGCGTCCGCTTTTATTGTCTCGGCGCTTCGCCCCGCTCTATGTTTTATTTGAGGCTGGGACCTTTAATGATAATGCGCTGAAGAATGCATTGATCGCCCTCATCACTTATGTTGCTGTGATCAATCCCGCCTTTGAATTTCTACCGGGATTGCCGGAGGCGATGAAAGTCCCTGTGGCATCGTTGATTTTCACGGGGCCTTTTTTGGTGTTTTGCGCTATAGCGGGCCAGATCGCGGACAAGGTCGATCGCGGCGTTATCTTCCGGTGGATTAAGCGCGCCGAGCTCGCGATCATGATTTTTGCGGGCATTGGCTTTATGACGCAAAGTATCTGGATATTGGCGATTTCTCTTGGTTTGATGGGAACGCAATCTGCTTTCTTTGCGCCCACCAAAAACGCCGTCATGCCGCAATGGCTAGATAGTGATGAGTTGATACGCGGGAATGGATTGCTCTCGGGGACGCAATTTGCCGTGCTTTTAGTCGGCACGATTGTCGGGCTGCAGCTTGCGACAGAGCAGCCGATTATCCTTGCCTCCATTTTATTCTTCTTGGCAATTGTCGGCTGGATTGCGGCGGAGATGTGCCCCCCAGCGGCGGCGCCAAACCCCAGCTTGAAAGTTGATTACAACCCGCTCACGGCGATTTGGTCGGTCTTGAAGAAAATTTTTGAACATCCCGATGTCTTGCGCCCCTGGCTGGGGATCGCATGGTTCTACGGCTTATCGACGATATTTATTACGGCCTTCCCAAATTTCATCGCAAATGTGATGGGCTATGAAAAAGGCGTGCTGCAGATTGTCCTAATTGTATCGACGATCTCGATATTCATCGGATCCATGGTTACAATGTTTGTCGGCAATTGGAAAATTTGGGGGCCAGAAGCCATTCGGTTGGTGGCCGTGGGTATTATAGGCGTGACGATCAGTTCACTGATTTTATATTTCGCGCCCTCCCCCAAATATTTAGGACCGGAGAATTTTGGGCCCGTGGCGGAGTTTGGCAAAGATCCGCATACACCCTTATTCCTCGCCGGTGTTGCCGGAGCGTCTCTTTTCAATGGTATGTTCGTTGTACCGCTTCAGGCGATGGCGCAGCGCCGCGCCCATCCGCGCATTCGGGCGCAGCTCATGAGTGCTGGCTCTGTGCTGTATAATTTTGCGGTCAATATTCTGACCTTCGGCCTTATTGCGCTGGCTTTGATGAATATGTCGCCCAAAGCGCCTTTCATGATGATTGTCATTGGGAGTGCCTGTGTTGCGGCCTATGCGATTTGGCGGTGTTTTCGTATGGAAAGCCGTAAGGCCTATATAGGCGATAGATTTGCAGACTGAGCAAAGTGCATTTAGCACTGTATTTAACGGGGGATTAACCGTCACCGAGGCACTATTAAGCGATTATGACACGCTCTCTCATCCTCTCTTTGTCTTTGGGCTTCGTAAGTTCCATATTCGTCACGGCCATGTCGGCTGCGCCTGCCTTTGCGCAAAGCGCGCCGAAACTGGAAGGCACCCATGGTGACTGGACTGTCTACACGCGCGGGTCAGGTTCAGAGCGGATTTGTTATGTTCTCAGCGAAGCGCAATCCGAATCTCCCTCTAGCGTGCAGCACGGCGATATTTATTTTATGGTGTCTAATTGGAAAAATGGCGCAGCGATTGAGCAGCCTTCTTTTCTAGCAGGCTATCCGTTGAAGACGACGCGCGCACCGAAAGCCAAAGTCGGTGGCACGTCATTGTCTATGTTTGCGGCGGATAATGAAGCTTTTATCTCGGAGACGTCCGATGAGAGGCGGCTGGTGGCGAAAATGCGGGCGGGCTCTAGCATGACGGTCTCCGCTGTTTCTGCGCGCGGAACAGATACGCGCTATAGCTTTTCCCTCAAGGGCGTGACCGCGGCTTTAAAACAAGCGAAGTCTGCTTGTCGCTAAAATCTCTTACGCTTGTCTTTTAGGGCCCCATTGCGCAAATTGCGTGGTCAGGATAGAGGCCTGTCATATAAGATATAGATTGGGCAAGAGATTTAGATGACAGTTCAACTTGGCATTTTAGGCGCAGATGGCCGCATGGGCGTGGCTGTTATCCAGTCCATTGCGGAAATGCACGGCGTTCAGCTGGGCGCTGCGATCACGGCCCCCGCGTCTCCCGAATTGGGGAAAGACGCAGGAATTTTGGCAGGGGGCGGCGCGATGAAAGTGCCGCTCACTGATGATCTTAAGGCCGGGCTGAATGATTGTGACGTTCTGATCGATTTCTCTGCGCCCCAAGCCGCGATTGACGCTGCGTTGATTTTATCTGGGATTGGGCATTCAGGCCGTTGCAAGGCTATGGTGTCCGGTACAACTGGGTTTACCCCAGTGGAAGATACGGTCCTAGAGTCAGCCGCAGACAATATTGCGCTGCTGCGCGCGGGTAATTTTTCGCCCGGCGTAACCGCGCTGTCGGTCCTGGTGGAACTGGCGGCCGAGAAACTCAATACGGGCTGGGATATTGAAATTGTAGAAATGCATCACCGCCACAAAGTTGACGCCCCGTCGGGCACTGCGCTCTTGCTTGGCGAAGCCGCTGCGGCGGGCCGAGGGCAGACACTTAAAGACGTGCAGGTACTTTCGCGAGAGGGCATGACCGGCGCGCGAAAGATGGGCGATATAGGATTTGCGACCCTGCGCGGCGGCGGTGTGATTGGGCAGCATGATGTCAAGCTCGCCTCCGACAGAGAAATGATCACCCTGTCTCATGACGCTTTTGATCGATCAGTTTTCGCGCGCGGCGCTGTTTCGGCGGCTATATGGCTGGCTGAAAAGAAAGCGGGTCTTTATTCGATGAGAGATGTGTTGGGCTTTTAAGAATTAAAACCGCTTGCCGAAATCCTCTTCGCCGTAGAGATGTTGGTCCAATTCATATTGCAGCGTCCCAGGTGTTGTCTGGTGATATCTGCGCGCCGCAACATATGCGATACCTACCCAGACCATTATCATTCCAAAAAACAAAAAAGACTGCCAAACTAAAAAACCAGGTTCGATGGCGCGGTTTTGACCCGATAGATTATAGATAAAATTCAACAGAAATTCGAAACCCACCATAGCGACGGGCGTGAGAAGCAGAATGGCTATCATCCCCGCAGCGACATAAATAGCGCCGCGCGGCGCATAGACGCGGCGATATATGGCCTCATAATTTTCGCGGCTTATGGCATCCGGCACCATCCCATTCGCGTGCTTATATTCATAATCGGCAATCGCGTCACTCCGCACGGCGAGCCAGGCCGCTATAGCGCGAACGGCAAAAACAAGCGCAACACCTCCCATGATTATGAAGGTCCAAATAAAGGATATGCCTTGGAATGTTGCCATAGTTATAATGTAACGACTTTATTCTTTTTTACAAGCTCGGCCATTCTAATGCTCCAAAGTGTTTGCAGTCCCGTATCTAGGCAGATAGTCCACCCAAAGCGCCCGCGAGGGCCGCACTTTTTAAACGAAATGATATCTTATGTCGTCTGACGCTACTTCTTCGAATGCAAAAACCATCGGGTTTATTTGCGGGTCTTTGCGCGAGGAGTCCATTAATAAGCGCCTCGAAAAAGCTCTAATAAAAGCTTTTAAGCGCGCGGGTTTGAAAACAACCTCTATCAATTTGGCAGCATATGATCTGCCGCTCTATCATGGGGATTTGGCGATGCCGGCCGGCGTTAAAAAACTGGTGCGTAAGATCAAATCTTGTGACGGCGTTGTAGTTGTAAGTCCGGAGTATAATGGGGGCCTGCCGCCGCTCCTTAAAAATGCGATTGATTGGACCTCCACCGTTGGAACCGAGCATTTCAAGTCTGCTTATTGGGGGATTACTTCCTGCACGCCTGGACCTATGAGCGGCATAATGTGTATGCGCCAGGTCAATTATATTTTGATGCGGGTTGGCGCGCATGTCAGCCCTATTCAAGTCGGTGTGGGGAATGCGGGCCGCGCATTTGATGCGAAAGGCGAGTTAACGGCGGAGCCGTCCGCAACATTAGCTCAGAAACTCATCGAAGATATGCGCGCTCATATATAATGTCTCAAAAAGAGAAGCTTTATAAGGACCTGCCACGGCCAAAATTGACCCGCGCGCAGATCGAGGAAATATACCGGCGACTTTCCATAGAGCGCCCGGCGCCCGAAACAGAGCTCAATTACGTTAATCCCTATACGCTTCTCGTGGCGGTGGCCCTGTCGGCGCAAGCCACAGATATCGGCGTTAACAAAGCGACAAAAGCGCTTTTTGAAATTGCGGACACGCCGGAGAAAATGCTCGCTTTGGGAGAGGATCAGGTCCGAGATCACATCAAGACCATTGGCCTTTATCGGAATAAGGCGAAAAACGTCATAAAGCTCTCGCAGCTTCTCGTGGATGAGTTCAACTCTGAAGTGCCTCAAACCCGAGATGCGCTGGTCCGCCTGCCGGGGGTTGGACGAAAAACGGCCAATGTGGTCCTCAATGAAGTATTTGGCCAGCCAACTATTGCTGTGGATACCCATATTTTCCGCGTTTCAAATCGCACAGGCATGGCGCCCGGAAAAGACCCACTTGAGGTTGAATTGAACCTCTTGCGTGTGACGCCGGCGGCCTATTTACAGGGCGGTCATCATTGGATTTTGCTGCATGGTAGATATGTTTGCAAAGCTAGAACGCCAGAATGCTATGCGTGTCCAATTCAAGATATTTGCAGATTTTCAGACAAAACACCGGCACCGTAAAGCGGATAAAGCTCTGATATTATACATTTATCTAAGATTTTGGGTCTTGCCTGGAGTCTTAATTTAGAATTAACAAGCAGCCATGTGTGGGGGTATTCAGAAAATATTCATATGCACTATGAGCATCTCATGTTCTTAACGAATTGTTGACTTTAACCTTGCGCCAAACTGAAAATCGCGCGCACATTTTCAAACTGGGGATATCCATCATGAAATCTTATTTATTTGGGGCCGTTTCCGTCCTCAGCCTTATCGCTGCGAGCTCGGCTTCGGCGCATGACGACGACGGCTGGTACTTACGCGGCAACGCAGGTTATGGCGTTCACACAGACGCAGAATTGACAGGGGGAATCGACTCAAGCTTCCACGGCAACGGCCTTCAAAGTGAAGGCGATGACGCTGTATCTTTGGGTATCGGTTATGACTTCGGTGATCACTGGCGCGTTGAGCTTGACGGCGACACGCTCAATACATCTTTAGGCTCCATCAGCCAGACACCAAACTCAAAAGCGTCTTTGACAACAGAAACCGTCATGCTGAATGCGATTTATGACTTTGGTGATTTTGGAAATTTAGAACCTTATGTCGGAGCGGGTCTTGGTCTCGTTCGAGGTAAAGCCAATTTGGCGGCCCATGATTTCCCAAGTGTCGATGATGAGCTAACCCGTAACCCAGTCTGTATTGGTGCGCGCACCGAGTTTGATGCATCCAGTTGTGATGTAAATGATACAGACTCAGGCTTTGGTTGGCAGCTCCTCGCAGGTCTTGGATATAAAATCTCTGACAATTTGACGTGGGATACGCATTACACATATCTCAATGCGCCTGATTTCGATTACGCTGGCACAATCACAAACACCGCAACAAGTGAGTTTGCGGACCTAGCGACTGAGCTAAGCGACGTTGGTGCTCACACTGTGATGACGGGTCTGCGTTATACATTCGGTCATTCTCACTCTAAGCCTGAGATCAAACCGACGATGGCACCGAAGCCAACATTCCAGTGTTGGGATGGCAATATGGTGTTTAACTCCGGCCAATGTGCGCCTCAGCCAGTTGTTGAAGCCATGCCGCAGCCAGAGCCTGTGCCAACGCGCCAGTGCTGGGACGGATCTTTCGTTGAAGCCACATCCAGCTGTCCTTCTCAACCACAGCCTCAGCCAGTTGTTGAGCAAGCACCGACATATAGCTGTTGGGATGGAACGGTCACATATGACCTCAATACATGTCCTGTGCAGCCAGTCGTCGAAGCGCCTCGTGCAAATCTGAACCTTTGCGGCGAGTCATCTGTTGCGATCTTTAACGTTCCAGCGAATGCAACGCCGAAGCAAATGTCACGTCTCGGCACGATGCCAGAATTTGGTGACAGCCACGGCTTAACGCCGGATCAGTTCTTTAATAAGCTGAATGCGCGTTATAACTCTAATGCAACTGATAAGGCCTATTTGAACTATCTGTTCAAATCCATGGGCTACTCAAATGGTTGGGCTGACGCACAATCCTATATGTTCACGGAAGAAGTTCTACCAGTTGGAACGCGCGGACTATTGGGCCTCGGCGAGCAGCATCACTATGAGTATTCTATCTTGCCAACGAATGATCGTGATCGCCAAGCGTTCCGCATTCAAAGTGCAAATGGCTCAGTTGTTCACTTCATGAAAACATGTGGTAACTACATGTATGCCTGCGAATAGGCTTTAATGAGCAGCTTTTTGTGAGGCGATTTTGTTCGCCTCATAAGTAAAATTTAAACCCGTGGTCGATTGGCCGCGGGTTTTTTGTTTTGCCTGAAATTCAATCCCGTCTCTCGCGCCTCCTGTTGCTTTTGGGTCTCTTGCCTTTGCGTGGAGTAGGGTTTGCCCGTGCATGGTCTCAAGATTGTGAGTTTTAAAGCGCGTTGAAATCCCATACGGCGCGCTATGCGCCTTGCTCTTTTAACCCTTTGTGTTCTGATAGCCTTTGCTGGGAACTCTGTTCTGGCGCGTTTGGCTTTGGCGGGCGGCGACATCGGACCTTGGAGTTTTTCGTTGATTCGCTTTGTCTCGGGCGCGGGGGTTCTGCTTCTTCTGTCTCGCCCGCGTGTCTCTTGGGGCAAAGGGCAATGGTCAGCCGCTGCCGCCCTTTGCGGATACGGCGTGTTTTTCTCATTTGCTTATCTGAAGCTCGCGACTGGCACAGGGGCGCTCCTGTTATTTGCGAGTGTCCAGATCACCATGCTGGCGGCCGCCTTTTTGCGGGGTGAAAGACTGACAGCCTTCCAAAGTCTAGGCTTGGTCCTGGCGTCGGGCGGGTTGGTCTATCTCCTCGCGCCCGGGGCTCAAGCGCCGTCATTATTTGGCGCCGTTCTTATGGCGCTTTCCGGGATTGGGTGGGGTATTTATTCCGTCATGGGCAAAGGAGCAGGGAGTCCGCTTGCGAGAACGGCCGGGAATTTTGCCCGTGCCGCTATTTTGCTGAGCGTAGCCACGCCATTTATCATTTTGGTTTTGCCAGAAGCTATGCCCAGCCGATTTGGCCTCGTGCTCGCTGTTTTGTCGGGGACCGTGACATCCGGCCTGGGTTACGCGCTTTGGTATTATGTGCTGAAGGATCTGTCTGTCACGACAGCGTCTATCTCGCAGCTTTCGGTTCCGGTCATTGCAGCCATAGGCGGCGCCCTCTTTGTCTTTGAGCCTGTGACCTTGTCTTTTGCAGCGGCGTGCGCGGCGGTTTTAATCGGTGTGGGTTTGGCAACAATCAAAGTGCGCTCATCGTCTAAGATGTCGTCTACACGGTAGTTCCCGCCCTCGTTCGCCCTGGAGTTCGCCCTGTGGTTCGTTTGACAACATCTTCTCCGCCGGCCCGTTGCCCCACGGCGCTGACGGCGTCTCCAAAGAGAACTTCGGGAGAGACCAATTCTTGCCCGCCTTTGGGATCGGAATAAAATCCCATGACAGGGGAGCCCTGCGCATAACCCAGCAAGCGCCGCAGTTCAGGCGTAAAATTTTTGGCGATGTCTGGGGGGCAGGCGAGATACATATTTTCCTGCTGCCGCAGCCAGCCGAGCGTATAATGGAGCAGCACGCCCAGACGCGGCTTCTCTGTTGAGTTTGGGCCGCCGCCATGAATCACAGTGCCATTATAAACCAATATTGAGCCGGCTTTCATGTCTGCACTGGCTATATCTTCGGGCTTGGGTTCGCGAGAGGCGTCCCAATGTGCGGAGCCAGGCACAACGCGGGTTGCCCCATTTTCATGCGTAAAGTCTGTGACCGCAATCATGGTTCCAAGCTGGGTTTCAATGCGGCGAGGAATATGTCCGCCCCATAACCCGCGATCCCGATGCAGAATTTGTGCGCCTTCGCCGGGGGCAATTTTGACGGCTTGGGTCAAGGACAGCTGTATCGTTGGAGAAAATTTTCCCAATAATTGATTTGCGATCGCGAGGAGCTGTGGGTGGGTTGCGAGGTGCCGGCAAATGGAAGATCGCGCAATCAATGCTCCGACGCGCGTTGTTGAAAAACCCGTAAAACTGTCCCTGCCTGCGGATGCCGTTTGCAAAAGCGGCGCAAGCTCCTCGGCAAAAATATTTGTCTCTTCTTTTGATAGAATAGCGTCAATAATGACGGCCCCGTCCCGATCAATGATCTTGAGGATTGCCTCTGTTGGCGTTTCGGTCGTCACATGATTGAGCTCGGCCATAGGTCACTCATAGGCCGAGAACACTATTTTGACCAGAGTTTTACAGTATGACAAATTTTGGGGGCACCGCTCGATTTGAGCGCCCCCAATAAAGTCGTTAAGCCATGGCTCCAATGAAGATGTCATTTGATAGATCATCAACATTCGTATTCAGAACGAGCAAAACATCACCGTCAACCCGAAGCCGTGCATGCGCGCCGATTTGATCGATATGCGATAAGGCTTCTTCTAAGCTCGCAAATCCATAGGCACTGACATCAAGCTGGTCGACATCGTCGACAAAATCCATGACATAAGCAAAGCCGTCAGACAGGACAAAGCTGTCGGCACCATCACCGCCATAGAGCCGGTTTATGCCGCCGTTCCCAGCCAGCATGTCATCACCCGTATGGCCAAAGAGTTTATTATTGGAAGCATCGCCCCAAAGACTATCATTGTGGGATGAGCCAAACAGATTTTCGATCCCGGTGAGAGTGTCGCCTTCCGCGTGTCCGCCTGAGGCGGTGCCGTCTAAAAGATTGATATCGACGCCGACTTGAGATCCATTATAGCGCGCCTGGTCAACACCAGCTCCGCCGTCGATGATATCGGCTCCGCTGCCGCCTGTCAGAATATCGCGGCCCGCCCCGCCGTAAAGCTCGTCCAAATTATTGTATCCAATGAGGACATCATTACCGTCGCCCCCCTCAAGTATATTGCGCCCAAAATCGCCGCGCAAATCATCCCCAAAGCTGGAGCCGATCAGATTCTCGATGCTGATGAGGGTGTCATTTACGGCGCGAGGCCCTGACGTCGCCCCTGTGAGCAGACTAACTTGGACAGCGTTAGGCGCAGAGTCATAGACGGCTGTGTCATTACCGACGCCGCCTTTCAGCGTATCGCTGGCGTTTCCAATCCCGCCGTCCAGAAAATCATCTCCGGCAGAGCCGAAGAGGACGTCAGATCCGTTGGTTCCGGTTAAAATATTTGCGCCGCTGTCCCCAATCAGGGTGAATGTATTATCTTCAGTCGTCCATCCCGAGCCTAATCCAAGGGCACTTAGATCGATGTCCGGTGTGGCGGCATCGGTAAAAATCTGAATATCGAGCAATGCGCCGTCACGAGAGCCAAGTACGCTGACCGATGAAAAATCATTGTCAGTGAAAAATTGCGAGGTGGTTAGTTGAAGTGTGATGTCCTGCCTAGGGACGAAAAATGAAATCGACTCAAAGTTCTGAAGTGTGGTGTCACGGAAATTAAACAGAGCAGCATCAGTCGCGAAAAAATCACTACTGAAATTTAGTCGGTCAGTTCCGGTCCCGCCATTGTAAATCTCGCCTGCTTCCACCTCCCCGCTAAGTTCAAAATCGGCACGGTCGTTACCGGATTGGCCATAAAGCCGATCTAAACCGAAACCGCCGTCCAGGCGGTCATCACCGTCTCCGCCAAATATACGGTCATTGCCGTCGCCGCCCTGAATCCAATTTACGCCGAGGCCGCCTCTTAAGATGTCATTGCCGCCAAGGCCTCTTAAGTCGCCGTCTGAATCGCCTAAGGTCAGGTTATCATTCCCGCTATTGGATCCGGTAAGACTTTCAATATCAACAAAGGTATCCGTGCCCGCTGAACCTGTATCCTGAGGCCCCGTGACATTCAGATCGACGGTAACGTTCCCGGTTACAAAACGAAAATCAACGGTGTCCACAAAGACGCCAAATATGGGGTCGACGCCATTACCGCCATTATAATAATCATCGCCGTCATTATCAGTTGCGGTAAAATAATCCTCCCCGCTACCGCCATACATGTAATCATCGCCTGCGCCGCCATTGATATCGTTCATTCCGCCGCCGTCAAAAGTGGCGCTACTGCCCGTTGCGCTGTGACCCGTGACGGAGACATTAATTAAGGTTTCGCCGCCCGCTGCAATATCGCCGCTTACGACATTTGCAGAATTATCTTCGAGATCATTTGCACCGAATGACTGGCCCACGCGGATAACATATGTTCCGGCAACGGCCGCCGTGTATTCTAGGAAGGATGCCGTATTGAAATTCTCGTCAGGTTCGCCAGAGAAATCATTATCATTAAAGGCGACTTCTACTCCGTTGCTGTCGAACAGCTGCAACACAGTGTTAAATGTGGCCCAATCGGCGTCGACCGTGATGGTTTCGCCGGCCCCGATCGTGACTTCAAAATATTCTGCTTCATCTGCGCCGGTTAAATGGATCGTGGTAAAGGGCACGCCGCTTGTCGAGATAAAGGGCGCATCATCCGTGTACCAACGTGCTGCCGTATCGATATTGGAGGCCGTCGCGAAGGTGTCATTGCCTTGGTGCGAGGCGTTATTTCGGACGAAACCATAGTTTCCGATAATAAAATCATTGCCCGCGCCGCCGGTAAACATCTGGAATGAATTACTACCTGAATTTGATCCGATCAGATAATCTGTCTCATCTGTTCCTTCGACAAAGAAATCGCTAGTGGCTTGAAGCGGCATGATTGCATCCCATAGTTTATATATGCATATATTCGCGCCCGACGTATCTTCGCTATCAGGCGGAAAACACAAAATCAAATACGTTAAGCGGCGGTCTTTCTTTCCTGTTTATACGGTTAAGCCTATGATCGAGGTAGGCAGCGGGCTCTATTGGCCCTGCTCAGTTATCTGTGAGCGCCCAATCCATCGAACTCATTTCGCCTGTGAGTTGCCAGTGAACCTGCGCCTAAAAATAAGTGAGCCGATAATAATCGGGATTTAATCCTCATGCGCGCCGAGTGTGTTTCTCGATCGCTGCTTTTAGAGCTGCGGCAAATTTTTGAGCGCCTTCATTATCACCGCCCTCCCCTTTGGCGTGGGGGAGATAAAGATAGGGCTCTATTAATTCGAGCTCGATGAGTTTGAGCCTTCCGCCGGGTCCGCGGAGTAAATCGACCCGCGCATAAAGCGGGGTGAAATCAAGGCTATCCAAAATTCCCTGTGCGCTGTTCCGTTCGGCTTGTGTCGGTACATATGTTTCTTCAGAGCCGCCATAGCTTGATTGAATCCGGTAATCTCCGGCTTTGGGTGTTTTCCGGGCCGCATGAGAGTAACGCCCGCCAAAATAGAGGAAGGAATATTCGCCCTCTTGCGTCACGCTGGGAAGAAAGGCCTGAATCAGGGCGCCTTCGGGCGGAAGCGCATTCGTACCAGGGAATGGCTCGCCTTTTTTATATAGCACCTGCCGCCAAGCGCCGCCGCCGACTTTTGGTTTAATGACGAGGGTGTCTGTCTCTAGTGCCTCAAAGGCCCGCGCGACATTCGTCTGCGTGACGCGGTCAACAGTCAGAGTTTGGATGACGGGCGCGCCGCGCGCGGCCAATTCGTCGAGATAGGATTTATCCGCGTTCCATTTCAAAATATCAAAACTATTGAAAACGGGCGTCACGCTTTCCGCTTTTGCAATGGCGCTAAGGAAGACGTCTTCATTGCCTTCAAAGTAATCCCATACCATCAGCGGCAGGATGGCCCCAAACTCGCCTGCACGCTGTGCAATCTCGCGCCAGCGCACTTCGACCAACTTCATGTCCAAAGCCGCGAGAGCCGGCGCGAGTTTTCCAACCTCTTCGACAAGTTCAAATCGATCGACTCGGGCATTTTCAGCCTTCGGTAAGAGATTATCAGATATGAGGAGAGCGACTTTAATCATAGTAGTTGCTGCGCTAAAGCCTTAAGCGTAGGGACGCAATTTGAATTTCAACCGGTGGACATATTATCATGAAAAAAGACATTGATATTCTCGGGATTGGCAATGCCATCATGGATATTATTAGCCCCGTCCCTGATACGTTTTTATCGGCTCAATCCATTGAGCGCGGGTCTATGACGCTTGTGGATGAACCGCGCGCGCTGGCCCTCAACGGGGCTTTGGAAAAAGCCGGGGAAATCCGCGAAATTGCAGGTGGATCGGCGGCCAATACGATGGTCGGCATTGCGGGTCTCGGCGTTCGCGCGGCTTATATTGGTAAGGTCGGCAAAGACGGCGTGGGCAAAAGGCTCGCTCAAGGTTACCGCGACGCCGGTGTTGAGTTTAGCACGAGCGCGACGAAAAGCGGAACGGCTTCCGCCCGATGTATGATTGCTGTGACCCCGGATGGGGAGCGGTCTATGAGCACATTCTTAGGCGCAAACTCCGATTTTGGCGTTTCTGATGTTTCCAAATCACAAATTGCCCGCGCGAAAACCATCTATCTGGAAGGTTATCTCTTTGACAGCGATGAGCAAAAGGCCGCCTATGTGAAAGCGGCGGAAATGGCTCAAGCCAGCGGGGGGCAAGTCGCGCTAACATTATCTGATAGTTTTTGCGTCGCGCGCCACCGCGCGGGTTTCCGTCACTTGGCGGAGCACCAGACAGATATTCTCTTCGCCAATGAGGATGAGCTTCTGGCGCTTTACGAAACAGACAGACTCGACACGGCCTTAGACGGCCTAACCGGGATGCGCCCTGTCGTGTGCGTCACCCGCGGCGATAAGGGCTCCGTGATTCAAACCAAAGAGCGGCGTTATCTTGTCCCAGCCGCCCCGATTGAAAAAATCGTGGATACGACGGGGGCCGGCGATCAATATGCGGCGGGCGTGTTGGCGGGGCGTGCGATGGGGATGGATTGGCCGGATGCAGGCTATCTCGGCT
Source organism: uncultured Caulobacterales bacterium (assembly GCA_937923965.1). Lineage (GTDB taxonomy): Bacteria > Pseudomonadota > Alphaproteobacteria > Caulobacterales > Maricaulaceae > Litorimonas. The sequence continues at coordinate 18,421 of CALDTL010000148.1, forward strand.
CACTCGCGGCGTCAGAAGTCATTCAGCATTACGGCGCGCGTCCGGAGAGCTCTATCCATGAGATTGCGGCATTTAAGTTCAAATAAGGCTCGGTGAGAGCCGCTTAGCCTGTCACAATTGTAATAAATATGTCCGATTTATTCAGACGGGGTTAAACCGACCGCCGCTAAGGAGAGCATATGTTAAAAACGATTTTACCGATATGTCTCGCCCTTACGGTTATTGGCACGGCTGCTGCGCAAAGCGCGAAACAAGCGCCGATTTATGCGCCGTCTGCGAAGCCGAATTATAATGCGGCCTTTACGGATCCCGCAAATGTCGCTGCTGATCTTGCGAGGATTGATGCGTCGATGAATGCGACCTTTAGCTTTCAGGGCGACTTCGTCCAAGTCGCGCCCAATGGCGCAGTCTCCAAGGGTAAAATTTGGCTGCAGCGTCCCGGCAAAGTTCGCTTTGAATATGACGCGCCTAATCCTATGTTGATTGTCTCTGACGGTGTCACCATGGTTCAAAATGACCGCAATTTGGAAACTTTTGACCGGGTCCCGCTTTCCGCCACGCCGCTTAATTATTTCCTGAAGGAAAATATCAATCTGGCGAATGATACCGAGGTGATCGGCTTTCAGAAATTACCGGGTCAATGGATCGTCACGGCGCGGGACGGCTCTGGGCAACAAGAGGGCGCGATTACTTTGGTGTTTGATTCAGAAACGCTCGCCCTTCAGACATGGATTATTGCAGATGATTTTGGCGGTGCGACACGCGTGCAACTTGCAAATCTCGCCTATAATGGCCGGATTGACCCGCGTCAGTTCATCTTGCGCGAAGACACGAGCCGCCGGGACCGCCGGAGATAATCTCCTGCTTTAAGGCTTTTCACATGAGGCGCGGGAGTCTATCTCGCATCTCATGTCACATCAGATAAAAGTCGCTACTTGGAATATTAACTCTGTCCGCCTGCGGATTGACCAAGTCATCCAATTTCTAAATGAGCAACAGCCTGACGTTTTGGGCTTGCAAGAAATCAAATGCGTTGAAGAACAATTTCCCTATGCGCCGTTTCGTGAGGCGGGATATGCGTTTATCGAAGTCAAAGGGCAAAAGGGATATCACGGCGCGGCAACAGTTTCGAAACTGCCGATGGAGCGCCTGCCCACTAGTTTTTGTCCCCTAGATCATGCGCGTCACGTGTCGACAAGGATCATTGCGGGCAATGAGGATTTCGAGTTTCACAATTTCTATATCCCAGCGGGCGGGGATATTGCCGATCCAAAAATTAATGAAAAATTCGCGCATAAGCTCGATTTTCTCGAAAATATGCGGTGTTATTTCGCCGAGCGATTTGCGCATGGAGATGATCAGCAAATTCTTGTCGGAGATTTCAATATTGCTCCGCATGAACATGACGTTTGGGGGCATAAGCAGCTCTTGAAAGTCGTCAGCCATACGCCCCTCGAAGTGAGCATCTTAGAAACGCTGCGCAAGACTCATGATTTTACGGATACATCTCGTCTCTTTGCGGGGGAAGATGAGAAGCTCTATAGCTGGTGGTCCTACCGCGCGCGCGATGTCATGAAATCTAATCGCGGGCGGCGGCTTGATCATATTTGGGTGAGCCCCGCACTAAAACCCGGCGTCGCGGCGATGGGCAAATCCGGCCATGAAATTCATTTGCCCTGCCGCACATGGCATGCCAAACCATCGGACCATGTTCCGATGACGCAAGTGATTGACCTTTCGGTCAAATGACGGGGACGTGGAGGTCTATTTTCGCGGCGGGGGGTTAAGCCCTACTAGCGGGCCCAGCACACTCAGCACTTCCATAATTGCATTGGCTTCCTGGCCTTCAGGGATTCCGCCAAGGAGTCCACGTGTTTGATCTGAGACGTGCCCCATGGGGTCACCATTTTTGCGAAAGACATAGTGGTTGAACAGGTTAGACCAAACACCACGCGCATTATCGTCCAGCCGATCAAAACAGAGCATTGCGATCGCCAGCGCGGCATAGGGCGTATCCAAGCGGGGGTGCTCTGACAAAAACCAATAATTTATGAGCATATTAAGCGGGGACGTTGCGCGGATGTGATGCCACCATCCATATGGAATAAATATAGCATCACCTGCACTGAGCGTAACGGTCATTTTTGTGTCCAAGGCTTGCGCAAAACCCGGATGTTTTGTGAAGTCTGGTTTATCGAGATCTGCAAGACTGACAATGGCGCCGCCCGGAGCTGTCTCCAATGGACCGGGATAAAGATTAGGCAATTGTTCCGGCGAGAAGAGTGTAACCTCCCGCTCGCCAAGTAGCACGCATGCGATATTCTGAGACTGATCCATGTGGGTTTGCACGGTTGTTGGCGTTCCAATCCAAGCACGCGGTGCAGCTGTGTCAGGCAATAGGGGCATGGGATGATCTCGGGCGAAATTGGGCATATGGACGTCTAATGGGATAGACTGAATATAGACTCCATCGGGATGCGGCCCGCTAGAGATCCGGTCCAATCCCGCGCTCAAACTCTCACCAATCTGATTATAGTTTTGCCCGCGTAAATCGGGAGCATAATGAAACTGGCCGGCTGTCCCGCGCTGTCCGATTAGCGTGCCTTGGAGGGCCCCGCTATCATAGGATTTGAGTGTCTGGAAAAGGGCGTCGGCGGACTGCCCCACACTCGGCCAATCCGCAACGAGGCCTCTCATGACGACTGGCACACCGCCGTGTAGAATTTGGGTCTCAAACTCGCTTCGAGACAGGGCGTTTGTTTCGCGGACGGTTTTGTCCATTTAAGAGCCTTAATGATTGCGACGGTTTACATCGCGAGTGAATATCCACCTGGCTGCGTTAAAAGCAATGACGCTTCGCCTTTTACGAGCTCGATCTTTTGGCGCAGGCGGTAAACATGGGTTTCCAGCGTATGTGTCGTCACGCCGGAATTATACCCCCAAACTTCCTCGAGAAGCTCTTCGCGGGCCACGGCTTTGCCGCCAGCGCGGTAGAGATATTTTAGAATATTCGTTTCTTTTTCCGTGAGACGAATATCGCGCACAGGCTTTCCAGATGGATCTTCCGGCGGCGTGAGTTTCTTTGCGGCGGGCTTAAAGCTGTAAGGCCCGACGGTGAAAACCGCATCTTCGGATTGCTCAAAAGTCCGCAAATGTGCGCGGATGCGGGCGAGCAACACGCCAAAGCGAAATGGCTTTGTGACATAATCATTCGCGCCGGAATTTAGGCCCAGAATTTCAGACGCTTCGCCCGTATTCCCGGTGAGCATAACAATCGGCGTTGCGATCCCAGCCGTGCGGATGAGCTGCGCGACTTCTGTGCCTTGCATGTCGGGCATGTCGACATCGAGGATGATCATGTCGAAGGTTTCGGCCTTTGCCGCCGCCAGCCCTTCTGTGCCGGTCCCGACATCGCGCGTTTCAAATTCATCGTAAAGCGCAAATTGCGCAACCAATTCGGTCCGCAATGTTTCATTGTCATCAACAAGAAGGACACGTTTCTTGACAGCCATGATCATTTCCCTTCAGGGTTCCATTTAATTTCTGAAGCGCCCTATGCGCTCGAGTTTTGCATAAGGCTAATAACGGATTGCTCCTATTATATCACGAAAACGCGAATGGGTGTTACAGAATATTACAAAATGTGTGAATCTATCTTCATAAATGCAGCAAATCGGACCCTAACCTGCGGCTCGCTTATTCTGGCCTGCCGGATTGGCAAGGCTGGATATATAGACGGAGCCAAGGGCCGTGAGGGAGATGCCAAGACGCCATTGGGCGAGTATCGACTTCGGTTCGGGCTCTACCGCCCAGACAGGTTACCAAAGCCGAGATCAGATTTGACCTTTCGAGCGCTCAGGGAAAATGACGGGTGGTGCGACGCGGCGGGCGACCCCGCCTATAATCGCCTCATTCGTCTGCCCTCTCCTTCCAGCCATGAGGCTTTGTGGCGAGAGGACGGGGCCTATGATATTATATTAGTGATCAGCCACAATGATAGCCCGCCCGTCTCTGGGCTCGGCAGCGCAGTCTTTATCCATGTCGCCCAGCCCGATGATCGGCAAACCCTCGGCTGCGTCGCCCTGGCGCCGGAGAATATGGTGAGATTACTGCCCCATTTGAAAATGGGGATGGGAGTGAAACTCTATGCGTAATGACGCGCCCCAAAGAGCGCGCTGCCGACACGGACAGATGTTGCGCCCATTTCGGCGGCGATTTCATAGTCCCCGCTCATCCCCATAGAGAGTTTCGCGACGTCGTTATCTTTTGCGAGATTAGACAGCAGCCAGAAATGCGGGCTGGCGGCTTCGTCTGCTGGCGGGATACACATCAGGCCTTCGGGCTCGAGATTATAGGTCCCGCGCATCACCTTTAGGAAGGCCGGAAGTTGGGCGGGCAGCACGCCTGATTTTTGCGGCTCTTCGCCCGTATTCACTTGCACATAAAGGCGCGGCATCTGTCCGTCATCGCCGACGGCTTTGACTAAGGCCTTCAAAAGTTTCTCGCGGTCCACCGTCTCAATCACATCAAACAAAGCTACGGCATCCGCCGCCTTATTGGTTTGCAGCGGCCCAATGAGGTGGAGTTCCAAACCGCTGCGGTGGCCTGCGAAGGTGTCGTCCCATCTTTTTTGGGCTTCTTGCACGCGGTTTTCCCCATAGATGCGCTGACCCGCCTCCAGCATTTCTGCAATGCGCGAATCTGGCTGAACCTTTGACACGGCGACCAAATCCGCTGGCGTGGACATGCCGCCCCGCTTTGACGCGGCCGCGAGTTTGGCTAAGACGTCTTTATGTTGATTGGAAATCTCTGACATGAGCGCGCTCTATTCCGAACGGATAAAAAAAGAAAGCCTTCAGGGGGGATCTATATTGAGCCGAGTCGCTGCGCAATTGCGCGCGGACCACACAGGATGCCGTCTCTCGCCCCTTGTTTTTATGACAGACCCTGAGCGGACGCCGGATGTCATTTCGGTCGTGAGACGCTTGCCAAAAGATTGCGCCGTGATTTATCGGCATTTCGGTGCGCCCAGCGACGCGCAGGCTTTGCGGGATTTAACCCATGAACAAAGCCGCCAGCTTTTAATTGGGAATGATCCGGAATTGGCGATGGCGATTGGTGCGGACGGCGTGCATTTTTCGCGAGAGGCCTTTCTGAGCGCGCCGATTAAATGGCGGAAGACGCACCCCGAGTGGATTATCACGATGGCAGGCTTAAAGTCGGGCCATTATCGCGCGCCGTTGGACAGTTTAGACGCGTTATTTGTCTCGAGCGTTTTCGAGAGCCGTAGCCCTTCTGCCGGATCGCCGATTGGACCTCAGGCGTTGAAAGACAGAGCCGCGCGCCTGCCTGTTCCTCTTTACGCTCTGGGCGGGGTGGACGCAGGCACGACGTTACAGATATTAGGGAGCGGAGCCGCTGGCCTCGCCGCGATAGAAGGATTGATCATGGATGTGAAAAAAGAACAAACCGAAACGGGCCACCGCTTTGTGATTACCACCGAGGCGGGCGAAGCAGAACTGACTTTGGCTTTGGTTAAGGACGGCGTCTTTAATGCCAATCATACCTTCACCCCCACGGCCCTGCGCGGTCAAGGCGTTGCGGGGAAACTTTATGCGGCCATGGTCGCAGATGCGAAACAAGCGGGATATAAAATTATCCCCGGTTGCCCCTATATCGAGGTGAAATTTAAACGGCGTCCCCAAGATAGAGAAGCGGTTGGGGTTAGAAATCTCGATATTTAGTTCGGTAAATTGTGAAACGAACCCTAGCGCGTGAGCCTAATATTATTGGCTTGATTGATGGCGCTTTCAAAGGCCCTTCGGAGGGATATTGCATTTCTGGCTTCATAAAACAGACCCTTAGATGACGCGCATGACTCGAGCATTGCCGTATTGGCCGCGCCGCTTCCGCCATTTGAGTAAGAAACAGTCGCTATTTGAATATCGTTTCTTTTTATACTTTCGCATAAATCTGCTGTCAGAACATCTGCTGCATTAAAGTCAAATCCTGTGTGTAAGATTCCATCTTGTGACCGTGTGTTCTGTCCATCCGTCATCAAAATTAGGAGCTTGTTTCTGTCAGACGTTTGTTGCGAGTCAAAGGGGACAGAGGGGTCTAAGGCCCGCCAACCCCATTGCAGGCCTGCCGGAATGTAAGTGGATCCACTGGCTGTCAGATCATCAATACTCACCCGAGCGGTAATGAGGTCATCCGTGAGGGGCACCATCGGCTCTCCGCAGGTTCGGTCATATACGGGAGGGAATTTCTGACCCTCAAAACCCGCCGTCAGGTTATAGGGAGCCTCCCGAGATCCCACGCAGCCAAACCAGTTTTCAGTTGGCACAACAGGCGTACATTCTTCAATTAGAGAGCCGGAGCTTTCTTGGGGATCGGAACTTATCGTACAAAAGGCTCCAGTCGAACTTGTCGAAACATCTGTCCAGGTCATGGTCGTGGTGCTTGAGCCGCTTGTTGATGATGTCGTCGTCACCACTGTACATGTTCCGCCCCCCGTGGTGGTGCAGCTCCCTGAAGTTGTCGTTGTGGTGCCAGAAGTTCCACCTGACGAGGTGCCAGAGGTACAGCCGCTCGAAGATGCGTCGGCCATGGTGCACATCACATCGGAGCCGGAGGTTGCCGTCGCCGGAAAGTCCAACAAAGACAGCGCGATTCCATTTGCACCAACATTTACATAATCCGAGAAGGGAATGACCGCGATTCTGATATCTCGTTCGCTGGCATCCAAGTCAGTAATCAACTCCCGTGAGGCATTGATCAGGCCCGACATATTTTGCCCCGCCATAGAGCCCGTCCTGTCTAGAACAAAGGCAATATCAAGCGGCGTTGAATTTGCCAAAAGGGTTGCAGATTGCACCTTTACATCGACTGCATCGAATCCAGCAATACCCATCATAAGAGTGGGTTTCTCGAGTTGGACGTTGAGAGATAGTTCCTCGTCTTCGGACAAATTGAGGTCGAACTCTTTAATGGATTCGTCTGCCTCGAGAACAAAATTGCTCTCAAAGGCTGTTTCCGCGATCTTTTTAAGTCTCTGAATATTTGTTTCGTCAGATACTGCCGCCGCGAGGACTGCTGCGTCTGAGGCGCTTTGTAATGTTGATTTGCGATTATGCATATCGGTAACGTCAAGCGCCAAACCGGAGGCTGCAAGCATCGCCATTAAAGAAACAGCAAACATGATGGCGACATTACCAGACTCGTCGGAGACGAAATTTCTTTTTTTTATTTTTGTAAACACGCCCAAAATCCCAAAGTAGTTTTGGGCGCGAGGTTATCGGGAAAGTTTTATGAAAGGTTTTAAATTTATGGTTGTCAGAGTCTGAATGAATTTAAGCTGCGCCTGGGGATGTGCGCCGCCTGCCCAAGACGAGCTGTTTTACATCGCCCTCCACTTTAAACGTCAGAATAAAGAGATAGGCACTCAGAAACAGCATGCCTCCAAAAAAGGCGAAGACCGCGAGGCCGAAGCCTGCCGGAGAGAAATTGTTTCGCCAAGCCGTCCACAGCGCAGAAAGCGCGAGGAAACACATAAAATCAAAGTTAAACTGCCCGGGCCAAGCCATGGTTTTCATATCGCCAAAAAAGATAGGCAGCAGATTTATGCCGTGATTTGAAATCGTGATGCCCGTATAAGCGATAAGGCTCAGGAAAATGATCGCCAGAAAAATACGAAACCCTGTCATCAAAGTCCCCTAAAACTTAAATCCGCCTTGCACAAACAGGCTTGTGGCTTTTTGGTCAAGGGTCGTTGGGACCCCGAGCTCTAGGCCGTTGACCTCTCGATCGACATATTGAACGCCCGTGCCCAGCGTGAACTTATCAAATTCATAGGTGACGCCAAATGTGGCTTGGTCGGATGTGAGGCCGACATTGTCATCTTCGGCGTGGCCGTAGCCCAGCGTAAAGCCAAGCGCGCCCGGTTGCCATGTCACGCCTGCGTCATAGGCGGTGTAGTCCCCGTTTAGGAGACCATTATTTGATTGCAGATAAGAGCCGCCCAGCGTCCAATCCCCATATTCAAATTCGAGACCCGTGCCGAAGCTCTCTAGATCGTCCAGGCCATCAAGGCCGGATTTTTCAGAGCCGCGTGCATAAGTCCCCGTCAGTTCAACAGAGAGGCCATTCGTAAATGTGCGGTCTAGCGCAAGGCCAGCTTCCAAGACATCTTCAATTTCGGGCTGGATGATGCCGGTAATATTTTTACCGTTACAATAATCGACGCCGCAAACATCTGCGTCCAGCGCATAAGATACGCCCAATTGCACCCCAACGCCGATTTGGTCGCCCAAGAGGCGCGGTGACGTATAGGTGATTTTTTCGGAAAAGCCGGAGGCGTCATTGACGGTTTTGACGCTGTCATAACCCGTGTAATCCACCGGCGAATTGGAGGCGCCCACCGCGAGTAATGTCGGCGCGCCGAGGCTGAAGAGATAGGCTGCGCCGTCATCGCGCCCGATGGTCACGTCGCCATAAGCGGAGCGCAAAAAGACATGAGCCGACTCGAGCGCAAATTGTGCGTCTTTGGCGATGTCTTCTCCGCCGGAGTAAAATCCGCTGGTATGACCGCGTAGGCCCGTCGCCAGAGCTGCGGCGTTGCCGGAGCATCCGGCTTCTGTTGATGGGCAATCCGGCAGGCGTCCGCCAAAGCCGCGGCGATAGGGATCATATTGCGCGCGTCCGCCAAGGTTTACGCCATATTCAAGGCCGCCTTGGGTGATGGCGCTGGCTTCAAATTCAAGGTCCGCATCGCCGATAAAATCTTCTGACCATCCATCGTCGGGGCCAAATTGATTGTCTGGCTGATTGCGGTTGGTTGCGGCGGCTCCGGCAATAAAGGCGCCGCGCAGCAGCGTCGCAACATTGCCGAGACCGAGCCTATCTTTCCAGCTACGCGGGGCCTGCGGCGCGGGGCTGTAAGGTCCGCCGGGATAGGGGGCACCTGTTGGCGGCACGCCCGTGGGCGGGGTCGAGGATTGATATCCGGGTTGACCGGGATAATTTTGAGAGGGTTGATAGCCGCCCGGTGCGTAAGGTGATCCGCCGCTGGCTTGCGCCTGATAATCATATTGCGGCTGACTTTGCGGCTGCGATTGAAACTGTGTTTGCGGCGGGCGGGTTCTTTCATATTCCCCCCAAGTTTGTCCTGTGGTGACGGACGCGGAGGACGCGCTGGAGGGCGGCGTCCAATATTGCTGCGGGTCTGTTGCTCTCGGCGCAGACGGGGCGGCGGGCGCATAGGGGCTTCCGCCTGAGGTCGAAGAATAGGGAGTCGGCGCACTATATTGCGGCGCGGGCGAGCCCGTTGGGGGTGTCGGTGATCCAAAATTCGGCGCTTGGGCGATCTGTTTGCGCGGTGGTTTATAGACATAATTGGAGCCGGCTGGCGGTATGGCAGCGCCCTGCGGCACTGCAGAAGCGCCTTGCGGGCGCGGTTGTGAGCGCGTTTGGGCGGCAGGCGCGCGGTATGGCACAGAGTAGGGCGCGCCGCTTTGTCCGCCAAAGGTCTTAGGCGGGGTCTTTGTCGAAGACGTTGCATAGACAGGCGCGGCGCGGCGCGGCGCTGTTGCGATCGGGGCTTCTGCGGATGCGGGCACGGGCGGCGGCGGCGCATAGGCAGGCTGCGGATTAAAAGCCGGCGCGGGATTATATGTGGGCGGCGCAGTATAAGCGTCTTGCGTTGGGGCGTTTTGCCAGTTTTGCATAGGCCTTGCCGTTGGGGCCTGCGTCGGCGCGGCGGGTGTTTCCCAAGCTTGCGAGGTCTTCTTCGAGGCAAAGGGTGAGCTAGATTGCGCCGTTGCGAGACCCATTCCCGCGAGCGCCAAAAGGGCGAGCGGTGCGGCGGTATATAAAAAGCGCTTTGAAGGCATGAATAGGCCCTAGTTAGACCTCTTTCGAGGTCGGAGTTGACGTCGCATTAACCTTTGGCCCGCGCCGCCCTAAAAAAGGGTTAACGCGGATTTACCATATCACAGTAAAATCAGCTAATTTGTGCCCAAAGGCCCTCATGCGCGGCGTTTCAGCTCGTTTTTGGCCGGAGTCTTGCCGCAAATTTATGAAACGCCCTCTAGCGGCGCGCGGCAGAGCGGTTTAAGAGCCTAAAAACCCTGTGCTTACAGATATGCTTTTAGGACGCTAAAAAGATGATTTTGAAACCTGTTCTTGCTGCCGCGCTTGCCTCGTCTCTTTTGATGGTGGGTGGCTGCGCCTCCAAAGATAAAACTCCTGCGGGCGTTCAAGCCTTTGCACCGCAAAATGGTGTAAACTCTTACCTCTGGCGCGCAACGCTGGAGACATTGGATTTTATGCCGCTCGATCAGACCGATGTTTATGGCGGCGTGATTGTCACGGATTGGTATTCCAACCCGCGTGTCCCAACGGAGCGCTTTAAAGCCAATGTTTATATTTTGGA
>CALDTL010000149.1 GCA_937923965.1 uncultured Caulobacterales bacterium
CATTTATGGGTGGGATGACTGGGCGCAAAAAAATGTGCCTGTCCCATTGGTGGTTGGGCATGAATATGGCGGACGGGTGGCTGCGATAGGCTCTACAGTTCGGCGGGTCGCTGTTGGGGACCGGGTCACCGGCGAGGGCCACGTTGTTGGACGTAGGTCACGTAATGCAAGGGCTGGGCGTTTCCACTTGGATCCAGACACAAAGGGCATAGGCGTTAATCTCCCTGGCGCTTTTGCAGAATATTTAGCGCTCCCCGAGTTCAACGTCATTCCGCTGCCGGAAAGTGTTCCGCTCGACATTGCTGCAATCCTCGACCCACTTGGGAACGCGGTCCACACGGCTTTGGCATTTGACCTTGTTGGAGAAGACGTCCTGATAACGGGCGCTGGTCCTATCGGGATCATGGCTGCGGCGGTGGCGGAGCGCGCAGGGGCTCGGCGCATCGTCCTGACGGACATCGAAGATTGGCGTTTGAATTTTGCGAAAGACCTCACTTCTCGTACCCGCATGGTCAATACGATGTCGGAGGATCTCAAGGCGGTCATGAATGAGATTGGCATGAATGAAGGCTTTGATGTCGGGCTGGAGATGAGCGGCGCAAAACCTGCGTTTGAGCAAATGCTGGATGTTATGTTGATGGGCGGCAGCATTGCAATGCTCGGTATCCCGTCCAAGCCTTACCCCGTTGATCTAGGCAAGATTGTTGGCAAAGCGCTGACTGTCAAAGGCATTTATGGGCGGCAGATGTATGAGACGTGGTATAAGATGCTGGCGCTCCTCGATAGCGGTTTAGATATGTCCGCGATGATCACCCACCGTTTTCCGGCAAGCGATTGGCAAACTGCATTTGATCTGATGGAAACACGGAAAGCTGGAAAAGTGATCTTGGATTGGACGCAGATATGAGCGAAGAGCACGTCCCGTTAACTGGATATAGCCCCGTCTCGGCCAAGCAAATGCAGACCCGCTCGGAGGACATGTTTGATATGCTCTTAACGCGGCGCACGATCCGCGATTTCTCTGACAAACCTGTCCCGCAAGAGGTGATCGAAACAGCGATTAAAGCGGCCGCCACCGCGCCCAACGGCGCGAACCAACAGCCTTGGCATTTTGCAGCAATTTCCAATCCCGATATGAAACGGAGAATTAGAGAGGCTGCCGAAGAAGAAGAGCGCGCTTTTTACGGCGGACGTGCTTCAGACGAATGGCTTGATGCGCTGACTCCGCTCGGGACGGATGCCTCCAAACCCTTTTTAGAGACGGCCCCGTGGCTCATCGCAATTTTTGCGCAGAAAAAGGGCCCGAATGGCGAGAAACATTACTATGTCACTGAAAGCGTTGGCATAGCGATTGGCATGTTAATCACCACCTTGCACGCGGCAGGCCTTGCGACATTGACCCACACACCCGCGCCGATGAATTTCCTGCGCGAGATTTGCGACCGGCCAAATAGTGAAAAACCGCTTGTGCTACTCGTTGTTGGTCACCCAGCAGACAATGCAACCGTGCCGCTTCATGCTCTGCAAAAGAAGACATTTGATGAGATTTCAAAAATCTGGACCTGAGGGAGTCTTAGCGACAACAAGGCTTGCGCGGTCCTTTTTCGGGGCGCATAGGGCGCGCCTAAGGAGCCCAGACGCTACGTGACTGAGACGACTAAAAACACACTCGCGAAATTGCCTATTCCTCGCTGGGAATTTGTCGCGATGATGGCGGCGATCTTTGGCCTACAGGCCATGGGTATCGACATCATGCTGCCAGCGCTCGAGGTCGTGGGCGATCATTATCAAATCTCTGAGGAGAATGATCAGCAACTTGTCATCTTTGCTTTTATTTTGGGCTTTGGCTTTCCGCAGCTCATATTCGGGCCCCTGGCAGATCGGTTTGGCCGTAAAATATTGCTGCAACTTAGTCTTGTCGGATATTTCATAACGGGTTTTGCCTGTATGTTTGCTCCCAGTTTCGGCGTGCTCCTCGCGATCCGTTTTCTTCAAGGTATTTGCTGCGCAGGCACGCGCGTAACGGCGGGCGCTATCATTCGAGACCTGTCAAAGGGCCGCTCAATGGCCAGCATTCTATCCCTAGTCTACACCGTCTTTATGATCGTGCCGATTATCGCGCCAGCCCTCGGAACGGGGATTATGGCGGTTATGGATTGGCGTTGGGTTTTTGGGATCTTAGGCGTTTTCTCGGCGATCATGTTTATTTGGGTGCAGTTTCGTTTACCCCCAACTCTGGATGATGCCGATAAGAAACCGTTTTCATTCGAGCAGATATCGGGCGCGTTCAAAGCCGTCGCGACGCACCGCATTACGGCGGGATATATGATCGCAAGCGGCATCATATTTGGCTGCCTTTTCGCCTTTATTGGGGCAAGCGAGCAGGTCTTTGATGAGGTCTTCGGGCGCGGTGATAAATTTTATCTGTATTTTGCAGGGATCGCCGGCTTGTTGGCGGTTATGACTTACTCCAACAGTAAAATCGTTGAACGCTTTGGTATGCGCCGCATAAGCCACGGCGTTGTCTTATGTTTTATCTGCCTGTCTCTAATTAATTTACTTTACATGCATTTCATAGGTCAGGAATTTTGGGTGTTTTACATCTTATTCGTGTTGACATTCGGATGTTTCGGTATGATGGGCGCAAATTTTTCGAGCTTGGCCCTCGAATATATGGGCGACATAGCGGGGACCGCGAATGCGGTTTATGGGTTCTCAACAATAACACTGTCCGGTGGATTAGGGTTTCTGGTCGCCCGCAGTTTTGACGGCACGGTTCGACCTCTACTCTTCGCTTATGTGTTGTTAGGCCTTGCCAGCCTTGGGGTCATTTTGATCACCGAGCGTGGAAAGCTCTTCGGTGTCGGTGAGGGGAAGGGTTAATTTAAAAAGCCGCCTTAAACTAAGACGGCTTGATAAAAATTTTGTGTGCTTCAAACTCGCTAGGAATTTGCTTCAAGGTCAAAGTCTTTATAGGTCTTCTTCAACTCACGCTTTAGGATTTTACCGGTTGCGCCGAGCGGAAGCTCGTCTACGAAAACGATTGCGTCCGGCATCCACCATTTTGCGCATTTAGCGCCAATGCAGGATTTGATTTCGTCTTTGGATGGCTCCTTACCGGGAACGGCCTGCACGATGAGCAAAGGGCGCTCTTGCCATTTTTCATGACGCACGCCGATACAGGCCGCCATCTGCACATCAGGATGATCGCAAGCTGCATTCTCGACCTCAATGGAGCTTACCCATTCTCCGCCGGATTTGATAACGTCCTTCGAGCGGTCTGTGATTTCCATATAGCCGCGCGGATGGATAGCCGCGACGTCGCCAGTTGCAAACCAGCCGTCACCCGTGAAGCTATCCGAGCCTGCGCCTTTGAAATACCCCGATGCGATCCACGGCCCGCGAACATGGAGATGGCCTGTAGCCTCTCCGTCTTGTGGCAGGATTTTACCCTCATCATCGACAATGCGCATGTCGACGCCAAAAATACGGCGACCTGCATAAAGCTTGTCTTTTACGCTGGCATCATAATCAGACAAATCATCGCCAGGATAGGGCGAGTAGGTCGTTCCAAGCGGCGAGGTTTCAGTCATGCCCCAACCTTGCTGCATGGGGATGCCGAGCTCTAATTCATAGGCGCGGAGCAGGCTCTCGGGGAGGGCGGAGCCCCCAACAAGCGCCTTCTTCACGGTTGGCAGGCTGAGGTCATTTGCCTTGACGTGGTTATAAATACCGAGCCAAACCGTTGGCACGCCCGCCATGAGCGTCACGCCCTCTTGATTGATCATTTTCGTGAGGTTTGGACCATCTAATCCCGGTCCAGGCATCACGATTTTCTCGCCGACCATTGCGGCAGAGTAAACGAGGCCCCAGGCAGAGACGTGAAACATAGGCACAACTGCCAAGATGGTGTCGTTTGAGCCGCCGCCAATGACGTCATTAAAGCAGCCTGCCATGGCGTGCAGGATTGTGGAGCGATGGGAATATAAGACGCCCTTTGGGTCGCCTGTCGTGCCGGATGTATAGCATAATGTGCAAGCTGTATTCTCGTCGAAGCGCTCCCACGTAATGTCTTCGGAGGCTTCCGCGATAAAGCTCTCATAGTCCTCTGTTGGAACTTTCATCTCTGGCAATCCGGCTTTATCGGTGAGGCAGACCCATTTGTCGACGGTCGGGCAAAGCGCGCCAACGCCGTTGATGATGGGAGCGAAAGTCGTGTCAAACATCACATATTTATCTTCGGCATGGTTCACCATCCAAGCGATCTGTTCAGGCTTCAAACGCGGGTTAATTGTGTGAACAATCGCGCCGATAGAACTAACTGCATAATAAATTTCG
>CALDTL010000150.1 GCA_937923965.1 uncultured Caulobacterales bacterium
GTGCCTCAAGACTAAACCCGTAAAACAAACTATCCTGACCCGATTGACGCTCGCCCATCATATCCAAATCTCCATGCCTACAACACAGAGTGAATCAGAAACCGCAAAGCCGTTCAAGTGGAGAGTTTTTCAACACTATCGGGGCAAAGGAGACATTAGACGAGTATCACGGTGCAGGTGACCTTGAATGTCCTAATTTGAGTAACATAGAGCAAGGAGAGCTTATTAGCCGAATACAAAGGATACCCTTTATTTACACTTGCCGGTAAAATGTTGTGTGACATAAGAGACTAAGATATTTCAAATTACTAAATCATACGTCGGTAAACAATCGAAGGATGGAATAAATTGCGTTGGCTGAAAGCTTTTGTTGATGAAATTGCAGGAGTGCCTCCTAGATCTCTTTGGCTTTGGGCTGAGCGGTCATCAATACTTACAAGACTGATTGCATACATTTTTGTCATTTTAAGATTATTAAGTCCTCTTCAATGGTGGAAATACATCTACCGAAAAATATCTAATGCTAATTTCTCAGGTGATCATAATCAAAAGCGCGCAAATTTTCATGCCCAACATACAGAAATGTATTTTATATTTATTTGTGCCTTGATAGTAAGCATTTACTTTTTTTCAGAAGCTTTAATAAATCACTTTCAGTTCAACACACGGAATTTTGAACTAATCCTGCGAATAGTTGTAATTTTGATTACAGTCGAATCATTTTCGTGGATAGCGTATTACTTGTTTTGGAGAAATTACGCCGAACCAAAGTTTTCTCTTTACAGCCCCACAGAATATCTTGTTTTGTTTCCAATAGTTATAATAATTCAGGTTTTTGGATTTTCTTACCTAGATGACATCTCACCAGAACAAACATTTTTAAGTTTTTTTGATAATTCAGGAGACAATCCTTGGTATTTTAGGTTACTAGGTTTCTTCTACTTTGTAATAGTGATAGCAAATTTAAGATCAATGGCTCCATCAACAAATTTCAAAAGAGATAACACCATTAACATTATTGGTTGCGGAGATGCAGTCTTAAACCGCATGCTTCCTGCCCTACTTGATGGCCCCTCTAGTATACAACCTACTCATATAAAAATCTTTTCAACGGAACTGGATGACCGAAAACGGCTCAAAGATATAAAGAAATTTAAAAATATTGAGTTTTTTTGTCCAAAAGGGTCTATTGATGATCAGCAAGACGCTATTGTCAAGGAATGCATTAGTCAGAACTCGCCCGTCATAATTGCTACGCCATCAGACAGTCATTATTTCTATCTTACCAAACTGGCTGCTGCTGGATTGCCCGTGATATGCGAAAAACCTCTTGTACGCTTCACAAATGAAATAAAAAATGTTTACGGAAACGCTGACCTTTATAAAGAAAACTTATTCGCGTTGAGCTATTATTCTTTAGAAAAAGCACTGCCATTGACATACTTTTTTCAGTTAAATTCTGCGCATCTTCCATTTTTAAAGTTCACTGGTATTAATGAGTTAGCTATAGGCTCTCAGCAAGCCGCACTAGCGAACATACTTGATGAATTAGGGCGTATAGAGGAAATAGATTTATATCTTCATGAGGGAACTGAAAGATCTCCCGAGGGTACAACTCGGTTATGGACGGAACGTCCTAATGAGCATGCCTTTGAAACACTTGTGCATCTAATTATTCTAACAAATAAAATTCTCAAGTCGTATTCGATTTCATTGGATGATTTGAAATTGGATTGCGTAAAGGGAAGTTGTCAGGAAGCATCTACCTCAGGCGCGACTACTTACCTTAGGTTAACTAATTGGGGCAGTGGAGAAATATCTACGTCTGACTTAAGATCTCCGTACGTTAGTCTTGCTTGTGGAAAGTATATGCCTGAACATTTAAAGAAGCGTGGGGGTACGTTAAAGTTTCTAAACGGCATCATTGAAGTTGATTTTGATAAAATGAGTATTGTTGTCAAATCACACGATCGCCCAGCCTTCACTATAGAAAATAGATATAGTAAAAAATATTGGACGCTTGCATCCTTAGTTAATCGCTTTTTGCATTCAGGTTATGAGGGTGCTCGATTTGATGAATTCAATGAACAAATCGAAGTGTTAAGTTGGATGTCTTCTTACAAATTTGAGGCTAATAGAGGGTTCAAATATTCCATAAACTTTGAGGGTGTTCTCGAGTCCTTTGAAATTAAAAATGCTCTAAGCGAATGATTTGCAATACCGTATACGCACAACTAAAAAATCTGCCCATAAATTGCCGAATCATTATATTTTTTAATGAACGTAGATTTGAGATTTTTAAGATTTTCCGCAAGACAAAATCTGAGAATACCTCACATTTCGTACATCAAAGGGACTAAAAACCAAGTTTTGAACGCTCTGACTCATTGATCTAACGTTCGCTATGAGGATAAAATCATCCCTAGTCCCCATCCCTAAAATTTCTTTCCCTCAGAAAAACCCGAATTTTCCCAATAAAATCAATGCTAAAAAAAGATACGTCCACGGTTGGGTAAAGCTGTGCAATAACTACACTTGTCTTCTTTCAACGGGCGGCCAAGTGCACGTTGGTTTGGCCGGAAAGAAGCGGCGCTTGTCATTGGGAGCGGTGGAGTAACGTCCATCAATCTGGGTGGCCTATCGCGAGCTTATTAGACCTCGACTGTCTAGCTAGGCCGGTAGCGCAGAAAGGCGTCGTCGTGTGGGGCTTTCTGGCACTTAGTGCATTTCCTGATTAACAGGAATTGCACGAGCTGGGAGGGCTCAAAGCATTCGCAACTCGCATTCGCACTCGCAGAGCCCAACCACCCACACGAACATCCCATCTAATACCGAGACTTAAGAGAGAAACGAAATGAGATAGAGAAACGAACATCTTGATGTCATCCTCGGGCACCGACCCGAGGATCCATGGTCCACACGCAAGATGGATCCTCGGCTCAAGGCCGAGGATGACAAAATTATTTAATCCCCCATACCACAATGACCCATTGCGAAACGCCGTTCACTTCATTAGGCCGCGCGCATGGCAAAAGACATCAAACCTGTTCACATCATTGGCGCTGGCATGGCGGGGTCCGAGGCGGCTTGGCAATGCGTCTCGCGCGGCGTGCCTGTGGTCCTCCATGAGATGCGGCCCGAACGCATGACGGACGCGCATGAGACGGGCGGCTTCGCCGAGCTGGTCTGCTCCAACTCCTTCCGCTCCGATGATAAAACCGGAAATGCGGTCGGCGTGCTACACGAAGAAATGCGGCTTTCTGGGTCGCTGATTATGGGCATGGGCGATATGACGAAACTGCCCGCTGGCGGCGCGCTCGCCGTGGACCGCAATGCGTTTTCAGAGGCGGTCACGACCATCCTCCATGCGCATCCATTAGTGCAAATCGAATATGGCGAAGTCAAAGGTCTGCCGCCCAAGGAATGGGGTAATTCCATCATCGCGACGGGCCCCCTCACCGCGCCGTCATTGGCGAACGCAATTTTGAAAGAAACAGGCGAAGACAGCCTCGCCTTTTTCGATGCGATTGCGCCCATCATTTACAAAGATTCTATCGATTTCGACAAAGCCTGGATGCAGTCGCGCTATGACAAAAAAGGGCCCGGCGGAGACGGCGCGGATTACATCAACTGCCCGCTGGATAAGGACCAATATCACGCCTTCATAGAGGCCTTGATCGCGTCGGATAAAACCGAGTTCAAGGAGTTCGAGAAGAACACGCCCTATTTCGAGAGTTGCCTTCCAATTGAAGTTATGGCCGAGCGCGGGGCGGAGACTTTGCGCTGGGGACCGATGAAACCTGTCGGCCTGACGAACCCGCATAACCCCACAGTCAAAGCCCATGCGATTGTGCAGCTGCGCCAAGATAATGCGCTGGGCACGCTTTATAATATGGTCGGATTTCAGACGAAGATGAAATATGGCGCGCAGACGGATATCCTACGCACGATCCCCGGATTGGAGAAAGCCGTCTTCGCGCGGCTCGGCGGGATTCACCGCAATACATTCATCAACTCGCCCGTCCTGTTGAATAAAAGACTGCAACTCAAATCGCGGCCTGACCTGCGCTTTGCAGGACAGATCATGGGCGTTGAAGGCTATGTTGAAAGCGCGGCGCTCGGCCTCATCACAGGGCGTATGGCGGCAGCGCAGGCGCTCGGAAATGATTTCGAAATCCCGCCGCTAACGACGGCAATGGGCGCTTTGGTCGAACATGTGACGGGTGGTTATATGACGGGGCCGAAAGCGAAATTCCAACCCATGAATATCAACTTCGGCCTCTTCCCGCCCATAGAGGGCGAGATTATCTATCCGAAAAAAGACGGCAAGAGACGGCGCGGCAAAGAGAAAACCCGATATCGTAAGAGCTTACTTGCGGCGCGGGCATTGGAGGATATACTGCCTTGGGCGAGAGGTTAATTAGGGACGAATATTGAAATTTCAAAATTGCCATCTCTATATATATCACCATGACGGCTTATAGTTCCCCCCGTTATGATGAGCGCAGCTTTTTGACCATTTTTTGAAATCATGCTAATTGGAGGAAATTGGACTACAGCGTCAAAGTCATTGTTCTTCTGCATGACCATCTGTTGCAATATCTCCTCAAAATTGACGGGATATAGTTCCCCTGCAATAGACAAATCAGCTTTTAGCCTTTTACTATTAGAGAAAATACCACTGGTGGTTTTCAATTGAGTCTCATTGTACATTAAAACTGTATGACCACCATAAAGCTGGCCCGCACCCATAATTTCCAAAGGATTATTGGGTTTAATCGAATAACTGACATATAAATTTCTTGAGTTTTCTTCCACACCGCTCAACCCAAGGCTTTTAATCAATGAGTCGTATTCTGTACCATAGGTCGATTCAGGCATCTCCTGCTTTGGCACGAGACGCTTAAATCGTGTCTCGTCTTTCTGCTCAATGACATATTTCAGACCGCCCAAAAATCGCTTCGCAACCTCCGGATTGTTTCGGAATGCTTGCGCTTCAAAAACAGGCAATTCCGCCTTCGCATCTGCGGCGCGATTAAACTGGCTCATCGTCGATAGAGGCTGAGCTGCAAAAGCCCCAAACATCAGCAGCCCTGCTGCGAGCGCTGTGGGGATACGAATATCGCGCCGCGCCTTGGGCATAAAGATGAACCAAAGAGATTGGACCACGGCCCATATAACGATCAAAGTCAGGAAAACCCGCTCTAGCGTAAACCCATATTCCCCGATGCGGGCAAAGACTCCGACACCCAATAAGACCGCCGCCGGCAGCATAATCCAATGCCAGGCCGCGCGGTAGAAACGGACAAAGCCGCTTTCCTTCAATACCTTCGGCTCCAGCATGAGCCAGACCAACATGCCGACGCCCAAGAACGGAGAGACCAGCAGCGCAATTTCGCCCTTCGGCAATTCCCACTGGATGAGGACCTTCGCGCCATATGCGAGGATAATCAGAGCATAGATAATCACCAAGGGCGCGAGCATCCATGTGCCAAGAAAGGATAAAGCGCGGGCCTCAAAACTGAGCTCGCCGACATCCTCCGCCTCGCCGTAACGCGGCAAGGTGCCCAGCCAATAGACGGGCGCGAGGAATAGGAGCCCGATGGGCAGGAGCGTATTGATCGTCAAATCTTCGAGGTTGAACCCAAACAGCGCTTTGACCGCCTCAGAAATAATGACCATGCCCGCCGCGAAAATGCCGCTGCCAACTGCGGCGAATATCGCGCCGGTCCAGAGCTTCTGTGTGAAGTTCCAGACCGCTGGATCATGACGGGATGTCCGCCACGCTGCGGCATTGCCTAAGAAAACAATGGCTGCGCCGACCCCTAGAATGACGTTAAAATTTAGGCGCTCGCCAAAGGCAGAAAAGAGGAAAGCCGGCGCCGCCATTAGCAGCGCGAGACTCGCGGATTTCAAAGCGGTCCAGCCGCGCGACTCCGCAATCAAATGGCCTATGACGGCAGCATATCCGGCGAAGATAAACCCGCCAAAGACATATTCTCGACCGCTTCGAAAATCATCCATATGGATTTCGACGATGAGCCAAATCGTGGCTATGGCCATCACAATGACGGCCACAGGAAAGCGCCTTACGACGTCTTCGAAATCAGGTAGCCGCCCGCCTAAGCGTTTTATCCAGCTCATAAAAGACCCTTAATTATCACTCTATGAGGTCTTGCGGGCAGACGGGCTTTGCGTCAACTCTGATGAGAAATCGTCTACCGCCCCGAAAATACAGAGGCGGTAGCAGTCATATCTAGGGCCGCTTAGAATCGGCGGGAATAAGCCAGCGAAATAATGTCCGTCTCATCAAGGCGCGTGTAATCTGCGCGGATACCATCATTATCCGTGAAGTTAAATTGTGCGCCAACGCCATAAGCTATATCTGATGCACCCTGCTCCTCAGAGCCAGTCGCCGTAAAGCCTAGAGCTGACCCGGTGATATCCGCCTCGGCTGTGGCTTCGCCATATCCAATGCGGCCAAAGATTTCAAATTGTTCGGAAAGAGGCGCAATCGCCCGCACAAAACCAACGTAATAGTTTTTCACATTTAAATCGGCATTCAGCGCCACATCGACAGGCGTGCCCAACACGTCAACCGGAACCGTCCGGTCAAAATTATCACCGCCTAAGCCAAAACCAGCCTCGCCCTCTAAGGCAAAAAAGTCATTTAAGCGGTAGCCAATTCGGCCATTGATCATGGTGACGCTGAGGTCTTCCGTGCCCAAATCGACGGTTTCACCTGAAACATCTACATCCGTAAGATCAAGTTCAGTCGATAAAGATGTGCCGCCAATAGTGACGTAAACGCCCTGTTTGTCATTCGCCGAAGCCGAAACAGTGGGCATGGCGAGCGCAGCGGCAATCGCGCTGGCTGTTATTATTCTTTGCATAATCTGCTCCCAAAAGGATGCGCCTTGAGAGCTTCTAAGCAATGACTGATGTATGGATTTTGAACAGAATTAAATATTCCTGACAATTTACAAAGATCTAAATCCGTCCCCGTAGCCCGGCGATCATCAAACGAACTTGTTTAGACAAGGGGCCGTAGGCAACTTTATCGTCAATCGGGTCAAATGCAGCGCGCTCCATCCTCGCCAAAAATTTCGGAATCAGAGCCGCATAAATGATAGCCGGAAAGACCTCTGCGGCAACCTCTACCTTGGCCGATTCATATGTCTGTCTGGTCGTTTCCAATAAATCCTTAAACGTCAGATTTTGCAAAATCCGGTCGTGGTAATACCCGTAAGACCGCGCAAGGCCCGTTAAGCCCCACGCCTGCCCAGCCTCTAGCACAGCCTCATCTGGCTCCCCGCCAGCCACTTTTACGGCGATCTGCATAAGCTGTCCGGACGTCTGGCGCGCATAACTTTTAGCCTCATCCATATCGGCAAAGGCTTGCGGGTCTAGGTCCCGGGCACGTCCGTCAATCAGGCGATCCATCCAAAACCGCGGAACATCTGCGCGGCGCAGCAACTCGGTTAGAGGCGTTGAAATCTCATGCCGCCTCACCTCGCCGCCGCTATATATTTCGTCGATCGCTTCGCGCCACCATTCATACCGGATTTGTCCCAGCATGGGTTCGCTGGTGACATCTGGGACTTTGGAGAGCTCATAATGAAAGGCGTAGAGAATCAGCAAGTCGTCTCGCCGTTTCGCATCCGCCATTAATGCGGCGCGATAGCGATCCGGATCAGCCTGTTTTAGCGTCTCGCGCGTAGGTATAGTAAGCTCTGCCATGGCTTCCATAAAGGTTTATTACGAATGGTGTCTTTGCGCGGCTTGCTCCGCTTTGGCAATGTGCTACTGCGGCACTATACAGGATTTAAATTCAATTTGACGAAAGGACGTCTTATGACACGTACACTTTTCACGGGACTAGCCGCCGCTGCGGTGGCCACGCCTGCCGCCGCCCACACAGGGGCGCACAGCCAAGACATGGTCACGCAAATCGTGCACTTTTTCTCTAGTCCCGTTCATAGCGCAGGCACGCTCATCGCTGCCGCGATTTTGATTTCGGGCATCGTCTATCTTCGTCGCCGCAACAAAGCTTAAGGAAACGAGACCACATGTTACATTCATTTATTTCTAAATTCGATTCCAACATCGACACAGCTGACGCGCATTGCGACATTCCTTGCGGCATTTATGACCCGCGTATCGTCACATATTATGCGGTCTCCGCGCTTCGCCAAATCGACATTCTCCTGAGCCTAAAAGACAAAGGCTTGTCCGAAACAGGCTTCGCCATGCAGGTTGCGCGTAACACCGCCAAAAAAGAAGAGATGGCCGAGAAGTGTAAGCACGAGACCCGCATTATCTGGGGCGATTTTATGAAGCCCGGCAATCAAGACGATATGGCCAAAGCGCACGAACTTGCGCATGGCATCATGCTCGCTGGTTCGGCCGTCAGGCAAGATCTTCACCGCGAAGACGGCGAGAAGCTGGTCGATTTGACCAACCAATTCGCAGAGATGTTTTGGGCCTCAAAAGGCGTGAAGACAAAGAAAGTCAAAACGCCATATGCACCAGGCGTCGAAGTCGTAGAACCTGATCTCTAGTGATTAAAATCATCAAAGTGCGCGGGGCGTCTATGGCGCCCACGCTCGCCTCTGGTGATTATCTGATATGCACCAAAGCCCGGGCCTTGCGTCCGGGCTTTGTCGTTGTGGCGACACATCCAAAATATGGCATGATCGTAAAGCGGGTTAAATCGGTCGCGCGGGACTCCATTGCCCTAGAGGGCGATAGCCATGAGAGCACTGCCCCCGAAGACATAGGCGCAGTATCGATAGGTCTCGTGAGCCACCGCGCGCGATGGGCCGTGACGCCCAAAGGCTTCAAGCGGCTTTAGTCTTTCCGTTCGCCGCCTGTGTTGACGCCGCGCTTCAGCCTGAGCGCGAGCAAAAGCGGCGATGCGACAAATATGGACGAGTATGTCCCGACGAAGACACCCCAGATCATCGCAAATGAGAAGCCTTTCAGAGCTGACCCACCTAGAACATAAAGCGCTACAAGCGCCAGTAGTGTCGTCAATGACGTCAAAATCGTCCGCGACAGCGTATCATTAATCGCAATATTCAAGACCTCTGGGAGCGGCTTTTTCTTAAACTTCCGCAAATTTTCTCGAATGCGATCATATACGATCACTGTGTCGTTCAACGAGTAACCCACAATGGTCAAGATCGCCGCGATAATGGTGAGGTTAAATTCAATTTGCGTCAGGCTGAAAACGCCAATTGTCAAAATGACATCATGCGCCAAGGCCATCACAGCACCGAGGCCAAACTGCCATTCAAAGCGCAGCCAAATATAGCCGAGCACCATGATTAGCGCGAGCGCCACAGACAATATCCCTTTGCGGCGAAGCTCCCCTGAGACTTGGGATCCAACGACCTCTGTGTTCCGTACATAAAACGCTCCGATACGTTCCTGTAGGCCAGCCACAACTTGATTTAGCGCCTCTTGTTGTGCGCCCTGCCCGGCTTCGCCCGTCTCGTCTTGAAGCTGGAGTCCGATCCGCATCAGGCGATGGGTAATCGGCACACCGTCTTGGTCAACCGCGCCAACAGGCGGCTGGATGCCTTGCACGGTTGCGCCTTCAAACCCCATATCCAGCAAAGCTGCCCGAATGGCGGCGTCATCAGGGTCGCCCTTGGTGTTGATTTCAATGACGGTGCCGCCGGTAAAGTCGATACCGTAATTCAAGCCTTTTGTTGTAAAAAGAAAAATCGAGGCAATGATGCCCAAGACAGACAAAGCCGCTGCGATCATCCGCATGTTGATAAATGGGACGCGCGGTTCCTGAGGCAGGATGCGGACGAGTGAAATATCTTTCATCGGATCAATTCCTACTAAATCGGGAGCGTCTTAGGACGCTTACCGCGAAGCCATGTCGACGTGAGCAACCGCGCGAAAACAACCGCTGTGAAGACAGACATGACGATCCCAATGGCCAATGTAACGGCGAAACCTCTGACCGGGCCAGAACCAACAAAGTACAGCGTCACGGCTGCAATAAGAGTGGTGATGTTTGCATCGAGGATCGGCGCCATAGATAGCTTATACCCAGTTTCAATCGCATTTATCGGTGTTTTGCCGTTATAGGTCTCTTCTCGAATACGTTCAAAAATGAGTACATTCGCATCCACCGCCATACCGATCGTCAGGATAATCCCCGCAATCCCCGGCAAGGTCAGGGTTGACCCGAAAAGCGACAGAGCCGCTGCGATAAGGATGATATTCGTGGCCAAAGCCATATTCGCGATGGTGCCAAATCGAATGCCATAACCCATCCACATAAAAATTGCGACGCCGAGCAAGCCGATCATTGAGGCTATTCTACCCGCGCGAATGGAGTCTGCCCCCAAGGAGGGATCGACGGTCCGTTCTTCAACAATCGTCAATTTGGCAGGCAACGCGCCGGCATTGAGCAAAAGCGAAAGGTCTCGAGCCGACTCCATCGTGAAGCCGCCTTCGATATACCCGCGGCCGCCTGTAATGGCTGACCGTATATTTGGAGCCGTAATAATATTGCCGTCAAGAATCACGGCGAAACGTTTGTTGATGTTTCGCGCTGTCATTTGGCCAAACTCTCGCGCGCAAGCGACGTTAAATTCGAAATTCACGACCGCGCCATTATTCTCGGGATGCGGACCGCCTGAGGAGTTCTTCAAACAATCACCCGTAATCCGCGTTCTCTCGTTCACAATAAGACCGCCGCCTCTACCGTTCGCCTCGGAGAATGGGAAATATTTGTCGCCTGCGGCCACGCGGCCTGTTTCCATGGCGACCATCATCGCCTGATCATTAGTCGAGTCTTTCTCATTCACGAGATGGAACGAAAGATTCGCCGACTCGTTGATTTTCTTCTTAATCTCTTGCGTGTTGACCGCGCCCGGAACCTGCAGAAGAATACGTTCACTGCCTTCTGGGGCCAAAGTGAGTTCTAAGTTACCGTTCGGGTCGATCCGCCGCCCCAGGACTCCGATGGATTTATCGATTGTTTGCTCGCGAATGAAATCAATCTGCGCTTTGGTGATCGTAACTCGGATATTCCGGTCCGACTCGCGCTCAACACGAGTCGTTTTAGCAGAGTTTATCTGCGTTGGATCGACGGGTTGAGACAGCTCTTGAATGAGCGGCAGGGCTTTATCTGCATCTTCCTTTGACCGCAGCCTCACGAGGATTGAGTCATCACCATCGGCTCTGACAAATTCGGTCCGAGGTCTTTCATCCGCGCGGCGAAAGGAGTCATTTATCGCGGTCCGCTCATTGATGAGCGCTTGACTGAGGATTGACGACAGATCGACCTCGAGCAGCATATGGGCCCCGCCCTGCAAATCCAGCCCCAAGTTTATCGTCCTCTGAAACGCGCCCGGCATTTTATCTCGTGTGCTTTCATTCAAGCCATTGGGCACCGCGAGCAACAAGCCCAGGAACACAAATCCGAGAATCATGAAAATCTTAGAACGGGAGAAAAACAGCATAGTCTTAGACCTCTAGGATGGGGGGAAGTTTCGTTCTTCAACGACTATCAGTTTAACCGGAAATGCACCTGCTTTAACTCGACATGCAAAACCTTCAGCCGACTTATCTGTAAAATTGGCTTCAAAGAAACCCTTACCGTCTCTGACGGCGGACCGAATAGTGGGGGCTGCGATGATTTCCCCGTCGAGGACTACAGCGTAGCGTTTACCAATATTCTGCGCGGTCATTGACCCAAATGCCTCAGTGCAATGGGCGTTAAATGAGAATATTGTGCCAGCCTCCCTGTTTCTATACGCTGGAACGGCAGAAAAATCTTTCATACAATCCATTGTTATACGAGTTCGTTTGGTGACGATTAAGCCCCCTTCTTTGCCGCTGGATGCTGCGAAAGGGTAAAATATTTCACCGGGCGGCAACCTCCGACCCGTCTCAACTGCCCTACGCCGCGCTTGGTCACTCGACGCAGCCTCTTCATTAACGAGGTGGAACGACAAATTAACATTATACAAAAAACCACTGTGGCGTGGAAGAAGATCATCAAGGTTCTGGACAGCGGGAATTTGCATTAAAAACCGCTTATCTCCCACAAGGACGAAATTGAGATCACGTGTGCTATTTGGGTCAATCCGGCAACGAAACATCTCAATCGATCTGGCAACGTTTGGTTTGAGAATATTTTTGATATTCTCTTCCGTAATCGTAACCCTAATGTTCCTATCCGACACGCGTACCACGCGGGTCGTCTTGGCGGAGGTGATTTGAGTTGGATCAACGGGTTGCGACAATGCTTGTACTAGAGGCAGAGCTTTGTCCGTATCTTCCTTAGAGCGAAGTCTCACAAGAATGGAGTCGTCGCCATCCGTTCTAACAAACTCGGTGCGTGGCCTATCATCCGCCCAGCGAAAGGCGTCATTGATGGCCCTCCGCTCATTGATGAGAGCTTTATTGAGAAGTGCGGGCTGGTCGACTTCCAAAAGCATCTCCAAACCGCCCCGTTCATCGAGGGCAAGGTTGATAGGTGTCTTGGAAACCTGTGGGACTGCAGCTGCCGTTCTCTCAGACCATAAATTTGCTATGACTAGCACCAGTCCAATGAAGACTGCGACCTGGATCATCAGTATTTTTGAACGGGAGAAAAACAGCATACACTCAAGCCTTTAGCTGAGGATTTAGAGGAGACACTCGAATCTAGTCGTTTGCAGCCGTGACGTCATGTTTGGCCGCTACCATTGCGCGGGCAATTTTCAGCTCGGATGTGCCGGATGTGATGATAATCTCATCATCATTCACTTTTTTGATTTTCCCAATCAATCCGCCGCGCGTGATGATCTCATCTCCGCGTTGCAGGGCCTCCACCATCGCCTTATGCTTTTTGGCCTGCTGGCTTTGGGGACGGAGGATCAAAAAATAAAAAATCAGGATTAACGGGCCGAACAACAGCAGGGAGTTCATAATAGACCCGCCCGCACTTGGCGCCGCTGGTCCCGCTTGAAAAATAAGTGTCGTTAGCATGTTATCCCCGCGTCAAACTTTATACTCCGGCGGCTTGCCCGCGCGGTTAATTATCAGGGTATATAGGGCTCATGTTCGCCATTGCAACGCGCAATGGCGATAGATTGCACTCGCCTAATTGGAGAGACAGTGTCCCGCTGGCAAAGTCAGCATATCCCCGGGGCTCAAATTATCAGGGTTTGTCATACCATTGCGGGCAATAATGTCCTTCACGTCCACACAGCTGAAACGGGAAATTTTGTAGAGTGTATCTTTCGGGAGAACAGCATAGGTTTTTTCTGCTGAGTAATTTGTTTCGATCTGCGGTCTGGATAGCTCCGGCGTTGGCTCGATGATATAGGATGAAATATACCCTTGGGTCGTTGTAGAATTGGCATAGACGGGCTGAGAATAGATATTCGCGGATTGTACCATAACGCCGGGAATGCGGATTTGCTGTCCGAGAGAGAGGGACGTCCCCGACATCCCGTTTTCAGCCTGAAGAGCAGCTACAGTCGTGTTGTAACGCTTGGAGAGATTATAAAGCGTGTCGCCTTTTGAAATAATGTGCAACTGCGAAGATGTCGTCGTGTAATCAGACGCCGAAGATGTTGCATAGGATCCCTCGGGCGCAAAAAGTTCGACCTGATAGCTGGACGATTGCGACGCCTGCGTCGGCGCTGAGTATGACGGCGCGTCATAGGACGACGCGTCAACTGTAACATATTCCGTCTCGAAATTCATACCATTCGCGTCACGGTAGGACCGGATACGCGCGGCTTCGTCAAGTATTGCCTGATATTCTGCGTCGGTCAGATTATCCGCATTGAAATGCTGTGCCTTCACCACGCCATTTTCATCATACTCAATGGGAGCATTGATGATGGAGTCGACGGACTGGCCGACAGGCTGCGTGACCCGGGTATAGCTGGACTGAGCAAAGCTGGTTGTGGCGCAGAGCGTGAGGGCCGCGGAGAGTAGGAGCGTGGAGGCGCGCATAATTTATCCTGTCGCAAAAAAATAAGTTACGACAACATGACTTAACGTGATTAATGAAAGCCTAAGCTATTGCATTTTCGCTTCAACTTCTTCCTTGGGCCGCTGCAAGACCGCCACGGCAAGAATTGAAATCTCATAGAGCAAGTATATCGCGCCGCCCAAAATGAACTGGGTGATCGGATCTGGCGGTGTTGCGAAAGCCGCGAATACCGCGATGCCCAAAACGGCATATTTTCTTTTATTGCGAAGGCCGTCCGCTGTCACGATACCAATTCGCCCCAGTAGTGAGAGAATAACAGGGAGCTGGAATGCCAGACCAAAGGCTAAAAACAACACCATCGATAAAGAGAGATAGTCACTCACTTTTGTCATGAGCTCAATCGTCTCGCCTGCCCCCAATTGCTGCTGGTTAAGCGCAAATTCCATCACAAAGGGAAAAACGAACAGGAAAACGAGCGTCGACCCCATAATGAAGAGGATTGGTGACATTATGAGATAGGGCAGGAAAGCGGATCTTTCCGTTTTATAGAGGCCCGGCGCAACAAAGCGGTAAAGCTGGAAGGCGATAACAGGAAATGCAAGAATAACGCCCCCAAACAAGGCGATTTTCATTTTTACAAAAAACGTCTCTAACGGGTGGGTCGCAATCAAGCCCAGATCGATAGGGTCCATGCCCTGCTCGACGAGCTTAATATTGTATCGCACGAGAGCCGTCTCAAAAGGACGCATCAGGAACGCGATGATTTGCTTTAGAAACGGCGCGCAAATGATACACCCCACGGCTAGCGCAAGGCACATTTTTATGAGGCGTGAGCGTAGCTCAAGCAGGTGGTCCAATAAGGGGGCTTCGCTGGCCGCCACTTCATCCTGATGCTCAATCTTATCAGTCATCTGAGGTTTTATCTGTCTCGGGACCTGTTTCTGGACCCCCGTCTTTTGGCCCAGTTTTAGGTTTCGGCTTATGCGGAGAGGACATATCCGTAGCCTCTCGCAAATCGTCATTGAGGGCCCGCATTTCATTATCCAGATCGGGGTCCAGCTTGCCGAGTGACTTCATCTCCTCAATCTCTTTGCGGATCGCTGCGACGTCACTATCAACATCCATATCGTCGAAAGCGGACTTAAACTCGTTTCCCATCGCCCGAATACGCGCCATCCACTGCCCGATAGTCCGCATGAGTTGCGGCAGGTCTTTGGGTCCAACAAAAATAATCGCCAATAAGACGATTACGAGCATTTCTGGAAAACCAATAGATGGGAGCATGGGCCTTGGCCCCTCTCAAACAGGCGCTTATTTCTTCTTCGTGACTTTGATATCTTCGGACTTAGGTGTCACGTCAAGCGCATCATCCGCCGCATCTTTCATATCCTCGACATTTTCTTTCAGACCTTTTTTGAAAGAGCTGATACCCTTACCTAAATCGCCCATGATGGACGAAATCTTACCCCGACCGCCAAAAACAAGCAGTACGATTACAGCGATAATTAAGAGGCCTGACCAATGTGGCATGATAAATGTTCCTTGAAGGATAACCGTTTAATAAGGCCCGAAAGCGAACCCGACAAGTGGTTTATACAATAGTTATATTTAGCCTTCGTTATCATCGTCAAGAAAGTCCTCGAAAAACTCAGGGTCGGCCTCATCATCCAATGGATCTTCATCGACCGAGAGGTCATCGACCATCATCGGCTCCGGCATTTCAAAGTCTTTCGGCAGGCGTGGATCGAGCAAGCCCGCCGCTTTCAAATCATCCCGGCCGGGCAGATCGGTAATCGTCTCTAGATTAAAATGCGCAAGAAACCCCGTGGTTGTGCCGTAAGTCACAGGCCTTCCCGGTGTTCGGCGGCGGCCCCGCAGCCGCAGCCACCCCAGTTCCATGAGAACATCAAGCGTCCCTTTGGAGACAGCCACGCCGCGCACATCTTCGATTTCTGCCCGCGTCACAGGCTGGTGGTAGGCAACAATCGCGAGTGTTTCGAGAGCTGCATTTGACAGTTTCCGGCGCGCTTCTTTGACATCGACGAGATGCGGCGCAAGGTCCGGCGCAGTTTGAAACCGCCAGCGATCAGCGACCCTGACGAGATTTATGCCGCGGCCCTCATAATCGCGGGCCAAGCGCGCGAGAAGCGCCCCAACATCGGTGCCGTCTGGCATCCGCTCGCGCAGGGTTTGCACGTCAATAGGCTCCACGGCTGCGAATAAAAGCGCTTCCAAATGGCGCAAATCCGCATCGATATCGCCGCTCGTCTTCAAACGCTCTGTTAGGCTCACGACATCAGCTTCGATGCCGGCGCTGGCCTTGTTGATCCGATCAGATGTCTTGCTCATGCGTCACTCTCCTCTGACTCGTTTTTCACGTCAGTCCCAGATGTCCTGCCGCGAATATATATTGGCGCAAAGGCTTTCATTTGGCGGAGTTCAATATGGCCTTCTTTCGCCAGCTCCAATCCCGCGAGCAAAGAGCTCGCCTTGACGGAGGCTTGCGGGACGCCGTCCTCGCCAATCTCTGCGCCGTCAGGCAGCATATCATCCAATGAAACCCAATCTGACAAGTCAATCCCGACAGCGTTCAAGGCCCGCCGCAATCGATTGCGGGCCTCGTCCAAACTCATCACCCGAGGCTTAGGGAGTTTGTGGTTTCGGATCGCGGCCCGGGACCGCGATGTCCCGTAAGCTTTTAACAGATCGAAAATTTCAGCCTCGAAAATCGGCGAGGTCCGGCTCCGAAGACCTTCGGGGTTGCCGCGCACATGCACAGCGTCCCCGGTGGTTGGCAGGCGCATCAACCCGTCCACGGCGCGGCGCATGGCCTCAAGCCGCTCCAGCCTAAAGGCCAAATGTCCGGCAAGTTCTTCTGCCTCGGGCTCGGCGTCACCGGGCTCCCGGGGTAGTATCAAACGTGATTTCAAATAGGCAAGCCACGCGGCCATCACGAGATAATCCGCCGCGAGCTCAATGCGTAAGTCCTGCGCCGACTTGATAAAGGCAATATATTGCTCGGCCAGATCTAAAATCGACAAGCGCGCCAGATCAACTTTCTGCTTCCGAGCAAGCTCCAAAAGGAGATGCAGCGGCCCGCCATAGCCGTCCAGATCAAGCACCAAGCCCTCGCCGTCGTCCGCAGCTTCTGACGCTGCATCGAACTTCATATCTTCTTGAAATTCTTCATTCATGTTGAAAACTGCCGAAGAAGCTCATCAAATTCCGCTTCCGCCGCGATGCGGTCAAAGCCGCTCACATGTTCTGCGCAATTTTCTGCGACAAAAGCTCTGCCCAGCGCGCGCCCAGACAGGGCCTGTGAGCCTTTGGCGACCTTTACACTATCGGCCAATCGTCCGGAGCATTGCAGGGCAATATCACATCCCGCATTTAACGCGCGTTGCGTTTTTCGAGTGAGATCACCCGTCAGAGCTTTCATGTCCAAATCATCACTCATCAACAACCCATCATAGCCAATGGCCGCGCGGATAAGCTCAACCAAAGAGCGGCGCGAGATTGTCACCGCCGTGCGGGAATTATGCGTATAGACCGCGTGCGCCGTCATCGCCATCGGCGCATCGCTGAGCATTCTAAACGGCAGAAAATCTGAATTTTCTAAGGTCTGGCGGTCCGCATCAATTTTGGGCAGCGCCTTATGGCTGTCTACGGTCGCCCGGCCATGCCCCGGAATGTGTTTGACAACAGGCGCAACGCCGCCGGCCATAAGCCCAGCCATCGCCGCATGGGCCATATCTACGATGCCCGCCACATCTGCCCCTAAAGCCCGGTCCGAAATAATCGGGTCGGCCCCGGGTTGAGGCAGATCAAGAACCGGCGCACAATCGGACGTGATCCCAACAGCGCGCAGATCATCCGCGATGAGCCGATGCCCCAAAAAGCAAACACGCCGACCAATGATTTTATCGCGGCGATAGATGGACGCATATTGATCACCGGACGGATATTTGCGCCAATTTGGGTCTTTCAAACGCTGAACGCGGCCGCCCTCTTGGTCAACGAAAATGAGCGTATTACGGCCCATCGCGTCTCGAATATCTCGCGTGAGCCTCTTGAGCTGGAGGCGGTCCTTCACATTCCGCGAAAAGAGAATGACCCCCCACGGATTGGCATCGCGAAGGAAAACGGACTCTGACTTGCTCAATCTCTCGCCCGATAGCCCGATAATGCAGGAGAGCGGAGCGGTCATACCCTAGCGCTTTGTCACAAAACAGGCTTGGCCTGCCGCCTTGAAAGACTCGCACAAAGACGTCGCGGCTGTTTTGTCGGATAGCCCTGCAATTCGGGTCCGATAATAAATACCTTTGGCCTCTAAATCGACGCGCTTGATGTCGGCGTAACGACCGGAAACAAGCCCCGGATATTTACGATTTATGCTATCCCACACCTTCTTCGCATCATCTTGCGACCGCGTTGAGGCGACTTGCACAACCCAATCGGATCCACGTGTCGCAGCTGGAGCGTTTGCCTGAGGGCGCGGCGCGGGGGCCGTTCGGACGGGCGCGGGCGATTTTACGACGGGCTCTGCGGCTTTAACGATAGGCTTTGGGGCTTCCATTTTTATGGGCGCTTCCGGACGCGGCTCCGGCGTGGAACTTTTTTCGGGTGATTTACCGTCCATCACTTCAAAAACAACTTTATCCTGATTGGGGGTTTGCACCCCGCCAACGTCTTCGGGCTTAACTTTAAACGGTGTATTATCGGCGGTAATTCGAGGCGGGTCTGAGCGGTCCCTTACGCCCGGCGTATAAAGCTTCATCACGATAAAAGCGGCGAGCAAAAGTCCCGCAGCCACCAAAGCAAGCTTGATCATCGGGTTCCAACCCTCACGTTCGCGCACGTCAAAAGGCTGGAGCCGGTCGTCGCCGACATTTAAGTCAGGCGTAAATTCTGGCGGTGTATTCGTCATAATAACTCTTATTTCTGGGCGGTATTATCGCGACTCGAGGGCCAAAAATAGGCCTGAATACAGGATAAACAGCAAGGTTAAGAAAGCCTTACCAACCACCTCCTGCGAAATCGTTAAAAATATCCGGCCGGATGATAAAGTTTCTTATGTTCTGATATGGCGAAACTATCGGTCATGAGCGCAATATGGTCACAGACCACCCTCGCCGTTTCAGACGTCTCTGGCCCGGTTGTCAGTGCGTAGAGATGCGGCGGCAAGAGGTCTGGCTCTTTGATGAACAAATCGAACAACCCGCGGACAACACGCCCCGCCGTGCTCATCATGCGGTTGACCTTATAATGCTTATACATGTTATCGAAGAGAAAGGCTCGCAGGGGTTTTTCCTTCGCGCGGAAATCCTCGGAAAAATCAACAACGGCATGGTCGAGCCCGCGAATATCATCCGCACTTTGCGGGTCTGCGGCTTTGATGCGGCGGCGTGTTTCGGCCAACACATCAGCCACCATATAGCCGATCATATCGCGCACCGCTTCATGGATGAGGCGGCTTTCGGAAATATCAGGATAGCGGCGACGAACATCATCGAACATCTCGCCCACAAAAGGGACTTGCATGACATCATCCACTGAGAACAGCCCGGCGCTGAGCCCGTCATCCAAATCGTGATTATTATAGGCGATATCATCCGCGAGCGCCGCCACTTGCGCCTCGGGACCCGCGAATGTCTCGAGCTCCAAGGACTCCCAATCGGGAATCGCGGTCATCGCCCACGGCAGCTCGTCCACATCAGACGGTTTTGTCACCAGCGGGCCATTATGCTTCGCGATACCCTCGAGCGTCTCCCATGTCAGGTTCAGCCCGTCGAACTCGGCATATCGCCCCTCTAAATGGGTCACGATCCGAAGAGTCTGTGCATTGTGATCAAATCCGCCATAAGGCTCCATGCAGCTTGCCAGCGCATCCTCGCCGGAATGACCGAATGGCGGATGGCCTAAATCATGCGCCAGCGCGAGGCATTCTGCCAAATCTTCATCTAGCCCTAGCACCCGCGCAATCGACCGCGCGATTTGCGAGACTTCGAGACTATGGGTCAGGCGCGTGCGGTAATAATCGCCCTCATGCGCGACAAAAACTTGTGTCTTGCCTTTTAAGCGGCGGAAAGCCGAGGAATGCACGATGCGGTCTTTGTCCCGCTGAAACGGGCTGCGTTCGGATTCGCTCGGCTGGGCGATGGCCCGCCCCCGCGCTTTATTCGGATCGGACGCATAAATGGCAAGCGGACGGACAGACGGATATTTAACCACGGGTTTTCTTTCCAAATCAGGATTTGCCCCCTATATAGATTCCATGAGCGAAATTACCACAGAAACTCCCGTTAGCCTCAGCGCCTCTGCCGCCAAGCAAATCAACGCGATTATGGCCAAGATGGGCCGCGCGGATTTCCTCCGCGTCGCCGTCGAAGGCGGCGGCTGCTCGGGCTTTTCCTATAAATTCGATTTCGCGGAGAAAGCCAATGACGATGACCTCGTGATTAAACGCGACGGCGCAACAGTTGTGATTGATGAAATGAGTCTCGAGTTTTTGGCCGGCTCAGAAATCGATTATGCCAACGAGCTAATTGGCTCTGCATTTAAAATCGTTAATCCAAATGCGACAGCAAACTGCGGCTGCGGCACGAGTTTCTCGATTTAGAGGACTTAGGAAGATCCGATGGTTTTTTACAGCTCACTTGAAATTACTTCCAGCGACATCGGCGCTGCCGTGGCTGAATGTATAATAGAGGATATAAGAGTTAACGGACTAGGATTAGGAGGATTTCCTCAAGTTTCAATTTCCCGTCAAAATAAAGATAACTTCAAAGCGACACTGAATTTTAATGACCGAATGAAGTTTTTTCATCCTGACAGAAACAGAAGCTGTAGAAGCGGTCAGGTCGATGAAAAAAAGCAAACATTCCAGTATTCTTTTCGATAGAGTTCAAGACGCCTTAGCGAACCTAGAGGGTCAACGATAGCCGCTAACATTAAACGTCATCCTAGGGCTTGTCCCTAGGACCTCTAATACTCCCCGAACGGCAAAAATTCACCTGTCTCCGGATGCAACGGCAACCAATTCGGATTATTCTCCTCAATCAGATTGATTTTCCATTGCCGCCTATATCGCTTTAGCGACTTTTCCCGCTGAATAGCAGAGCTCATATCATCATGATCTTCGAACCACACCAGACGACGGATTTGATATTTCGCAGCATGTTTGGAGCCGCTGCCGGACAGATGATCTTCCATTCGGCTAGGAAGGTCGCCTGTGACGCCAATGTATAAACTCCCGTTTTTTGCGGAAGCTAAAATGTAGACGCATGGGCGTTTCATGAAGTCACCATCCCACTAAAGGTCCTAGGGATTATTGTTTGCAAGCAAACAAAGACCCTAGGATGAC
>CALDTL010000151.1 GCA_937923965.1 uncultured Caulobacterales bacterium
TGGCGAAATCTGCGGATTGCGCACGGTTTCAAAATCCAGATAATCTTCAAGCTGTAATGTGCTAATGTCTTGAGATTCGATTTCGGCATTGTCGGGGATTTCATGTGCCATTGCGGGGCTCAATATCGCTAAGGCGATAGAGATGATAAGGAGAGCCAAGGCTGAGTGAATAATGCGCATGATATCTTTTCCCCGATTTATGTATGTCGTGGGGACGCGTAGCATATTTAGTTACGCGAGTCTGGGAAGATTAAATCGCCTGTGAGGTGAAAAAAAGCCCAGAGCGCTTGAACAATCGAACAGCAGCCTCTGGGCAAAAAGGTTGTTACATCGGGGAAAGTCGATGATGTATTTTAGATATGGCACACGCCTCCTGAATGGGAGCTAAACCGCCCGCCGCGCCCCGATTCTCGCGACTGCCGTGAAAGACGGGGCGCAAAAGGGCTATATTTGGACAGATTCGGTGCAATGTCATGGAAGTGTCATGGACTTCATGAGTTTAAAGAAATCTATCCGAAGGGCTCGTCTTTGCGCATTTCCAGACCATATGTTCGACCGATGTAATGTCAGAGCCGAAATAAAAAGAACGTCTCCAGGCAACATTTTTGGGTTGACCACCTTTGAGGCAGCAACACTTTTTTCCACAAGGTGCTGTTCTATTTTTCCATACATATGAGTTCCTGCTGCGAGCTCCAGCCCGCCTTTGCCACCTCTCATGTCGTCAAAAGCGATGTAGGCAAATGCCAAATCCCGGAGTATGTCCACCGTTGGTTCGCAGTGCCAAATGCCAGATTTACGGCTCCAGTTAGAATATCGCGGGCTACTGATTTTCTCTGCCATCGCAATGATGCGGTCTTGGTGCCAGGGCAGTGACCAATTATCAGCGCTTGATTTCACAAAGCCAATGGCCCGATTGGGGGTAGGGTTAAAACCGAGTGCCTTGACTTGATTTATGAATGCTATTGGCAGTGCATCGGCAACAACCTTCATTTCAGTCAACCTAACGCCGCGTCCAGCATGAGGGCCGAGGTCGGAAAGTTGATCGAGTTCATCTTGACTGAAACGAAAGGGCAGACGCATCCAGCCATCGGTTTCGAAATCCCCTATTTCCGTCATCACGACGCCGCCAAAGCTCTCCACAAAATCGCGTCATTTCCCAGCCAGCCGTCCGCGACAACAATCCCGTTATGATTCACAATGAGGTTCGTCGGAGATGAGATAAGAGACAATTGCTCCGACAAGGTTTGATCCGTGTCAAAAAGAACGGAAACATTGATGCCCGATTTGGACAATTTGTCTTCCATAA
The DNA here is from genome assembly GCA_937923965.1 of uncultured Caulobacterales bacterium. Lineage (GTDB taxonomy): Bacteria > Pseudomonadota > Alphaproteobacteria > Caulobacterales > Maricaulaceae > Litorimonas. The sequence goes on from CALDTL010000151.1 coordinate 1,307, forward strand.
CAGGCAAAGGAAGGTCTCTTGATTTGGTTTCGTCCCAAGACGTAATCACATGAACCTCCTGGAAAATAGTCTTTAACCTAGCAAGAGGGATATGTGCGCGGGTGAACCCTTCGACATAGGGACCATTGGTGCGGTAGGATGACATTATACACACTAATATGAATTGACCGGGCGAGAGTTTACTTAGGCTATCTTCGAAAGAGAGCTGACCTCCACTTTGTTTAAAGCGCTGCGCCGGGTCCCTTTTTGGCAAATTATAGGATAGTTTTATTCCCAGATGCGGTGAGACAGGCCGCTGGACGTCAGAATTCGTGAGGCTTGAAAGACGCTTATACAATATGTCCGTCTCCGGCGACATTTCGATGGCGTGATGCATATGATTGACGGCTGTCTCAAGCTGCCCTTTTTGCTCGGCCAACATTGAGCGTGTATAGGCCATGGCTGCGAACATGCTCATCATGCCGCCATCACCGCTGCGTTCGAAATGATCTTCAACCCATTTGAGAACAAATTGCGCGCGGTCCCATTGGCCCGCATGGGCGGCGCAGAGGGCGAGCCATGTAAAGTGTCCTGTCCAGACAACATTGTCATCTGCGATTTCGGTTCTACTGGGAAGGGCTTGGGGAAGTAGGCCTTCAAAAGGCCCGCCCTTTAGCTTTATGACTCGAATATTAAAGGCTTCAAAGGCGGGCAAAAATTCGGATAGGGCTTCCGTATCTCCGGAGTTCCAAAATTGGTAGGCGTCTGACGGATCGGGCGAACCGTTTCTGAGTTCAACAAGGAAGCTCTCTTTGGTTTGGCCAAACCGCGCACCGAACGGAAAGGTTGGGCCTTTGACCCGGAGTTTTCTTCGTGTGGAAGGTCGCAGAAGGTCAAAGCTGTAAGCTCGGCCAAACTTGCGGGGGTGAAATGTTTTTTCCAACTCATCAATATCAAAAACGCCGCCATTGAGCGCGTATAGGATATCGCCTGCCTCTAACCCGAGACGTCCTGCGGGGCTATTGGGTTGCACATCCAGCAAGATCTTTCCAGCGACGGAAAGCGTTTGTTCATTTAAGGATTTGGCGTCAGAAATTTGGACTTTGTATTGTGCGGCAACCCAATCTTGGACCGACGGAAAATCTGTCGATTTTGCCATAATTTATTTCCTTCGCCCGCCGCGCTCATCAAACAATTCCGCCAGCTTCTCCGTCATCACACCGCCGAGCTGTTCGACATCCATAATCGTCACGGCGCGGCTATACCAGCGCGTGACGTCATGACCGATGCCGATAGCAACGAGTTCGACCTCGCTGCGGTTTTCGATTTTATCGATCATCAGGCGTAGGTGGCTCTCCAGCAGGCCGGACTTATTCTGGCTTTGGGTGGCGTCATCCACGGGCGCGCCGTCGGAAATCACCATGAGGATACGGCGCTGTTCAGGCCGCGACATTAGCCGGCGGTAAGCCCAATCCAGCGCTTCGCCGTCGATATTTTCTTTCAGCAGGCCTTCGCGCATCATCAGGCCGAGATTTCGTTTCGCGCGCCGCCACGGCATATCGGCGGCTTTATATATGATGTGCCGCAAATCATTGAGCCGGCCCGGCGAGGGCGGTTTGCCCGCCGCCATCCAATCTTGGAAAGACTTTCCGCCTTTCCACGCACGGGTCGTAAAGCCGAGGATTTCGGCTTTGACGCCGCAGCGCTCTAATGTGCGCGCCATAATATCGGCGGTCACGGCGGCCACCATAATCGGCCGCCCGCGCATCGAGCCGGAATTATCAATCAAGATAGTGACGACCGTATCGCGGAAGTCGGTTTCTTTTTCTTCCTTAAAGGTCAGGCTGGAAAGCGGGTCGATAATCACGCGCGAGAGGCGAGCGGTGTCGAGCATGCCTTCCTCGAGGTCAAAGGTCCAAGAGCGTTGTTGCTGCGCGAGGAGACGCCGTTGCAAGCGGTTGGCGAGGCGAGAAATCGCCCCCGAGAGCCCTTTCATATGGCCGTCCAAATATCCCCGCAAGCGGTCGAGCTCCTCTGTGTCGCAGAGCTCTTCGGCCTTTATGACCTCATCATGCGCCGTGCTATAGACCGTATAGGGGTCCGGCATATTAGTCGGCTGCGGGCGCTGCGCATTGGCATCGGGGGATTGCTCGGCGTCGTCCTGCTCGCCGTCAATATTCTCGGCATCCACCATATCTTGCGGGTCGGAATTTTCATCTTCCATCGCATCGGCGTCCGAGACCTCGGTTTGGCCGGGTTGATCCTCTTGGTCATCTTGCGGGTTTTGGTCTTGGTTGTCTTGCTCGTTTTCGTTTTCTTGCGACTCGTCGTCCTGATTGTCCTCTTCCTCCGAGTTCGCCATTTCGTCGCCGAGGTCGAAATCCGCGATGAGGTCTTGGACGAATTTCCCGTAAGTCTCTTGGTCATCAACGGCGGTTTTCAGCGCGTCAAAACGCCCTGCGGCTTTGAGCATAATCTCCTCGCGCCACGCGCTCATGATGCCGTCGGTAGATTTGGGCAGGGCGCGCCCCGTGAGCTGCTCGCGCGCATAGAGGCCCACGGCTTCGGCAAAGCTCGTGTCATCTTTGGCGATGTCGGGATTATCAAATCCGCGTTTGACCGCCCGCGCATCTAGCGCCGCCATGAGGTTGTCGCCAAGGCCAGACAAATGCCGCCCTCCGAGCGCCTCGACGCGGGCT
>CALDTL010000152.1 GCA_937923965.1 uncultured Caulobacterales bacterium
AGTGTCTGTTTCTTGGTCCAGCCATTAGGCTGAATGCGTTTAAGGTGGATAAATATGCGGTTTCGCATTCTATGTATCACAGCGGCAGCGATGCTCGCCACGGGGTGCGCCACGGTCGATATGACCGAAATGGCAGTTCCGGTTGCGGCGAAGTCAGACGCGCCAGCGGAGAAGAATATCGTTCTGCGCGCGGCCAGCAAACTCTATGCCGCGTTTCAGTCTAAAGGCTTTGTCGGCAAAACCTCTAAAAAGAAAATGCAATCAGCGGCGTCTATTCTGCTCAACGGATTAGAGGAACGCGAATTGACCCAGGAAAATACCTACGCAGAGCAGGGGCGACCTTACCTCGTTGTTCTCGAAGACATCACTTATGCGACCCAGCATGTCAGCCGCACGGCGAATGCCGCCGAGGTATATTTCGAAATGTCAGAAGGTCGTCAGAAACTCCGCAAAGAACTTGGGAGTCTAGAAGAGGCTCTCTTGGCCTCTCGCGCAGCGGCAACGTCTTTCAAGGCGGTCGTCGGGGCAGACAGCTCTGAGCTACGGGAATTTAATTCGGAAGTAGATCGCTTGAAGCGCGTTACTGACAATTTTGGGCAACGTGTGCGAGACATGGCCGCGGCGGAAATGGCTGCCAGGCGCGCCAAAGAATCTTAGTCAATTAACCCCACAAATTCGCTTTTGGTGGGTGCAGTAGACTGCCTTCATATATCAAGCCGTTTTCAATATCTTCGGCCAAGAGAAGCGCGCCGTCTAAATCAATAACATCGCAGAGACTCTCCAGGGTCACCATTGGGGCCATGGCCAGTGAGCTTCCGACCATACAGCCGGCCATCACCGTAAACCCCATCGCTTTGGCGGCCAATATAAGATCCCGCGCGGCGTTCGGCCCGCCGCATTTGTCGAGCTTTACATTTACCGCGCGGTAGCCCTGCGCCCAGAGTCTCGGCAGGTCTGATTGAGCATGAAGCCCTTCATCGGCGCAAATTATCAAATCTGTGCGGGGGAGATTAGCGGTGTGCCCAGCGGGGAGGGGCTGTTCGATCAGGGCAATATTTAAACCCGATAACCCCTCCAGAAATGCGGGTAGGGACGCCTCATCAAGGGCTTCATTTGCGTCAATAATGAGCTTTGCGTCTGGCCTCGCCTTTGCGACGGCTAAGGCCTGAGGCAATCCGCCCGCGCCAATTTTAATCTTGAGCCAAGGGTATTGCACAGCCGCTTTCGCAGCGGTCGCCATTTCCTCAACAGACCCCCATGAGAGTGTAAACGCGGTCTCGCGTGTTTTTGGCGGTGCGACATCCAAAACCATTGCAGCCGTGCCTCCCGCTTGTTTGGCTTGAAAATCGACCCAAGCCGCCTCAAGTGCATTTCTGGCCGCCCCGCAGTTTTCCAGTGCAATGAGAGCGCCTTTGATATTGCCAGAACCGACTAAAGCTCGGACCGATTCCAGCTCGGCGATAACGCTCTCTGGTGATTGGTTATATCGCGGATAAGGCCGGCATTCCCCGCGCCCAATACACAAGCCGTCGTCAATCGAGAGCTGGACGACGTGGACAGCCTTGACCGAACTTCTGGAGATACGAAAGGGGATCCGAGTGGGGTAACTTACGGATTTTATGTCCAACATAAAATGCATGACATTTCTTTCTCAAAAGGCTTATTTTACTATACGATAAGGGATTGACCCGACCCCTCGGGCTTTGCACCCTGTTTCTTATGTTGGCAAGTTTGGCAGATTATGAATTAGAGACGCGCGGAGATACACTTATTGTGCATCCCACAGGCGCGTGGACGATTACCCAAGCGGGACGTCTGGACGGACGTTTGGCCGTAGATGTGGCAGCGCTGAGTTATCGTCATGTTGACTTCGAGATGAGCGGACTGGCGGATTTGGACACAGCCGGCGCTTACTTGCTGGCGCGATCCATACGATATGGGGTTCTTCCAGCTGAGAGTTGGGATGTTGTCTCCGGAACGCAAGGCCATAGCACCTTGATGAAAGCGGCGACCTCGGCAGTGCTAGGACAAGAGCCTCAAGCTCGGCGGCAATGGTATGACGCCTTTGTGCGTATAGGCCAAGCGACTGTTAGGTTCTGGAATGAACTCATTGAGACCTTGGCTTTCCTCGGATATTTCCTTGTCGTTTTTTTCCGCGTGCTGGCCAGTCCCAAGAAAATACGATGGAAGGCGACGATTAATCTCATAGAGCGGGTGGGTTTAGATGCCGCGCCGATTGTTATGGTGCTCTCATTTTTCATTGGCGCTGTGATTGCCTATATGGGAGCCAATCTTCTCGCGAGCTTCGGCGCGAGTGTCTTCATGGTCGACCTTGTTGGGTTTTCCGTTTTGCGGGAACTCGCCGTGATCATCACTGCGATTTTACTTGCGGGGCGTTCCGACTCCGCTTTCACGGCGTCCATTGGGGCTATGAAAATGCGCCAAGAAATCGATGCGATGACGGTGATGGGGCTGGACACCTATGAAGTGCTAGTTATCCCGCGCGCCATTGCCTGCATCGTAGTGATGCCCATTCTCACATTTTTGGCCATGATGAGTGGCCTTACGGGTGGTTTGATGGTGGCGTGGGCCACGGCGGACATCTCGCCGATTCTATTCTTCAATAGATTGAACACAGCGGTAGGAATTGAGAACCTCTGGGTCGGCCTTTCAAAAACGCCTTTCTTCGGATTGATCATTGCCGTCATCGGCTGTCGTCAGGGGCTGGCTGTGACGGGGAGTGTTGAGAGCCTAGGCCAGAGAACCACCACCGCTGTCGTGCAGGCGATTTTCGCCGTGATTTTCGTGAACGCTATGTTCGCGATCTTCTTCTATGAGATGGGAATATAGCGATGGAGCCGTCCCGACCTATCGACCCCGATGAACCTGTACACCCCTCGCAGTTGATAGATATGTCTGCGCCGCCTATGCGGGCCGTCGGCATCAAGACGCAATTTGGACCGAATATCATTCACGAAAATCTGGATTTCACGGTCCGGCGAGGCGAAATCGTTGGCTTGGTTGGCGGGTCAGGCACGGGAAAATCTGTCCTCTTAAACACGATGTTAGGCCTAAAAGAGCCAGAAGGCGGCTATGTCGAATATTTCGGACAAAACCGAAATGATCTCGATGCGGAAACCCGTCGATATATCAATAATCAAATGGGCGTTTTGTTTCAGGGCGGGGCTTTGTTCTCGTCTCTCACAGTCCGAGAAAATGTCATGATGCCCATGCGAGAGCATACGGATTTATCCGCGCCTTTGATGCGCGAACTTGCGGATATGAAAATCCATATGGTTGGCCTGCCGCCCGAAAGCGCGGTTCTCTATCCATCTGATTTATCCGGCGGAATGAAGAAACGCGCAGGTCTGGCACGGTCTCTTGCGCTTGATCCTAAACTCCTTTTCCTCGATGAGCCCACAGCGGGTTTGGATCCTGTCGGCGCGAATGCCTTTGACGAGCTCATATTGGGCCTAAGAGAGGCGATGAATCTCACGGTTTTAATGGTGACACATGATTTGGACAGCCTGTATTTGATATGTGACCGGATAGCAGTTTTGGTTGATAAACACATTCCCATCGCCGATAGCTTGGACAGGGTGAGTCAATATGATCACCCCTGGGTGCAAGAGTATTTTGGCGGACCTCGGTCTCGCGCTGCAATTGGCGCAAGTGACGCCGCCGCCAGCAGGCAGAAAGGATAAGCGTGGAAAACAAAGCCAATTACGCTTTAATCGGCCTGTTTGTCATTTTTGCACTTCTGGCGGCCATGGGCTTTGCCATTTGGCTCTCCGGCGCGCAGTTTAATAAGCAATATGATGTCTACGAGGTCGCCTTTGACGGCGGGGTGAGGGGGCTCAGCAAGGGCTCAGAGGTTCGGTTTAATGGGTTGGGCGTCGGTGAGGTCACCAGCCTGGCTTATGACCGAGATGATCCGAATCTCGTTTTAGCCGACATCCAAGTCACGGAGCGCACGCCCATTGATGTAAATTCTACCGCGCAGCTGACCCCGCTGGGCCTGACGGGGATGAACTATATTGAAATTACGCCGGGAACAGATTTCGAAGCGCCGCTGATGGTGGATATGCCGGGCCGCGGCAAAAAGCGTATTGTTGGCGAGGAAAGCTCGGTTGACGAGCTCTTGACGGGCGGCGGCGATGTCGTGGTCGCGGCGCAAACTGCGCTGGCGAGAACGAACCAATTGCTCTCGGCAGACAATGTCGAAACATTCAGCCAGATTTTGACAAATGTGGAAACCATCACAGCCTCAGTGGATGTGTCCGAATTGGACGCAAGCAAGTTGAACGATGTCATGGACAGCATTATTGATGCGGCCAACTCCATTGCCGAGACAGCGAAATCCATTGACCGCACATCGGGCAGCCTCGACCAAGTTGTGCAAGAGGATCTCCGGCGTCTTCTGGCGAAAGCTGAGGACACATTGGTGGGTGTCGATACGACCGTCGCAGGGTTTGATGGAACGGCGGCCGGTGTCGATGTGTTGATTGCCGATACCCGAGATGCGATTAATCGCCTTTCAAATTCCGGATTGACCGATATGGAAGAAACGGTTGATGGGATTCGCAGTCTTGTCTTGACCTTGTCTCGCGTGGCAGATGGTTTGGAGCGTAGTCCTGCTGAATTTATCGTTGGAACTGAACGCGAAGAAGTGGTGTTGCCGCAATGATTTCCCGTAGACTCATTACGATTGGACTGGGCCTCGGTCTCGGCCTTGGACTGTCCGGCTGTTTCTCTGTGCTACCAGACCCGAAGCCCGCCAATGTGATTTATCGTTTTTCCTCAGATGTGTCACCTGTGGAAAAATTGCCAACGGCGGAGGCCATTCGCGTCGATCGGCCATTGGCCAATAATGTCTTTAGCTCAAATGATATTGTCGTGACAATGGACGGCCAGAAACTTTCCGTGATTTCGCAGGCGAATTGGGCGGAAACCGCGCCTGTTATGATCCAATCTGCAGTGCTGGACGCCCTGGCTGAATCGCCGAAATTCATCGGTTTGACCCCAACGACAGGTGCGCGGACGGAAACCCGCCTACACCTCTCTGTTGTGAATTTTGAAGCCAGGTTTGATAGGGGGCAGGAGTCGGCACCTTTGGGCGTGGTGAGTTACCGCGTGACCTATGCCCGCGCAGATAATCGTAACCTGCTGGGGACATACACAGTCAAAAAAACGGCCCGGGCGGACTCGATAAATGTGTCATCTGTCGTCGCCGCCATTGAGTCCGCGAATGAGGCTGCCATGATAGACATTGTGAGATGGCTCGAAAATCAGGCGACTTCAAGCGCCTCCTAAGTCTCCTGACGACCGCGAAGCCAGCGCCTAAATCCTAGAACACTGATTGTCAGGAAAATTGCGGCGCAAGCGATGAGGCCAAAGATCGCATTTATCTCCGCCCCAAAGACTTCGCCGAGCGAATGGATGAGCGCAAAGATGACGATACAATAGAGCAGGGCGGTTCCGAAAATGATCGTGCAGAACTTCAGATAGTTCATTTTGAAATAACCGCAGGCGATATAGGCAGGCACGCGGGCCAGCGGCAAAAAACGCGCCGCGAGCAAGGTGGTCACCGCATTGCGTTCAACGCGCCCCTGCATCGCCATGACTCTGTCTTTCTCCGCCCAGCGCCGCGCCCGCGAGGAGGCATGGGCCGAATAGCCAATCCAATATTTCCAGATATCCGATAAGAAAAGTCCGAAAAGAATCACAAAAAAGACGATAGGAAAATGCTGCGGATCCGATGCGCTCAATGTCGCGGCTGCGATGACGGCGGCGTCTTCTTGCACGAAGGGGCCGAGAAAGATGCCAGCGTATAGATACCAAGAGGGGTCCATCATAGGTAAAAGTCCCACCACAGGGTTAATCAAGCGTCAAGGGGCGCGTTATCATACAAAAATAACGGGAACTGCGGTCGATATGCGTCGGACTGAAATAACCCGCTGCAAAGGCGTTGCGGTTGATAACGTCTCGTGACATAAGGCGCGAAATTTTCAAACCTTGGTGAGAGCCTTCGCGCGCTTGCCCAAACTTGGTGATATCATCATGCAGATAAAAGAGCTCGAGGCCGAAGGCCTATCTAAGACTTTTGCCATTACGGTCCCGAAAGAGGATTTGGCCACAAAACTTGAGGCCAAAATCAAGGAAATGCAGCCGCAAGTCACGCTCAAAGGCTTCCGTCCGGGCAAAGTCCCCGCCGCGCATATCCGCAAAATGTTCGGCCAGTCTATCATGAACGATATCGTGCAAGACGTCGTCAATGAGAGCTCTCAGCAAGCCATCAATGACAATAAAATCCGTCCAGCCGGAAATCCGCAAATCGACCTGCGCGCCAATGGCGAAGAGGTTACGCAAGGTAAAGCCGATCTCGAATATACGATGAAAGTCGAGTCTATTCCGGAGTTCGAACCTGTCGATCCAGAAAAGCTGAAATTTACGCGCCTCGTTCACGAAGCCGACCAAAAAGATATTGATGAGCGCCTGAAGGAACTCGCGGCCTCTCAAAAGACCTATAAGAAAAAAGCCAAGACAGCCAAAGCCAAGAAGGACGATGCAGTCCTCATTGATTTTGTCGGCACAGTTGACGGCGAGCCCTTTGACGGCGGCGCGATGGAAGGCCATCAGCTCGTCCTTGGCTCCGGCACATTCATCCCGGGCTTTGAAGATCAACTCATTGGCGCGAAAGCGGGCGATGAGCTGGATGTGAAAGTCACATTCCCTGACCCGTATCAGTCCGCAGATCTCGCCGGTAAAGACGCGGTCTTCGCAACGAAAGTCGTCGAAGTCCAAGGCGCGAAAGATAGCGAAATCGATGATGATTTCGCCAAAAAATTCGGCATGGAAGACGCGGACGCCCTTAAGACTGCCGTTAAGGAGTCTTATGAAAGCGAGCTGGAAGGTCAGTCTCGCCTACGTCTAAAACGGGCCATCCTCGATGAGCTCGACAAGAAGCATAAATTCGATCTTCCGCCGGGCATGGTTGAAGCTGAATTTACCAATATCTGGACCCAAGTTCAGGCTGAGAAAGAAGCCGGAAACCTTGACGAAGATGATGCTAAGAAATCCGATGAAGCGCTAGAAAAAGACTATCGCAAGATCGCCGAACGCCGCGTGCGCCTCGGGCTGGTTCTCGCCGAAATGGGCCAGAAGCACGAAATCCAAATTACCAATGAAGAGCTGCAGCAGGCCATGATGGCAGAAGCCCGTCAATATCCCGGACAAGAGCAACAAGTCATCGAGTTCTACCAAAAGAACCCGCAAGCCATCGCTCAACTCCGCGCGCCAATTTATGAGGAAAAGGTCGTCGACCTGATCGTTGAGAAGGCGAAAATGACGGATAAGAAAGTCGATAAAGACACGCTCTTCGAAGAAGACGGCATGATTTAGTGCAATTCGCTTAACCGCATATTGCCTCAGAAAATGCGCAACCTTCGCGCAATTTCTGAGCCCCTAAATGCGAAATGCACAAAGGCGCAAACCGCCCTAAAAACACCGCCCGGTCCAAGCATTTTTTGAAATGCGAGGGTCGGGCTTTTTTGTGTCTACGACTTAAGCGATAAGGCAAATTATGAGCTTGATTCAATTCTCGGCCCTGTTTTTTGCAGTTGTGTTTATTGGGACGTTATATAACGACTACCACGATCTGAAAGAGGCAAAGGGGACGAAGAGATTTCCGTTCGTTTGTGCGCGGGTCGTTTTTGGCAGGCTCGCCTTGTGCTTCGCCTTGTATATTCACTATTGGCTGCTGACTTAAATCAGACGAGAATTGTTTTCAGGTGCGGAAGCAATTCTGAAACACTGCTCGTTCCAAGCACTTCTTAAAGTGCAGGAGCGGGCTTTTTTGCGGGCGAAGTTATCAACGATGTCACACCGTCGCGGTCCCCGTTGAAACGATAGTTTCAACATGGACCGCCCGGTGCCCATCCCGTGAAGGTTCACTTCAAATGTGATATCGGAGATAAACGCACCTTCACGGAATGGGCACCGGGTATTACGTCGGTGTGACGTGTGGAGGTACAGGTGGATCACAAGGACAAGCCTTGTGATGACGGGTGGTATTTAGGTCGGGCTTTTTTTACATATGCTGTGCCCAATATGGAGCAAAATACCCTACGGTTGCTCCGCCAATCGCCAATAATGTCGTATGTCCCGGAGACCAACCCGAGAGTAAGGCGAATGCCAAAGCGCCTAGCATCGCCAAGACCGAACAGGTTAGCGGCATGGGTTTCCACTTTTTGTCATCGATAAAGGGTAAGACGGCAAAGCCACAAAAAGACCCAAAACCAAACCCTAGACAGAAAAATTTCAGACTTACTTCATGTAGAAATAACGAGCCGAGCCCAAATACCAAACCAAAACCAAAAATGATAAGAACGGCTTCTTTATCCATACACCACCTCAACAGCCCCCGCCGCACGCAAGGCTTTCTCTCGCGCCTCGTCCAGCGTCTCACCCCGCGCCACAACAACCCCCAATCGCCGCGAGCCATTGATCTCCGGCTTCCCAAATAACCGAACCTGCGTATCTGGCTCCACCAGCGCCGCGTCCACATTCTCAAAGCTGATATTTCTCGACACCCCATCCCCCAAAATCACCGCCGAGGCCGCCGGGCCGAATTGGCGGATACCCGGAATTGGCAGGCCCAAAATTGCGCGGGCGTGGAGGGCAAATTCTGAGAGGTCTTGCGAGATGAGCGTCACCAGGCCTGTATCATGCGGGCGGGGCGAGATTTCGGAGAAGATGACCTCATCGCCTTTGACGAAGAGTTCCACCCCGAACAGCCCGTAGCCGCCCAGCGCATCCGTCACTTTCCGTGCCATGTCTTCCGCGGCTTTGAGCGCCGCCGCCGTCATGGGGTGAGGCTGCCAGCTTTCCTGATAATCGCCGCCCTCTTGGCGGTGACCGATGGGCGCGCAGAACGACGTGCCGCCCGCGTGGCGCACAGTCAGAAGCGTGATTTCATAATCAAAATCCACAAAGCCTTCGACAATGATGCGCGACTTTCCCGTGCGTCCGCCGGTTTGGGAATAGCTCCAGACGCCCGCGATATCGGCGTCAGTGTGGGCCGTGCTCTGCCCCTTGCCGGAGGAGGACATGACGGGTTTGACGACGCAGGGCAGGCCGATCTCGGCCATGGCGGCGCGGCAGTCGGCCTCGCTGTCGGCGAAGCGGTACGGGGAGGTCGTCAGGCCCAGCTCTTCCGCCGCGAGCCGCCGGATGCCCTCGCGGTTCATGGTGATTTGCGTCGCCCGCGCGGTGGGGATGACGGTAAAGCCCTCGCTCTCCAGTGCGAGCAAAGTCTCCGTCGCTATGGCCTCAATCTCGGGGACAATGAGGTCGGGCCGCTCGTCCTCCGCAATTTTGCGCAAGGCGTCCCCGTCCAGCATATTGATGACATAGGCCCGATGCGCGACCTGCATGGCGGGCGCATTGGCATAGCGATCCACGGCAATAACCTCGACGCCAAGCCGCTGCAGCTCAATCACAACTTCTTTGCCCAATTCCCCGCATCCGCACATCATGACTTTGGTGGCGGATGGGGTGAGGGCGGTTCCGAGTGTGGTCATGGGGCGGGGCTTTCGGGTTTGGGTTTGCTAAAATCAGTATGGGCGGTCGAAGGTTTTTCTCCAGGGCTTTGTTTATAGGAGATCTAGTTTACTCAGTAACGTCGAAATGCAGGAAAACAATTTTCTTCGCCTTTCTTAAAGCCTAAACAAATCATACCGCTGTCCTGTGACGTCCTATAATCGTATGTTTTGCAGGGCCCAGAATACGCCACAGTTTTGAAATCGCAGTGACCCGTTTTGGGGAATCCATCGGCCCATTCTCCCTTAAAACTATCGCCATTCGAATGGATTATTGCGCCGCTTCCCTCGGGGCGTCCATATCGAAATGTTCCTTCATATTCAGTATCAAACATTCCGATGCCTTGGGTTGTTTCTTTTACAAATCCTGTCTTAGTCCCGGCTTTCCAACTGCCAGTATATGCTTTACGAGAATACGAACCAGATTCAGTTGTTTTCTCAATAAGCTCTGTTCCTTGACCGTGCAAAAAATGGTTTTGCCAATCGCCTTTCTTTGTGATGGTTTCCATTGATCCATCGATATTTTTGCGAACTATGATATAGCTGCCGCGTCCCCAAAGTTCGTTTTGTTCAAAGTGTCCAGTCCAATTCTGAGTATAGGTATCACTATTGGGTGCTATGGACTTATAGACTTGTTCTCCATCACCATGTCTATGACCATCAATCCATTGGCCGTTATAACTTTTAAAGTAAGTGTCGCCGTTTACTGAATTTGCGCGTTCTTCTAATTCTCCATACCCATTCATAAGCCCTTTTGAATAGTTTCCCGAGTAGCTTGTTTTATCAGGATTTGTACCGGCAAATTTGATGGTTGCATGACCTTCGCCCGTGGCTAAACCTTCGTGGCAGTTACCTGACCAAGTTAGGTTTGCCACAATGTCATATGGATGTGCGTGTATCCAAATTTTACAACCTGATGTGTCAGCTTCCACTAATCTTAAAGTGTAACCTCCCGTCAGGCTTTCATTATCTTTTTCCACGTCGACAATTTGGTCAGACACTCGATAATCTTCTGTGCACCCGCTAAGCGAAACAGCACCAAATGCCGCTGCGATAAATATTGGCAAACCAATTTTGAGTGAAGAATTGAAAATCATTCGCTATATGTTGGAGGTACGAGTAAGAAATTCAATTAGCTATATTTTTTTGATGCCCGTCCTTCAAAACTATACCAGTTATTGGCGGTGCTGAACCTAAGCCGCCTCAATCATCCGTATCCCCGACACATCCACGGTCTCTTGTGCGTGGTGCAAATCATAGGCGGATTGTAGGCGGACCCAAAAGGCGGGGCCGTTACCTAGGGCTTTGCCGAGGCGCAGGGCCATTTCAGGTG
>CALDTL010000153.1 GCA_937923965.1 uncultured Caulobacterales bacterium
AAATAAAGGCATTTTGTGAAGCGTCATGCCAGGTGCGCGCATGTTCAAAATCGTCGTGATGAAGTTAATCGCGCCAAAGATAGACGAGAAACCCGCCGCGAGAAGGCCAATGATGATAAAATCAAAGGCCGGCCCCGGAGAGCCGGTGGTCGAGAGCGGCGGGTACATAACCCAACTCCCCCCGAAGCCATTTCCGTTCGCACTCCCCGGCACCACAAAACTTATCAAGAGACAGATTAGCGCTGTTGGAAGAAGCCAGAACGACAAATTATTCATACGCGGAAAGGCCATATCGGGAGCGCCCACCATAATCGGGACAAACCAGTTGCCAAAACCGCCAATCAGGGCGGGCATGACCATAAAAAAGATCATGATAAGGCCGTGCATAGACACATAAACGAGATACTGATGCTCATTCGTGAAGAACTGAATGCCAGGATCAGCTAGCTCCATACGCATCATAAAGGACAGGAAACCACCGATTAAGCCGGAAATAATTCCGAAAATCAGGTAAAGCGTCCCGATATCTTTATGGTTGGTTGAATAAAACCAACGCGCAAAAAACCCGGGTTTGCCATCATCGTCATAAGAGGATGGGGCGGGAATATTTTCTCCTGGGAGGGCTACCATTATTCTCTCTCCTACTTCTGCGCCGCGGACGGGACGCTGCTCAGATTATTTTCTGCGACGGATGAGGTGAAGGCGCCATCATTGGCAATCCATTTGGCGTATTCCGCTTTGGAGACGACTTTCACTTCGATTGGCATGTAATAATGTTTGATACCGCAAATCTCTGAACACTGTCCGTAGAAGGTGCCTTCGCGGGTGGCGCGGAACCACGTCTCATTAATAATTCCGGGAACAGCGTCCATCTTGATGCCAAAGCTTGGAACTGTCCAAGCGTGCATATTATTCACGGAGGTCACGAGGACTTTGACGTTTGTGTCCACTGGTACAACCAGCGCTGCGTCTGTGGCCAATAGGTAAGGCTTTCCCTGAGCTTTCGATTGGGTTTCATCTAACGGGTTAGAAATAATCTCTTCTACATTCTCGTGATCCGGATAGATATAAGACCAGTTCCATGTGTTCCCGATGGCTTTGACTGTGACTTCTGTGTCCTTAATGACGTCTTGCTTATACAGGAGGTTCATTGACGGGACGGCAATCACTAAAAGGATAAGAACGGGAATGATCGTCCAAGCCACCTCAAGACCAACGTGATGTGAGGTTTTGGACGGGACCGGATTCGCTTTTTCGCGGAAGCGGATCATGATGAAGGCCATGAGGCCCAGAACGAAGGCAACGATGCCTGCGATAATATAGGTCACCAAATTATAGACGCTGACGAGATCGTCCATCACGGGAGTCGCAGAGGCCTGAAGATAAAACCCGCTTAGTCCGTCTGCTGGCATTCCATCGCCGCGGGCGCCGCTCAGTCCAACAAAGGCCAGCACGACATAGCTAAGGATCGCGAGAACTATCGCCACGACAAGTGCTATAATTGTATTCTTCGAACGCATGGGTCCCTCTTGGATTTTCCGCCTTGCGAGCCCTCAGGCTCTATCGACTTTGCAATACATACGCGGCTGACGCTGGGAAGTCCCGAGGGTATTCCCGCGCCAATTGTCGCATTTGAATGGTTGTCTATAACGAGATAGTCCTTAGATAAAGCTTTATAACGGCGAATCTTCATAGGAATTCGTCCTATCGAAAGCACGTATGACAGATTTTGTATTTGATGACACGGCGCTAGACGCACGGACGGCGCAAAGCCAGCTTGATGAGGCCCTCAGAGGCGCGGATGACGGCGAGCTTTTTGTCGAAAGATCCGCATCCGAATCGCTAACCTTTGATGACGGCCGGTTAAAAACCGCAAGCTTTGATACCTCTCGCGGTTTTGGACTGCGCTGCGTCGCAGGTGAGACGTCCGGCTTTGCACAATCCACTGAGTTATCGCCGGGGTCACTCGCGAGGGCCGCTGACGCGGTTAGCCTATCAAAACAAGGCTATGACGGGACAGCCTCCGCTGGGCCTCGCCGGACCAATACATCTCTCTATCCCAATATTGATCCCGTGGCGAAACCAGGTTTCGGTGTGAAGGTTGAGCTGCTGCAAGAGATTGATGCCTATTGCCGCGCGCTCGACCCGCAAGTCGTGCAAGTCACAGCCTCCATGAGTGCCAATCGCCGCGCTATCGCCATCCTCCGTGCAGGCGGAGAGCGTTATGATGATATCCGCCCTCTCGTCCGGCTCAATATTATGATTACAGCGGAAAAAGATGGCCGCCGCGAAACAGGCTTTGCCGGCGCCGGCGGGCGCGAAGCCTATGATGGCTATATCCAGCCTGAATTTTGGAAACCTCTCGCAAAAGAGGCGCTTCGGCAGGCCCAAGTGAATTTAGAATCCGTCCCAGCTCCCGCTGGACAGATGGACGTGGTCTTAGGCCCCGGCTGGCCCGGCGTGCTTTTACACGAAGCTATGGGCCACGGCCTTGAAGGGGATTTCATCCGAAAAGGCACATCGGCATTTGCAGGCATGCTCGGCGAGCGCGTCGCATCTAAAGGCGTGACTGTTGTGGATGATGGCTCCATTGCGGGCCGCCGCGGCAGTCTGACCATTGATGATGAAGGCACGCCCACCGAACGCACCACCCTGATTGAAGACGGGATCTTGGTCGGCTTTATGCAGGACCGCCAAAACGCGCGGCTCATGGGCGCGAAAGCGACAGGCAATGGCCGCCGCGAGAGTTTTGCGCATTCGATTATGCCGCGCATGACGAATACATTTATGCTCGGCGGCGAGCGCGATCCCGGCGAAATGCTCGCGGAGCTGAAAGACGGTATCTACGCGACAAATTTCGGCGGCGGGCAAGTCGACATCACCAATGGCAAATTCGTCTTCCAATGCACCGAAGCCTACCGCGTTCGGGACGGGAAAGTCGGCGAGCCGCTAAAAGGCGTGACGCTCATCGGGGACGGTCCAACGGTTCTCACCCAAATCCGGCACATTGGCAATGACATGGAACTCGACCCCGGGATCGGCGTCTGCGGCAAAGCCGGACAAGGCGTCCCAGTCGGCGTTGGTCAGCCTAGCCTTTATGTCGAAAACCTGACCGTCGGCGGGAGCGCGGTTTAGGCTCTAACCCCGCGACCTTTTTTCCGGAAATGTGAACCCAATTTGAACCTTTTTCGGCGGGATCGAAAAACTTACTCGCGCGCCGCCAATAATTCCTACATATAATGCGCAAACCACTACCGATTGGAGGAAAACGGATATGGCTATGAATATGATGGAAATGATCTTGCAAGCAGCTGGCGGGCAAGCGCCGCAGCAAGTGGGACAACAGCTCGGCCTTGATCAACGGCAATCTCAAAGCGCAATTGCGGCGCTCTTGCCCGCGATATCAACGGCGCTCAAACAGAATACAAACAACCCACAAGGCCTCGCAGGTCTTTTGGGCGCGCTGCAAAAAGGTAGCCATGATCAATATCTCGAAAACCCATCGCAATTAAACCAGCCCGCTGCCGTCAATGAGGGTAATGCGATCTTGGGCCATTTGTTTGGCTCCAAGGACGTCTCGCGCGCCGTGGCAGGCCGCGCGTCGGCACAAACAGGTATTGGCGCAGATGTCCTCAAGAAAATGCTACCGATGGTCGCGATGATGGCGATGGGCTCTCTGGGCAAACAAACAAGAGGCGCTGGAATGCTGAATCAAGGCGGCAGCCTGCAAGGCATGCTCGGCCAAATGGCGATGCAGCAACTCGCGGGCGGCGGGGCGTCTAAGGGCGGCCTTGGCGGATTACTCGGCGGACTTCTCGGCGGCGGCGCGCGCAAACAGCAAGTGCAAATGCAGCGACAAGCCAGCCAAGCCCATCAACAAGGCTTAGGCATCGTCGGAAAAATGCTCGACGCGGATGGCGACGGCAGCTC
>CALDTL010000154.1 GCA_937923965.1 uncultured Caulobacterales bacterium
TTGCATGATGAGCTTCGGGCCGCCGTCCGCCAAAGCGTCACGTGGATTGATAGCGGCGCAGCAATTGCGCGGCGCTTGGATTCGGTGTTAGCCGCAATTCCAAAACGCGACCTGCCAAATCATAGTCAAACCGCTTTTTTAATTGGGCCCGATACAGACGCGGTCCGAGCAAAGGCATTCGCTGAATATGGGTTTAAGCAGACTTTGGGTTTGCTACAGTCTTAATGCGGGAACAGCGCTTTCAGGCCAAAATATAGTGCGAGGATGAGGGCGAAGAGGCCAATGGTGAAAATCGCAAAATGCTCTTTCATCCATTTTTCCGCCATATCGCCAAAGGCCCGAACAATGCCGGCCACGAGCAAGAACCGCAGGGTCCGAGACAATGTGCTGGCGGCAACAAAAATACCAAAACTAATCGGGACCGCACCGCTCATAATGGTGATAACCTTATAGGGGAAAGGCGTAAAGCCTGCGCCGAACACCCATAATCCGCCATGTTCATTAATGCTCGCGCTGAACGTTTCCATGCTTTCAGCCTTGCCCAATTTTTCCAAAATCGGTTGGGCAAAAGTTTCAAAAAACATCATCCCCAGAAAATAGCCAAAGATGCCGCCCAATACGGAAAAGAAACTCGTCAGCAGGCCCAGACGCCACCAGGCCTTGGGACGGGCTTGCACCATCGGCATCAACATCAAATCCGTTGGGATGGGAAAGAAAATGCTCTCAATAAACGCAATCCCGCACAAAATCGGCGTCGCGCGCTTATGTCCAGCGGCGGCCTTGGTGTTGTCATACCAACGTTCTAAGAATGCGAGCTTACCCTTCATGACGCTGCCTTACCTGCAGAGTCTTAAGGGCAGATTTATGGCCAAAACAGTTGACGCATAATTTCAAATGAATAGAAGGCTCGAACTACTCATCGTCATGAGTTTTGTATGGTATGCGGGCGTGGCGGAATTGGTAGACGCGCGGGATTCAAAATCCCGTTCCTTTGGAGTGTCGGTTCGATTCCGACCGCCCGTACCACAGCTAAAGTATTCGAAAAATATCTTACCCCTCTATTTTGAACCCCTCGAAGTGTTACCAGTTTTGGTTTTCGGCAAAAAATCTCTAAGGCATTCAAAGCCGGAAGTCGTCAGGGGCGCTAATTCCCGCTAATTTTTGGATAGCAAGCTGGACGCCTTTTCGGATATATCTTCCCAATCTGTTGATTCGACAAAACCGATTGAGAAGGTTTGCGGCGTTGTTAGGAATTTATCTTTATTTCGGCGGCCAAACCCCAGCACAGTCATATCGGGGCGACTCACGTAATCATTGGGGTGCTCGTCATCTTTATGTTGCAACATATATAGCATACGCGGGGAATTTTCATCACCAAAGGCCATCCATTCTGGCGCTGGAAGATCGCCGATAAAGGCTTCATCGATGAGGCGGCGCTCTTGGTCAGCGGAGGAATAGCGAAAATCGCTTCTATCCATCTCTCCGCCCGGGACGCCTTCATATTGCACCCAATATTTATAACCTGCGCTGACGCGGCTCAGGGTGAAGTCAAGACGATCCGGATAGAAATCCCAAATCCCTTCCCACTGCGCGTTTTCAGAGGTTGTGACGATACGAACATGGTCAAAATCTTCGCGCTGGACAACAGAAGTTGACGGGTCGGTTCCGGCATTCATCGCATGGAAGTAATTCCCGTCCTGGCGGTGTATCGCATTTGGAAAGCCGCGATATTCGCCTTTGTGCCCGCTGCCTGGCGCCTTATGAAAACCCAGCCAATCCACGCCGTCCTTATCCAACATGGAAGATAACCCGCCGCCGGATTTTTCCAAATAATAGGTCGCTGTCTCAGTACTCACAATAAAAGCCTCATCGCCGCCAGCCGAAGCATCAATGCCGTGGGAGAGGACGACAGAGGGATTGCCGCCAGTTTGGCTACATCCAGCGGCGAGCCCAAGCGCGATCATGAAGAAACCCATTGAAACTTTAAATGTCGACATCTCGGTCCTTTTTCTTGGCGCATTAATCGGCAGCGATAGGCGCATTGTCCAGCTCCGCTGCGGCACTTTTTCTGAGCAAATATCCGATCATGAGGAGGACCGCTCCGCAAACAAAAAACGTGACTCGGCCCCACATCAGATTTGGAATGAGAGCCATAACTAACAAACCTCCGCCCATGTAAGAGACGATCGCGCCTAGTTTACGTCTTTGCTGTTGGTCATAAGAGTCTTGTTCAAAATCCGCTATCACTGGCGTTTCAAGATCGTTGAAGAAGTGCTGCCTTTGCGGCGCGTATGAGTCGGCGGCCTCCTTATAGAAAAGCGCGGTCAAGCAGAAGAAGCCGCCCGTAATAAAGACTTGCCCGCCAATCGTCAGGATCAATCCCATATCCGTCGCTTCGCGCTTGGTGAAGGGCTCAAGCCCAATCAGTGCGGCGAAGACCTCGGGCGTGAAAACATATTTTATGAAGGCTGATACACCCAATCCGAGCAAGACCGTGACCCACGGCGCCCAGCGCGGTGTTTTTTTAACCAATAAGCCAAGCAAGAGCGGAATAAGAATGGGCACTTGTATCATAGCAGAAAGCGACATCATCAAATCAAACAGGCTCAGCTCTTTGAGGGATTTGAAATAAAGCGCTAAGAGTATGACGAATATACCGCTGAAGAAACTGAGCATTTTACTGATCGTGAGAAGTTTCGCATCGCTGACCGTTTTGTTTTTCTTCAGGAGGTAGGGTTGATAGAGACTGCGAACGAATATTCCGGAGTTTTTGTTTAGGGCGGAGTCCATTGACGACATGGTCGCCGCAAATAATCCCGCCAGTAAGAGCCCCACTGTCCCTGCGGGCATGGCATTGCGGGCAAAGACCAAATAAACAGCATCTGCGGCCTTATTTCCCAATTCCGGATAGGCGGCGGCGGCATCGGGATATAAAATGGCAGAGGCCCAGGGCGGGATAAACCAAATGATGCTCCCAACAGCCATGAGGCCCATCGCGAGTAATGCCGCCTTTCTCGCATTCTTCGAGTCTTTCGCATTCAAAAACCGAAATGAGTCGTGCATATTCATGATGGTGATGAGCTGTTTGGCGAGAAAAAATATAAATGTTCCGACCAGCAAGAGCCCATAATTCATATTCGGACCCATGATGAAGTCGACAGGGAAGTCTTGCACAAGGTTGACGGGGCCGCCGACTTTAACCAAGGCCACAACCGCGCAGGCCACCGAGACAACAGCGACCGTTAAAGTTTGCACAAAATCCGAAGCCACCACGCCCCATGCCCCCGCGAGGACTGAGATGAAAATGACGGCCAGACCGATGAAGATGATGGTCAGGCTAATATCCGCCTCAAAAACAGCACTCGAGAAAACGCCCAAGGCATTGAGCCATATTCCCGCATTGAGAATGGTGAAGATGATAAGCGCGCAGGAGAAAAAGGTTTCGTTGCCGTCTCCGAATCTCCGTCCAATGGCTTCCGTCGGCGTGTCTACGCGCATTTGACGAAAGCGGTGCGCGAAATAAGCCCAGCCACAAAAATAGGAAAAGGCATTGGCGATAAATACCAAGCTAACCGCAAATCCATCCGTAAAAGCTTTGCCGGCTGCGCCCGTAAAAGTCCAAGCCGAGAATTGCATCATAAAGGCGGTTGATCCGACCATCCACCAGAGCATGCGTCCGCCGCCGCGAAAATAATCACTCGTCGACTTGGCGGCCATTTTTTTGAAAACGACGCCTATACCCAGGATTAAGGCAAAATAGCCCGCTATCACCAAGTAGTCATAATTCATGTCAGATCGCTGACGTCGGTCCAGCTATTATTTTTGCGGATAATATCAATTAGCTGCTGATATTGCGCGCCTTCCTTGAAGCCTTGGTATGGGGCAACGGTTTCGCCTTGAATGTCTTTAACAAATTCTCGGATGAGATAGCGCCAATTCCGTTCTGTATCGCCGTCGACATCCGGAAGGCTCGCGGCGATATCAGCGGGCAGGGGCGTTTCCTCCCAAGACTTGCTTTCGCCGTAAAGATAAAGCGGGCCGCTTCCGTAATGGCCTTTGATATAAATCGTGCCTTTGCTGCCGTAAAATGCAATGTAATCCTCGTGGAAGCGCGGCTGCAACCCGCCATGTTTGAACAGAGCTGTCACAGGTTGTGACGCCATTGGGCTGTCGATTCTAGCGGTGACGTTGTAAGACCACTCCACATCAGACTCGCCCCATTCTAGGTTGGGATCGTCCAGATTTTCAGGGATGTGGTCTCGGCGTGTTTTGAAATTATGAACGCCTTTGACGATGGGGGCTTTGCCCATATCATCGCGAACCTCGCCCATGATGGCGTCAATTTTTTCGCCAATTACGGATGTCACAATTGAAAGCTTATGGGTGAAATTATTATTGAGCCGCCCGCCGCCCTCGGACCGCTGATGGGACCAACCATAAGGAATGTCGCGCTCTAGATTAAAATGCGAAATACATTCAACCTCTAGCGGCTCTCCAATGGCCCCGTCTGCTACGAGGCGTTTCGCATGCAGCACTTCAGGCATATATCGGAAGCTGGCGGCAAAGGCGGTCTTGATGCCTTTGGCCTCCGCCAGCTCATAAAGCTCCATCGCGGTCTTGCCATCTGCCGTGAGAGGTTTGTCGCAGAATACATGACACCCTGAGGCTATGGCTTGTTTGATCGGCTCAAAATGCGCGCCGCCGGGCGTGGCGATAGACACCACATCCGGTTTGCACGCTTTCAACGCCGTCATCCAATCTGTCCCGCCATAAGGGATGCCCATATCCGCCGTGACCTTTTGGATAACATTTGGTGTCCGTCCGACAATTCCAACAACCTCTGCGCCCGCATCGCGAAAGGCTTCGGCATGGCCTTGTCCAGCGAAGCCTGTTCCATGCACTAATACTCGGATGCGGTCGCTCATATTATTCCCTGTTATAACGGCTGTCTCTGTTCAAGAGATCATTATTGGTTTGCTTCATTGGTATAGACCGGAACTAGAATTGGAAGAGCTAAAATGAAAATTACAAGCACAGAAGTCTGTCTCGGCGCGGTGCCTATGTCCGCGGCCGGCCTATTACCATAGCGGCAAGTGGCGCAGTTGTTATGGCGGCTTGAGGGTTTACGGCGAAACCGGGGCTGACGGCTTATCGCCGCCCAGGCGCATAACGCAGAATTATTGAGTTAGAGGCATGACTTCATCTGCGGACGCATTTAATCACCCGAAAGCAAATTAACAGGCTAGTGATAATGTCGAATTTTCTGAACCCAGACGCTGATAAAATTGTTGTCAACCCTTCTGGCCCAGACGGGCAATTACTAGGGGTCGATGTCAAGATGTTTGAAGTCTTGTTTCAGCCCCTATTGGATGTCTATTTTTACGTTAAGAATAGAGGCGGCTGCTGGATAAGCTGTAACTCAGCCTCTTTGGCACTGCTGAATTTTTCAAAAGTCACGGATATTGTGGGAATGAAGGAAAAGAATTTTTTCCCTCATCAGATCGCTCTCGAAATTCGGCGAGATGATGAAAAAATTCTGGCGAGTGGTCAAAGTGTCCTCAACCGCATTGAGATTATTCCAGACGCCTATGGAGACTTAATGTGGGTGCAAACAAATAAGTTGCCGGTTCATGACCCTTGCGGAAAGATTATTGGTATTATTGGCGTTACTCGGCCGATTTCGAATATGGAAGATTTGCCGCAGGAGTTTGAGCTCTTCAGCGAAACGATCACATTTATTCGATCCAACCTCGCAAATATCATAAGAGTGAAAGATTTAGCCGACGTCATGAAACTGTCGGAAAATCAGTTTAGGCGAAAATTCAAGCAAGAGTTTGGCGTCACCCCGCAGCAGTTCATTTTACGGGCGCGTCTTCAGGCCTCCGGCCATCAGCTAAGGCAGACCACCCAACCCATTGCCGTTCTTGCTTCGGAAAGCGGATTTACGGATCAAAGCTACTTTTCCAAACAATTCAAACAATTTTTCGGGGAAACCCCCTTGCAATATCGGCGACGTTTGACGGGCCGTTGAAATTTTAGAGGATGGAATAATTATAGAATGAGCTAAATTCCTTCTATTTCCGCTAATGAAAACATGAGATCGCCTGCCGCTATTATGTAAGCCCTCCCGGGCTATCGAATCAGATGCGGCATTGGACGCGACTATGTTTCCAAGGCTCATCGAGGAGTTTTTATGAGTGCCCATGAGTTTAGATCTAATTTTTCTAAATCAATCCCCTATTCCCCAGACTATCTCGAAAGTATTATTTTAACGTATCTTGAAAATCAAAAGAGCCTGCGAGCTATGGCGGAAGCCTCCCCAGTCCCTGATGCTCGGGAGTCCGCATATAAAACGCTCGAAGAGGACCGCTTGCTTGAAAACCAAGGTCATCTCTTGGAACTTGCGTCTCTTATGCAGCCCTCCAACCTCAAGGACATTCATCAACTTCTCACGCTATGGTACGAAGCTGCCATAGAGGAAGTCGCGCCTGAGGATGTTACGGCTGCCGATAAGTTAGTGTTAGCAACCTATCATTTCGTTCAAAGCGTCGCGGAGAATAACAAAAAGGCGATCCCGGTCTTTTGATCGGTCACTGTTAGGGCTTCGAAGCGTCTGGGCGGTTTGAACTTTCTGGGCGGCTTGCAACCTCTTTGTGGGCAGCCTATAGCTGACGCACACGGCAACTGCTGGCGCATCGGGCGGACGGCTTGCCGGACCTTTTGAGTTTGAAAGGCCGCCCGTGATACCTATCTTTCGACCCGCAGTCCTTGCTGATGTTTCAGCGATTACGAAAATTACCTCCAAAGCCGACTCTGGCCTAACGACCGTGCCAAAAACAAAGACGGATGTTTCCGAGTATATCTCGGAGTCCCTCGACTTTCTTGCCGGCAGGTCGTCCGCGAACCGAATGCTCTTCGTGGCACAAGACGAAGGGAAAATCCTGGGGATTTCAGGCATTATTCCCAAGCTGGGTGTGGACCGCCCTTTTTACTCGTTCAAACGTTCGCGGCATGCCCGCAAGGCGTCTCAACAAGATTTAAGTGTTCGATATGATACGCTGCAGCTCACGACAGATTTCGATGATTATACGGAACTCGCGTCAATTTTCCTCTCGCCGGACGCGCGCGGTAAAGGCGTTGGGCGATTACTGTCTTTAGGGCGTCTTGGGTTTATTCACAGCCACCGAGATCGATTTGAAGACCGGCTCATGGCTGATATTCGGGGGTGGGTGGACGAAGATGGTATCTCGCCTTTTTGGCAGCACCTGACCTCCAAATTTATTCAAACGAATTTCGATGAAGCGGATCGCCTGTCTTCAGGGGATGCGGTGTTCATTGTCGAGCTGCTGCCGGCTCTGCCGATACTTTTGAACCTCTTGCCTGAGAGTGTCGAAACCTGTGCGGGCCGCCCGCATGATTTATCTTCGGGCGCAATGAAGATGCTTCTCTCCGCAGGATTTGATGACACAGATTTGTGCGATATTTTTGACGGTGGTCCAGCCATACGGTGCCGCACGGATAGGACGCTCATCACCCAAAGTGTCTTTCGAGCGACGGGCGGCGGCGTAACGGAGTCCGAGAAAAAATATCTACATTTCACAGGCGAAGGTGAGGCGTTTCGCGCCGCGCTGGGTCCGGCCTATCCGACGGCAGAAAAAGCGGGCCGCGCGGCCTGCGAAGCGCTTGGGACGATCACGCCTTATGTTTCCTTGGCGCAAGACCGTAGAGACATATAATGTCGGCCGTCATTCCTGACCTGCCGCTAACGGCGGCGGAACTGAATTTTGATGGTTTGGTCGGACCCAGCCATAATTATGCGGGCCTCAGCCACGGAAATATCGCCTCCGCCAAACATGGCGGCCAAGCGGCGAATCCGCGTGCGGCGGCTTTGCAAGGTTTGGCCAAGATGCGCAGATTATTAGATCTCGGTCTCCCGCAAGCTATCCTACCTCCGCAAGAAAGGCCCTATGTGCGCGGCTTGCGGGCGCTCGGCTTTGGCGGCTCTGATGGGCAGGTCTTGGAGAACGCTTTCGCCCAGAGCCCCGCTTTGGTCGCAAATTATAGCTCCGCCTCGTCGATGTGGACCGCCAATGCGGCAACCGTCACGCCCGCCGCCGATAGCGCAGATAGACGGGTACATTTTACGCCCGCGAACCTGACCGCTATGCCGCACCGCGCCTTGGAGGATCAGCAGACGCGCCGCGCTCTATCCATGATATTTAAAGACGACACGCATTTTGTCGTCCATGCGCCGCTCGCTCATACACCGCTGCTGGGGGATGAGGGCGCGGCCAATCATAACCGTCTCTGCGCCGCGCATGGGACGTCGGGGCTCGAAGTTTTCGTCTATGGCCGCGATGCGCTGGGACCGAAGACGGATTTGAAATTTCCCGGGCGTCAAACCCTGCAAGCTTCAGAAGCTGTCGCGCGGTTGCATGGCCTAAAGGATGCCAACACGGTCTTTCATCCACAAAGCCCCACGGCGATTAACGCGGGGGCCTTTCATAATGATGTGGTCTGCGTTTCGAATGAAACGGTTTTGTTTTTCCACGAGGCCGCTTTTGATGATCCTGCGGTTTTGGAAAAGAGGATAAAAACCAAAGCTGCCGCGCTTGGCTTTGCGCCGCAATTTATCATGGCCCGCGCGGATGATGTCCCATTGACGGATGTCATTTCATCCTACCTTTTTAATTCGCAGCTCGTGACCCTGCCCAAAAAATTGAGTCAAGGCGGGATGGCGCTGATCCTCCCGACTCAGGTCGAGGAGACGCCTTCGACCAAAGCCTTTGTCGACCAAACATTGGCAGGCGATAATCCCATTACTGAGGCGCATTATCTCGATCTGCGGCAAAGCATGTCGAATGGCGGCGGGCCCGCCTGTTTGCGTTTGCGCGTCGTTTTGAACGCGGCGCAGCGGGCCGCCGTGCATCCGGGCGTCATCATGGACGCGGCCAAACTCAGCGCGCTCGAAGGCTGGGTGAAAACCCATTACCGAGACCGCCTAACGCGCGCTGATTTAGGCGATAGGCAATTCCTCGATGAGACCCGCACAGCCCTTGAGGCGCTAACGCAATTACTGGATTTGCCGAACCTCTATGATTTCCAAAGGACCGAATCATGAATGCCGATAAACTCCCGCTTGGGGACTTAACCGACATCGACCAAGCCGCGCTGGGCGCTTTGGCCAAACGCCAAGAGGCGATGCTGGCGCGTACGATTGGATGGGCTAAAATCAATACGGGCAGTTATAACGGCGCGGGGCTCAACACATTCGCCCCTTTGCTGGCGGAGGCTTTTGCCGAAACCGAAGCTACCG
>CALDTL010000155.1 GCA_937923965.1 uncultured Caulobacterales bacterium
ACGGCTGCGCCGCCCGCCATGATGAGAACTGCGGACATTATTTTAGCCTCTCGTGAACCACTTCGCCGTCGCGTGTCAGAGCGCAGCCTTGAATAATTTCATCTTCCCAATCCGGCGCATAGGCACCGTCTTCCGCGGTGACCAGCGGCAGGAAGTTCTTTATATTCCGCGCGAACATATTGGACGCATCCGCCGCCATGCGGGATGGCCAATTTAAATGGCCAACAATGTGAACACCATTCGATGTTGTTACAATTTCGCCCGGCTTTGCGCCCTCAACATTGCCGCCGCGTTCAACAGCGAGGTCCACTAAGACCGAACCTGGACGCATGGTGTCCAGCATCGCCTTTGAGACCAAAACAGGCGCGTCGCGTCCCGGAATAAGCGCAGTCGTAATCACGATGTCTTGTTTCGCGATATGTGATGCGGTGAGCTCGGCTTGCAGCGCCTGATATTCCGCGCTCATCTGTTTGGCATACCCGCCCGCCGTTTCCGCAGCCTTAAATTCTTCGTTTTCGACGGCGATGAATTTCGCGCCGAGCGAGGCAACTTGTTCTTTCGTAGCCGGCCGCACATCCGTCGCCGTTGTAACGGCCCCAAGACGCCGCGCCGTTGCAATCGCCTGAAGGCCGGCCACCCCGACGCCCATGACAAAGAGTTTGGCCGGCGCAATCGTGCCCGCCGCCGTCATCATCATCGGAAACGCGCGGCCATAAATTCCGCCCGCTTCAACAACGGAGCGATAGCCTGATAGGTTCGATTGAGAAGACAGCACATCCATTGACTGCGCGCGGGAAATGCGAGGAATGTAGTCCAGCGCATAGGCGGTTACGCCGGCTTTGGCACAGGCGGCCGCATATTTTGGATTATCTGTAGGCGATAAAATTCCGGTTATGCCTGATCCCGCCTTCATACCCGAGACTAATTTTTCCGTGCCGCCCGAAACAGACAGGACGAGATCAGCGGCTTTTACCGCTGCCGCATTCGTGGACGCAATCTTAGCTCCAGCGTCTTCATAAAGTCTGTCCGCAAAATCGGCTTTTGCGCCTGCGCCCTTGACGACGCTCACGTCATGGCCGGATTTAATGTAACCAGAGACAGTATCCGGAGTGGCTGCTACGCGGGCTTCCGCCCCGTTTTTTGATTGAAGCGCCACATCATTTAAGACTGAAATTTTCACGCGATATCGCCTTTAAAACTTAAGAAATAATCTTACGTGACCGCCGAGAGGATGGCGGAGAAAATCGCCACCAAAACAGCCAGACCCACCAGACCGACATACCACCCCGGCTTAAATTTCAGAGCCATGCCCAGAACGAACCCAAGAATGACTGTCGCAAATAAAGATGGGAACCAGTGTAGACCGACAGCAAACACCAATGTTGGCATGATAACAAAGAGCGCAATCAGCGCGCCGCCATATTTTGTCCCGTCCATAAAGCCGGAAAATGCACCTGATTGCGCATCAACTTCCATTGAACCGTGCGTATAATCTGACTGACCGCCTGCCATGACTAAATCCTGTAAAACTGTGACCGTTAGTATTTTTGTTTGGGGCTGTTATCATGCCTCTTTGGCAGGAACAAGCAGTGTCACAAGCTGATTTTGTTAATTTTTTCGGGATTAAAAGCAAAATTATGCCCAAGAATACTTTCGGATGATCGAACAGAATTAAGAGCATGTTTACCATAAATTCTTACGTCAAATTCACCTCCCTACGTCATGTTCTGGGAAGTGATGGAAATGGATAATCCGTTTCAAAATGTATCGGATGCTTCGTAAATGGCCAAAACTGTACTGATTGTAGATGACGATCCAACACAACGTCGGTTGCTTCAGGCTGTTATAGAGAAATCAGGGTTTTCGACCTTGCAAGCTGGGGATGGCGACGCAGCTCTCGCTATGGCTTTAGGTGCGGAACAGGACAAAATTCATGTCCTCCTGCTGGATCTGGTTATGCCGGGACGAGACGGCATGGACACGCTCACAGAGCTTGCGAAAAAACGTCCAGATCTGCCTGTCATCGTTTTGACAGGCAAAGGCTCGATTGACGCGGTTGTTAAGTCTATGAAAGCTGGTGCCCGAGATTTTGTCGTGAAGCCTGCTGCGCCGGAGCGAATCATCGTCTCTATCCGAAATGCCCTCGACATGAAAACTTTGGTTGGCGAAGTTAAGCGCTTGAAGAAAACGGCAGAAGGCGGATTATCTTTTGACGATTTGATTGGTAACGCTTCGTCGATGCGCTCGGTCGTCGCAATGGGCGAGCGCGGTGCAAAAGCAAACATTCCTATTTTGATCACAGGCGAGTCCGGCGTCGGTAAGGAAGTTATCGCCCGCGCCATTCAAACTGCGTCCGAGCGGTCAGATAAACCTTTCATCACCGTGAACTGTGGGGCCATTTCTGAAAATTTGGTCGAATCGATTCTATTCGGGCATGAAAAAGGCTCTTTTACGGGCGCAAATTCTAAACACCTTGGAAAATTTCAGGAAGCACATACGGGCACGCTCTTCTTGGATGAAGTTGGAGAGCTTCCACTCGAGATGCAGGTTAAACTTTTGCGGGTCTTGCAAGAAGGCGAAGTCGACCCGATTGGATCAAAGCGAACCGTGCCGGTCGATGTTCGTATTATCAGTGCGACGAATCGTGATCTGGCCGAAGCCGTGAAGTTGGGCACCTTCCGCGAAGATCTATATTACCGGTTAAACGTTTTCCCGATTGCCGTTCCGCCTCTGCGCGAGCGCCGAGAAGATATTCCGTCGTTGGTCGAGCATTTTGTGCGCAGATTTAATGCGCAGGAACGATTGAATGTAAGCGGGGCAACAGCAGAGACGTTAGAGCTTCTGAAAAACCACGAGTGGAAGGGTAATGTTCGTCAGTTGGAGAATACGATTTTTCGCGCGATGATCTTATCCGATGGAAACAAGTTGAAGCCGCAAGATTTCCCGCAAATTTCTGGATTAACGCCCGGTATCTCTATCCCCTCCGATCCCGAAAAGGGCGGCGTTGATAGTCTTGTGCCGGAAGACCTAAATATAACGCACTCATCATCCGACTCGGCGGTATCCGTATTGGACCGAGAAGGCCATTTGCGCACTCTGGAAGATATTGAACGCGATCTCATCGAGTTCGCAATCAATAATTACGCGGGGCATATGTCAGAAGTCGCCCGGCGCTTAGGCATCGGCCGCTCGACGCTTTACCGCAAAGTCCGTGAGCATGATTTAGATGTTGATAACGTGCGGTCCGCTTAGACCTTAAACAAAACGCCAGAGCGGACAAACACGCTAATCTACGCTCTAGCCGCCAGCGGCGCCTGTAAAAATAAGGCCTCAAGCTCAAGGAAGAGCGGGGGCCTTATGTGTTTCAAGCCGGCGTTTCCTCTCTTTTTTGAATCTAGCCTCTGCTTTTGAATCGAGATTGACGCCACTCCCAAAATATCTATGGTGTATGACAGCGCTGTCAGAAATGGCCGCTCAAGCAATGGATTTTCGAGACGCAATATGTTCACAGCCCGAGATAGATTAAAACTCCTCGCAGGCGGAGCGGCCTTTGCGTTCACCGGGTGCGGCGGAGGTGGCGGCAATAGCTCAACGCCTCCCCCCATAACGATGACGCCGCCCACGCCGCCAACGCCTCCCCCTGCCGCATTTGAGCCTGCAGTTGGACAATTCCGCGACGCATTTTCCGGTAAATTTGCGATTGGCGCCGCCATCAAAACGTCTCAAATTAATGAGGACGGCAGAGATGCAGAAATTCTAGAAAATCAATTTAATTCGATCACATCCGAGTTTGAGATGAAGCCCGAGGTCATTGCCCCATCAGAAGGTGTGTTTGATTGGACGGCTCCGGACGCATTGGTCGAGTATGCTGAAAGTAATGGGATGGCGATCAGAGGACATACCTTACTCTGGCATCAGGCTACACCGGATTATTTCTTCGCGGGAACACCCGCCGAAGTCAGAGCCCGTCTTGAAAATTACGTCACAGAGGTCGTGACTCGTTACAGAGGCCGAATCTTTGCCTGGGATGTCGTCAATGAGGTGGTCACAGATGACAGCAGCTTGGGCGATCCTTATCGCCGCTCGAATTGGTGGGACGCTTCGGGAGGAAATGCTGATTATATCGATTGGGCTTTGGAAGCGGCCCGCGCGGCAGATCCCGACTGTCTTCTTTTCATCAATGAATATAGCACACGGTTTGCCGGAAAACGGGCGCGATATATTGAAGTCATTCGAGACTTGGTTGACCGCAATATTCCTTTAGATGGAGTCGGGCACCAAATGCACATTAGTGTCGAGACAAATGCCAGTGACGTGCTTGCGGCTATCGACGCTATCGATGCTGAGTTTATGGGTCTCGATCAGCATGTCACAGAACTCGACATTTCTATATATGCTGATCCAGAAAGTTGTTTCGCGGATCAAACCGGGTGTCGAGCAGATTATGGGTCAAATGTCCCAGAAGATATATTGCGAACGCAGGCGGAATTATACCGGGGGTTATTTAATGGGTTTTCAGAACGAAATTCCATCAAATCCGTCTCGACTTGGGGCATCTCTGATGCACAATCTTGGTTGGATACCTTCCCGGTCACTCGGACGAACGCACCACTCCTTTGGGATCGTGATCGGGACAGCAAGACAGCGCTTCAAGCCATCTTAGATCCAGACTTCACACCTTAGAGGCACAGACGCCCAATTAATCTGTCTTTGGCACAAGTCGCAAAAAGGGTCTTTTTGCTTTCGCAGGCTTTTCGGCGGTCTGTTTTTCTGACTCACGTTTTGCGGTAACTTTTACCTGAGGCCGCACATATTGGGGAATATATGGCTCGGCGGTCTTATCTGCATTCGCTAGGCTCTCTTGAGACCGCGCGGGGACAGACACCAATTTCGGCGGGCCCGCATATTCTGGCGGCGCGAGCGCTACATCATCCGCACTGTCACCGCCAAGACTATCATCCCCAGGAACATCATCTTCAGCAATATCATCCTCAGCAATATCATCTTCAGCAATATCATCTTCAATGTGGCGAACTCGAGGCGTGAATTTAGCCTTTCGTTTCGACCTAAACCCATTTCGTTTCGCGCCGTCTTGGTCGTTATTTTTCCAGCGATCCGCTGTTCTAACATAGCCCGCGTCCGGATCAGGCTCTAAGTCTTGACCAGCGGCTTGCTTGGCCTTCAAATCTTTTACTTTTTTCTTCATGCGCGCGACGACTTGTTTTTGCGCGATCGATAAAGCGTCTCCGGCCCGCCCTTTTTCGCGGTCATGGAAGGCTGATCCATATTTATCTAGTCGCTCTAACACGCTTTCCCCAAATTCGTCCTCGAAATCAGAGATATGCCCAAGCTCTGTCAGCTTGGCATGCAGCCGTGCAATTTTGCGCTTGGCATTGGCCGCCGAGCGCTCCCGCGCGCGCGCCATTTTATCATAATAGGCGGATTGCGCGTCGTCGCGTGCAATCTGCTCAGCTTGCCATGTATCGCGGTCATAATCAGACATGAGCACGACGTATCACAAAAGACGCCGCAAGGGAAACAAAAAGAGAACAAAAATTCTTAGATCAAAGCGGCGATCACTCTAAACGCCGTCAGAGGCCTCAAGGTAAAGCTCAATCAGAGCTTCTTGCTCCGCGCGCTCGGCTGCATCTTGCTTACGAAGTGCAATCACCTTGCGCATGACCTTGGTATCAAGTCCAAAGGTTTTCATCTCGCCGTAAACGTCCCGAATATCAGAGGCGAGTTCCGCCTTTTCTGCCTCAAGGCGCTCAATGCGCGCAATGAATTGGCGCAGTTTTTCACGTGTGGCTTGGCCCATATTATCGGCGCGGTCTGAATCACTCATCATGTCTGAAAGCTCTCGGTCATATCTAACGGGAGGCCCCCCATAGCGGCTCCAAGTCAAATCCAATAGTGGGCACTACACGGAAAACTGTGGATGGCCTGAAATTATGAAAGAGCCTGGTAATTTTCAGTTCGCTATTTTGCCTCGCAGTTTCATCTGGCGCGTATATAAGGCAGTTGCAAATAACATTCTGAAATAGTTTCTATCCGGGGCTCCCCTCATGCTTATCATTCTCTATATTTTAACCGGTCTTGCCTTCGCCTTTGTCGTGGTTACCCTTGTTATGGGCACAGTTGCGATGAGCAAGAAGAGCGAAGAGAACCGTAAAAAATCCAACGATTGGATGTGGCGCCGAATTTACGCCCAAGTCGCAGCCATCGGCCTGCTCGCGCTCACAGTCTATATGAAGACGAAAGGCGCTTAGGAGCTCGCTTTGGTCAAACTCAATAAAATTTACACCCGCACCGGGGATGACGGGACAACCGGATTGGTTGATGGGTCCCGTCTGGGCAAAGACGCACTCCGCGTCCGCGCTTATGGAGACGTCGACGAAACCAATAGTATTATAGGTCTTGTGCGCCTGCATCTCGAAAACCGAGAGCTCGACGACATGCTCTCCCGCGTTCAAAATGACCTGTTTGATCTCGGCGCTGATCTCGCCACGCCGCTGCCTAAAAAAGGGGAAGCGGATAGTGAATATGCCCTTCGCATGGTGGAGGTGCAAACGGACCGCATTGAGGCAGAGTTAGATCAACTCAACGCAGATCTTGAGCCGCTAAACTCATTCGTCCTACCAGGCGGACATCCGCCTGCGGCCTATTTGCATCAAGCCCGCACTGTCTGCCGCCGGGCTGAACGTGTATGCGTGGCCCTCGCCGCAGAGGCCGAGGTGAACCCCGATGCGCTAAAATATCTAAACAGATTGTCAGATTTTCTCTTCGTGGCGGCACGTTGGTGCAATGACCAAGGCGCATCAGATGTGAAATGGGTTCCGGGAAAAAACCGGTAAGGTAATAAGGCGAGTTTACTTATCTGATTTCATCAATTCCTGACGCACCCGCACAGCTATATCTTGGGGCGTGGAGCGAGACGAGAAGAAATCTACGAATTTTCCGTCAGCGCCCATGAAATAAATAATGTCCGAGTGATCAACCGTATAATCGGTTGATCCGGGTTCAACTAAGCCGCCGTCCATAGCGCGTTTGATCGATGTCACCTTATAGGCTGCTTTTACGACTTCGACCTGCTCAACCGTTCCCGTGAAGCCCCGCAGGCCCTTTGGGAATGGGTCCGCCGTCACATATTGCGCAATTTGTTCCACCGTGTCTCGCTCTGGATCGACGGTTATAAGAACATAGCCAATGTCATCGCCCGCGCGCCCCATAAGCTGCTGAGCCGCGCCCATTTTCTGCAAACTTGTGGGGCAAATATCTGGGCAATAGGCAAAGCCAAAATAGATCAAGTGGGGCTTACCGAGTAGGGCCTCTTCTGTTAACACGTCGCCCGTATGATCCGTAAGAGTAAATTCGCCGCCAATTGCCGCCGTCCCCGTACTAATCACTGTTTTCCCAGATACGCCCGCCATATTGGGATCTTCAGCCTGACATGCGGCGAGGGCAAAGCCCGCAATAGATGCGACAATCAATTTTGATATAAATTTCATGCTTTCAAGCTCCATTGGACGTAGTAACGTCGGAAAGCTCCTATAATTGAAAGCGCTAAATGTGAAAGCACATATCGCCGCAGCCTCGAAATCATCCATTATGGCAAAAGCCAATCTGGAGCGGTTTGGCGGATTCTCACCTATCAGCGGGCAAACGCCGCCTGTTGACAGTATGGGATCACTGCGCCGTCAGACGCTCGTTGCTTTACGCTGGGGCGCCATTATTGGGCAGTTACTGGCGCTGGTGGTGGTCAGCCAGGTCTTGGGATTTAGCTATCCCGTCTTGGCGTGCGGCCTAACCATTCTCGCTTCCATCATTGTCAATTTGGTGGTGACACTGCAGTTGCCGCTCGATCGCCGCGTGTCCGATTTCGAAGCCTATATGCAGCTAGGCTTTGATATCTGGCAATTATCGGGACTGCTTTGGTTAACGGGCGGGATTACTAACCCGTTCTCCATTCTATTCCTTGCGCCCGTTGTCACAGCGGCAACAACCTTGTCGCGCTGGGTTGTTTTCGCGCTCGGCTCCATGGCTCTCACCCTGTCGCTTGCCTTGGTGTTTTTTCACCAACCTTTGCCTTGGTCGCCTCATGGGAGTTTCGATCTGCCTCAAATTTATAAAATTGGCATTTGGATAGCGATTTTTGTCGGCTCAATTTTCACATCACTCTATGCGTGGCGCACAACCAATGAGAGCCGCAAGATGGCCTTTGCCCTCGCAGCCACAGAAGCTCGGCTTGCCGAAGAGCAAAAACTCACAGCCCTAGGCGGCCTGGCCGCCGCAGCTGCGCACGAACTCGGCACGCCATTGGCCACCATACAAGTCGTCGCGAAAGAAATGAGCCGCGAAGTTGACGCCGGATCACCGCTTGGTGAGGATGCTGCCTTGATCTTATCGCAATCCCAGCGCTGCCGGAACATTCTCGAACAACTCTCTCAGCGCGGAGACGAAGGCGACATGATCCATGATGTGCTTGCGCCTGAAGATCTCTTGGAGGAGGTCGCCGAACCATTCATCAAACGCGAAAAAGACATTGTCATTAGCTGCCACGGAACGGGGGTTGAGCCGGTTTTAAGGCGGCAAGCAGAGCTTCTTTACGCGTTGAAAAATTACATAGATAACGCTGTTGATTTCGCCGCCTCTCGCGTGGAACTCTCCGCCGTGTGGGATCTTGATACACTCAATATCTTCATTGATGATGACGGTAAGGGATTTGATACGGCCTTAAAAGGGCGGCTGGGTCAGCCCTATGCCAGCACGCGTAAACGCTCTAAAACGGCCGGCGGGCTGGGGCTGGGCGTTTTTATTTCAGGACGTCTCATAGAGCGCACAGGCGGCTCCGTATCCTATGCGCGCTCTCCGCTTGGCGGCGCACGCATTAAGGCGGAGTGGCCCCGTAGCGCCCTCGTTATCAAATCTGAAAATATCACACGTCTAAACGCGGGGCCGCCGCGTAACTAGGTCATAAAGGAGTAAGTCAATGACAGAATATGTCCTACCGAGTGATGCCTCTTTAATGATTTTAGACGATGACGGGCCCTTTAGAACCCGTCTGGGCCGGGCATTAGAACAACGCGGGTTCACGGTCGATGCCGTTGAGTCGGTTTCTGAAGCGCGCTCTAAAGTGCAATCCAACCCACCCGCTTTTGCCGTGCTAGACATGCGCCTCGAAGATGGCAATGGGCTCGAAATTATCGACCTGTTACATAACCGCAGACCCGATTCTAAAATGGTCATGCTAACCGGATATGGGAATTTGGCGACGGCGGTTTCAGCGGTGAAACGCGGCGCGGTTGATTATCTGGCAAAACCTGCAGATGCCGATGACGTGTGCAAGGCCTTGTTGGCGAAGCCCGACGCTGCGCCGGAGCCTCCCGAGAACCCGATGAGCGCAGACCGCGTGCGATGGGAGCACATTCAGCGCGTGTATGAATTATGCGGCAAAAACGTCTCAGAAACGGCTCGCAGATTAAATATGCACCGCCGGACTCTCCAGCGGATATTAGCAAAACGCGCCCCACGATAAACACAAAAACGCCGCCTTTTTGAGGCGGCGTTTTTATTTAGGAATCGAATGTCTCTGTTTATTCGGCGGCGATCGCATCCATAAACATGCCGTTGAGCCGCGACCCAAAGCTCTCGCCCGCATCTAAGGGCTTTCCATCGAGTTCCATTGAGAAAACCGCCATATTTTCGGCAAGCTCATCCAGAAGCCCGAGCGGAAGAGCCTCATAGGCCATACGCCAGTTTTGAAAAGAACGTCCCGTAATAGGGCCTTTGTGCAAAAGCTCTATCTCGACGTGGCGCGAGTCCGCTTTGATTTTCCCGAACAGATCGTCAACTTTGTTCGGGTCACCTTCCAAAATCTGGATATACCGCTCTCCGTCATAGAGTAGCAATCCTGTGATCTCTAATCGTTTGTTGTTTTTCTCCGACGCAGTGAGAATATCTTTCACGTCATCGGGGTCGGCATGAATATCCGATAGGCTCGTATATACGAGTTCTTGTAGCTGCATTTTAGATCTCCAAATCCAACTTAGCTACGCCCAATAAACGATATTGGATCGCCGAGACTCAAGAGTTTTTGACAGCAGTGAGGCATTAGGTCACAACATAGAAAAAATAAATCAGGGGAATTTCCAAGATGACAAAATGGATTGGCGGCATTGCCGCCGCTGCGGTGCTCGCAGCATGTAGTGAAACGTCGCCGGAGATCGAGAGTCCAGAGCCCCTGTCAAACGCTGCCGAAAAGGCCGACGTAACGAGCAAAACCGCCGGATATAGCGCCACGAAAAATGTCTATTTTGGCGATCTGCACATCCATACGAAAAATAGTTTTGACGCTTATATCTTTAACGTTCGAACGACCCCAGCGGATGTCTACCGGTTCGCCTCGGGTCAGACCGTCAAGCATCCGTCCGGATTTGATATGACCTTGGGCGGGCCGCCGCTCGATTTCGTGGCCGCAACAGATCACGGCGCTTACATGGGCGTGTTGCCGGCGATGGATAACCCAGACAGCCCGCTCTCCAAACTCGAGCTTTCAAAAAAAATATTCGGCAGCAATGACCCGGCCTCTATTGTCCGGAATTTTCAAACGATCGGTAGCTCCGTCCGAACCGGCGAGCCTATAGACGGGCTTTATGACCGCGCACTCGTGGACCGCACCTGGCAAGGCGCCGTTGAGACAGCGGATAAATACTATAAACCCGGGGAGCTCACCACCTTTGCCGCCTATGAATATACCGCTGTGACAACTCGCGCGGACAGCGGCGGTACCTTTGCTGGAGGCAATTTACACCGCAATGTGGTATTTGAAGACGCCGCGCCGGACCGTCTCTTCAGCGTCTTAGAATCAGAGAACCCTGAAGATCTTTGGGACTGGATGGATGATGAACGCGCGGAAGGCCGGGACGTCATCGCCATACCGCATAATTCCAATGTCTCAGACGGCTTCATGTTTGATATGGTTACATTTAACGGCGGTGCGATAGACGCAGACTATACCTCGCAGCGCCTGCGCAATGAACCCATTGTCGAAATGTCTCAGGTTAAAGGCACGTCCGAAACCCATCCGGCCCTGTCTCCAAATGATGAATTTGCCAATTTTGAAATCTACGAACTTTTACTGGCGTCTTCTATTAAAAGTAAAATCAAGGGCTCCTATATCCGCGAGGCTCTCGCGCGGGGCCTAGCTCTCGAAGACGCAACAGGCACAAATCCTTATGCCTTCGGGATGATAGGCAGCTCTGACTCCCATGTGGTCGGCGGGGCTTATGATGAAAAAGACTATTGGTCCAAAGTTGGCGTTGTGGACGGCACCGCCGAAGCGCGGGGCTCCATCCCGCCAGGCGGCGCTAAAACATGGGAAGGCGTTGAGCGCGATTCCAATGCTGAAGACTGGTTCACCAAATGGAGCGCTGCTGGCTATGCAGCTGTCTGGGCCGAAGAAAATACACGCGAGTCTATTTTTAATGGCATGCGCCAAAAGGAAACCTATGCCACATCTGGCCCGCGTATTCGCTTACGGTTTTTTGGCGGCGACTTGAGCGCCGACATGCTGGATGCGCCCGATATGGTGGCCAGAGGCTATAGCGCCGGCGTGCCGATGGGCGGAAATTTAAACACAGAAACTGCGCCGACATTTATGGCCTGGGCGGCGCGTGATCCACGCGGCGCGCAGCTCGACCGTATTCAAATCATAAAAGCATGGCACACCGAAGCGGGCGCGCAAGAAGCCGTTTATGATATCGCCTGTTCGGACGGCGCGTCGCCTGACCCGCAAAGCTATCGCTGCCCAGATAATGGCGCGAGCGTTGATTTGAGCAGCTGCGCGCCGTCAACATCGCAAGGCGACCCGGAACTCAAATCCGTCTGGACCGACCCTAATTATACGCAGGGCGAGAGCGCCTCTTACTACGTCCGTGTTCTGGAAAACCCGACCTGCCGATGGTCAACTTGGGATGCGCTGAAAGCGGG
>CALDTL010000156.1 GCA_937923965.1 uncultured Caulobacterales bacterium
CACGGCGCATATCGGCCTGACCTTTGAACCTTGTATGGAAGACGGTGGATTTTCCGGCGCGCGCAAAGGGTCCGCTGTGTGGGATGTGATATTCCAAGGCCGCTCTGCCCATGCGGGACGCGAGCCAGAAAAAGGTCGCAGCGCGCTGATGGCGGCGGCGGAATTTGCGATGAAGATCGAAGCCCTGACCGATGTTCGCAGCGGCACCACATTTAATATAGGCTCGATTGACGGCGGGGACGCGGTCAATGTTGTGCCCGCGCTTTGTGTGGTGCGCCTCGGCGCGCGCGCGCCAGACGGACCGTCTGCGGATTGGGCGCAAGGAGAGATCGACCGTATTTTAGAAGGCGTGTTGAAACGCGACGGCATTACCGCCCATACGCATGGCGGATTTTACCGCCCGCCAAAGCCGCGCAATGCCGCGCAAGAAAAACTCTTCGGCGATGTCGCAGAAACCGCCAAGGCGCTCGGGATTACTTTGAAATTTGTCGATACGGGCGGGGTTTGCGAAGGTAATAATGTCTTTGCCGCAGGCACGCCGAATATCGATACATTAGGTGTTAGAGGCGGGCGCATTCATTCCGCCGAGGAATTTCTAATGGCCGATAGCCTGTCCGAACGGGCAGGGCTCGCGGCCCTCATCCTGCACCGTATCGCCGATGGCCGCATCGATGCCAAAGCCATAAAGGCGCTGATGACATGAGCGCGACCTTCAAATCCATCTGCCCCGCAACGGGCGATATCGTTTGGGAGGGCGCGGCGGCCTCTGCCTCCGACGTCCACGCCGCCGTCGCCCAGGCCCGCAAAGCTTTTGCCGATTGGTCGCTGACCGCTTTCGACACCCGCGCGGATATCGCGAAAAAATACGCAGAGGCCGTGCGCGAGAAATCCGAAGACATCGCCCTCGCGATCTCTCGCGATATGGGCAAACCGCTTTGGGAAGCCCGCACGGAAGCTGGCGCGATGGCGAATAAAGTCGCGGTCTCTATCGACAGTTATAATGACCGCACGCCGACACGCATCACGGACACCACGCGCCTCGCGCACCGCCCGCATGGCGTTATGGCGGTGTTTGGTCCGTTTAATTTCCCGGGCCATTTGCCCAATGGGCATATTATCCCGTCGCTCCTCGCCGGGAATACAGTCGTCTTCAAGCCGTCTGAACTCACGCCCCAAGTCGCGCAAGTCATGGGTGCGTGCTGGGCCGAAGCCGGCCTGCCTGAGGGCGTTTTAAATATCGTCCAAGGCGCGCGCGAAACGGGCGCGACTTTGCTGGAGGCGAAAATTGACGGGCTGCTGTTCACGGGCAGCGCGGCGACAGGCACATTTTTTCACAAACATTTTGCAGGCCGTCCCGAGATTATGCTGGCGCTGGAAATGGGCGGAAATAATCCGCTGATTATTAATGAACCCGTCGACATAGACGCCGCCGCCGACCTCGCTTTTATGAGCGGATTTATCACGGCGGGGCAGAGATGCACCTGCGCGCGGCGGCTTATTTTGCCAATGGGTAAATTCGGGGACGGCGTTATTGATGCGCTTGAGGCTAAAATCGCGGCGGTCAAAATTGGCCGCTGGGATATTGAAGATATCTTCATGGGCCCCGTCGTGAGCGCCGCCGCCGCAGAGGCTGCGGTAAAATTCGAAGCAGACCTCGTCTCGCGCGGCGGTAAAACGCTGACCGCGCTGGACCGCGACGGCGCGTTTCTGCGCCCCGGCCTCATGGATGTAACGGGCGTTGATGTCCCTGATGAAGAGCTGTTTGCGCCCTTCCTCCAAGTCATTCGCACGCCCACGCTCGACGCGGCTATTGCGGTGGCCAATGATACGCGCTTCGGCCTCGCCTCGGGATTGATTTGCGATGACGCGACGGCGTGGGATTATGCACGGCCTAGATTACGCGCGGGCATCGTCAATTGGAATAAGCCCACGACAGGCGCGGCCTCGACGCTGCCTTTTGGCGGCCCGGGCCTATCAGGCAATCACCGCCCCGCCGCCTATTACGCCGCAGATTATTGCGCTTGGCCCCAAGCGGGGCAGGTCGCGGAGACGGCGGCCTCGCCCGCCATGCGAGGCTTCTAAATGACCCAGAAAAAGACAATTCTTATCACGGGCTCCACAGATGGCATCGGCTATGAGGCGGCAAAGACCCTCATAGAGGCAGGTCACACGGTCTTACTTCATGGCCGCAATCCTGAAAAACTCGCCGCGAAAATAGAGGCGCTTCAGCCGCTCTCTTCCGGTGCAAAACTCTCGGGATATATCTGCGATCTATCTTCTATGGCTGAGGTGGAGCAGCTCGCGGCATCCGTCGCCGCTGACCATGACACGCTCGATGTGCTGCTCAATAATGCAGGGATTTTGAAGACATCAAACCCCATCACCGCGCAAGGGCATGATGTTCGTTTTTTGGTCAATACATTTGCGCCTTACCGCCTCGCGACACGTCTCTTGCCGATTATCCCCAAATCAGGCCGAATTATTAATCTCTCTTCGGCGGCGCAAAACCCGATTGATTTTGACGCGCTGGCAGGCCGTAAACAACTGTCCGAAATGGAAGCCTACGCGCAAAGCAAACTCGCTATCACAATCTGGTCGCGGGCTCTGGCAGATGAGATCGGCAAAGACGGCCCGCTGGTTGTCTCTGTTAATCCCGCGTCTCTCATTGGGACGAAAATGGTCAAAGAGGGCTTTGGCATTGCCGGAAAAGATATCCGCGTCGGCGCAGATATTTTGGTGGAATCCGCAATCGGCAAAAGTTTCGAAGGCCGCTCAGGCGAATATTTCGATAATGACGCCGGCGCCTTCGGCCGCACCCATCCCCACGCAGAAAACCCCGCAATGATCGCAAAAGTCATGGCCGCGATTGAGGCGGTTATGGTTGGGTTGGCTTAGTGAACCGTTATGAGTCGTATTTACAAAGCAGGCGAAATTTATTCGTTCAAAACGTCCCCATATAGCAAATTTGGCGTGCAAGATACGCAGCGTTATGCTTGTTTGAAAATTCTTGCGCCTGAGAACACAGCTACTCGACCCTATGATTCAATGGTAGAATATGTGGTTTTGGAAGGCGCTTTCTCAGCAGC
>CALDTL010000157.1 GCA_937923965.1 uncultured Caulobacterales bacterium
TGTAGGCTAACCCAAACGATACCTAGCGGCATAAGTATTGCGGCTAATGGTATTAATATGCCCATGTCCATACCTTTCTATATCTCTCCCTATTCTTTTGTTTGCGCCCAGCCATTCGGGGTAAGGGGGGCCTCGTTAAAACGAGGCAGCCGGGGGCAAATTCGGTTGGCCTGACGACTTAACCGGCCTTTTTCTTTTTACCGCCATTCGCAGCTTTGGGCTTGTTCACGCGCGCCTTCAAAGCGGCGAGTTCATCCTCAATTGCGTCATTGGCTTCAAGCTCAGCGAATTGGCTCTCAAGGCTATCACCGGATTGGCCGAGATCAAAACTCTCGACGTGAGCTTCTAGGTCATCGACTTTGCGCTCCATCCGCTCATAGCGCGCCAGCGCGTCTTCCACCTTTGTGTCGCGAACCATCGTCCGCATTTTAATCTGGCCTTTGGCGACAGACGTCCGCATGGAAAGCGCTTTGTGTTTGGCTTTGGCTTCGTTGAGCTTCGTCTGCAGCTTAGACAAGTCTTCATCCGCTTTCCCGACAGCTTCGTCGAGAATAGCGATTTCGCTTTCCACGACATGCACCATTTGCTCGGACTGCTGCTTGGCAGATAATGCGCCGCGCGCGAGGTCTTCGCGTCCTTTGGTCAGCGCCAGCTCAGCTTTGGCTTCCCAATCAGAGGCGCGGGCGGCGTAATCATCAGCCTTGCGAGATAATTCCTTACGCTCTGCGATATTGCGAGCGGCGTCCGTGCGGACTTCGACAAGTGTATCTTCCATTTCCTGGATGATGAGGCGCGCGATTTTTTCAGGATCTTCTGCCTTATCAATCATTGAATTGAGGTTTGAGTTGATGATGTCGCCCATGCGGGAAAAAATGCCCATTGTTGTCTCCTAATTGACTTTATTGTTCGAATTGGTCCGATGAATAATCGGGGCTGAGGTTAAAGAAAAATTTTCGCGACGACGATGCCGACGGCGAAGAAGCCCCAGCATTCGGCGGGCCGCGTTGTCAGATATTTGACAAAGCGCGACCCTTTTGAGCGCCAAGATTCCGATGTGTTCGAATAACGATCCATTAAGTTCGTCTCCTTAGATGGTTGAGTAAATCCGAACCCGTGAACTCACACGCGGGCTCCGAATGGCGGCCCGACGAGCGGAACGTGTCCGGCGCGCGGCACCGGTGGTTGTGATGTCGGTTTCTATAGTGGCACCCATAGAAGCCATGTCTCTTTCGATTGTCCGGAAGGTCATGTTTCTCTCCTTAGTCTTCCTGTTGTGAAAGATCTGGTTGGCACACCGTGTGATCTTTCCTTTCGTCTCCTGTCTGGCGGGTGGCAGTTGCTTTCCGCTGACAAACTCAAGATGACGTCCTGCGACAAAATTGTCTAATACTTTTAAGTCATTGTTTTTATTATATTTTTCAGATTTTGTGATTTCTGAGCAGAAAATGAATGGTAATTATCACTCATATTTGGTAAATATGACTAAATATAATTAGCAAAATGAACCAATTATGGCCGCTCTACCCCCTCAGCCCATCGGGCAAAGCCAAGCTTATCTCGCGATTCTGGATCGCGTGTCCGATTCTGCTGTGTTGGAACGTCCCGTTCTAATCGTCGGGGAGCATGGTACGGGAAAGGAGCTGATTGCGAAACGACTGCATTTCTTGTCTCCGCGATGGGAAAAAGTCTTCATTACCGTAAATTGCGCTGCCTATACGGACGAAAAACTAGATGAGGAGCTGTTTGGGGAGAGCTTTTTGGACGGCCGTGAAGACACGAATGGAAAATTCTATCACGCAGATGAAGGCACAATATTCCTCGACAATATAGATGCCGTCTCCCCGCGCTTGCAAGAAAAGCTGATGGGCGCCGTGGAATATGGCCGATATGAAGCCAGCGGCGAACATGCCGAGCAAGAAGTCGATGTCCGCGTCATTACCGCCAGCTCCATTGACCTTCCCGCTTCAGCGTCCCGCGGGGAGTTTAGGGCTGATCTGCTTTACCGCTTGGCCTTTGAGGTTTTGACGCTCCCGCCCCTGAGAGCGAGGCGCGACGATATATTGCCACTGGCGGATCATTTTGGCCGCAAAATCGCGGCGGAGCTCGGCGCCGACAGGTTTCCGGGATTCACAGCAGAAGCCAGCGAAGCGCTAATCGCGCGCGATTGGGTCGGCAATGTGCGCGAGCTCAAAACGGTTGTGGAGCGCAATACGGCCCAAGCGTGGTTGGCAGATGAGACCTTATCTGAACCCATTGGCAGCGGAGCATCAAGGCCGCTCGAATTTGATCCCTTTGCCAGCCCTCATCGCCTGCGGGAGAAAACGCCTGTCTCGACGGCCCCGGCACTAGGCCTGCCGCAAGGGGAAACAAAACACACTCCATTTGTCGATACCCCTGCCGCCGCGCAATTGGCGGGGTTTCAGGACCGTGTTCTCGCCTTTGAACGCAAGCTGATTGACGAAGCCCTAAGCGCCAGTGATAACCATCAAGGCAAAGCCGCCGAGCGGCTAGAGCTGACCTATCACCAATTTCGCGGCTTGATGCGTAAACATGGCCTGAAGAAATAATGGCCTGAAGAAATAAGAGGCGTAAAATTGAACCTAGAATAATACCCCGCGCCGCCCTAGAGTTTCACAAAAAAAGGGGAAAATCATGCGCCGTATAATTGTAGGGGTCAGCTTACTCGCGCTAACGGCCTGCCAAGCCGACACTCAGCCTGACACGACATCTCAGACACAAACCCAGCCCGCCGCGCAAGAGACCCGTGCTGACATTGTCCGTACGCCAACGAAGACCGCGCTCTTTGGGGACCTTCATGTCCACACGCGCAACAGCTTTGATGCTTATATCTTTGGCACGCGCGTCGATGC
The DNA here is from genome assembly GCA_937923965.1 of uncultured Caulobacterales bacterium. Lineage (GTDB taxonomy): Bacteria > Pseudomonadota > Alphaproteobacteria > Caulobacterales > Maricaulaceae > Litorimonas. The sequence continues at coordinate 2,871 of CALDTL010000157.1, forward strand.
AGATGCAGCTTACCGCTTTGCCCAAGGCGAGGCGATAGACAACGGCATGGGCGCGACCATCGAACTTGGCGGCCCGCCGCTCGACTTTTTCTCCGTGACAGATCACGGAGAATATATTGGCGTCGTTCCCGCCATGGCGGAAAAAGGCTCGGAGCTGTCCAAAACCGAAACCGCGAAATCCATCTTCGGGCTGCTGGCGACGGATAGGCGCGCAAATTTTCTTAAAATCGGGACGACCATTGTCTCGGGCGAAGAGCTGCCCGATATATATGACCGCGAGTATATGGACAGCGTTTGGGCCGATACGGTGCGCGCCACCGAAACGCATAACAAGCCCGGCGTCTTCACGACCTTTGCCGGGTATGAGTTTACCGCGATGCGCCGAGTTACAGATTTCGCTGCCCTTAACCTGCACCGCAATGTCATCTTCAAAGACGACGCGCCCAGCCGCCTGTTCACGACCCTAGACAGTCCCGAGCCATCTGATCTGTGGGTTTGGATGGACGGCCAGCGCGGGGCCGGGCGAGACGTCCTCGCGATTCCGCATAATTCCAATGCCTCTAATGGGCGCATGTTCGCTGCAAATTTGAGCGCAGATGAAGCCCGCCTGCGTATCCGCAATGAACCCATTGTCGAAATCACCCAAGTCAAAGGCACGTCGGAGACCCACCCGAATTTCTCGCCCAATGACGAATGGGCGGATTTTGAACTTTATGGGAATTTGATTGGGTCAACAGATAGCTCGACGCCCGATATGGGCAGTTTTGTCCGGCAGGCGCTCGCGCGCGGTATCGGCATAAAAACCGCGACAGGCGTGAACCCTTATGAATTTGGCGTCATCGGCAGCTCTGACACACATTTGGGCGCGCCCGCCCTCGTCGAGGAAACATTCTTCGGGAAATTCCCCCATGACCTCAATCCTGAGAACCGCCAATCCGTTCCCCCTAATGGCGCAAAGACATGGCCCGAAGATTATAAACCGCCGACGGACCTGATCTCGACGCCGCAATATGGCGCGTCCGGCCTCGCGGGGGTGTGGGCCGAAGCCAATACGCGCGAAGATATCTTCAACGCCATGCAGGCCAAAGAGACATTCGGAACCTCTGGGCCGCGGCTGAAAATTCGGCTCTTTGCGCTTCCCGACCGTGTTGGCGCGGATATCTTAGACGCGCCCGACATGATTAGCCGCGCCTATGAGGCCGGCGTGCCGATGGGGCGTCAATGGGTCAGCCAGGGGGAAAGCCAGGGGGAAAGCCAGGGGGAAAGCCGCGCGCCGAAGTTCCTCGCGTGGGCGGCCCGCGACGTCAATTCTGCGCCGCTGGAGCGCTTGCAAATGATCAAAGTGTGGACATCAGAGAGCGGACCGCAAGAAGAGGTCATCGATATTGCCTGCGCGGTCGGTGAGCCGGTCGGCGGACGCTGCGGGGATCAAGGCACCGGCATTGACACGTCCAGCTGCACCCGCTCCGGAGACGGCGCGGCCGAGCTCAAGACGCTCTGGACGGACCCAGATTATACGGCGGGCCAAGAGGCCGCTTATTATCTGCGCGTACTCGAAGCCCCGAAATGTCGCTGGAGCACATGGGACGCCGTGCGCAATGGCTCGCCGCCTAACCCCAATATGAAAGCCACGGTTCAAGATAGAGCCTGGAGCTCCGCGATTTGGATAGTTCAATAAAAGACGCCCGCGTAGCGGGAGGCTTTTATTGGACAACGTGCAGAAAAAGTGCGCAGCCTTAGCGCACTCTTTTCTGCGCGCCCCATACTCTCTGCAGAATACATATTTAAGCGACTCAGGTCTGTCCGAAAGAGGCGGCAGCTATTACAGAGAGCGGAACGACCTTCAGGTTATAGCGCGGCCCGCAGAAAAGAATGAACTAAGGGTGTTCATTTTTTCTGCGTGTTATCCAATAAAAAAACCGCCTTATGGCGGTTTATTTATTGGATTGGTTGCGGGGGTAGGATTTGAACCTACGACCTTCAGGTTATGAGCCTGACGAGCTACCGGGCTGCTCCACCCCGCGCCAAGGATTGGGCATATATGAAAGCCTGCACGCTTGTGCAAGAGCTTATATGCAAACAAGGCAATTTTCATCAGCCGCACAAATGCGCGAGTCGTCGCGCCAATCTACAAATAGCCCGTGACTATGGTTCGACCCGGTCGCCATTGTGATCTAAAAGCGTACCGTCGAAATCCGTGATGTCATAGCGCAGCCGGGCCTCCACATTCGGGCGAGACACCGCGACACCGCGTTCAATCTTCGGATGATATTTCCACGCACTCACAGCGACGAGGCTCGTCATCTCAAAGACGTCGTCACTACAATCCGTTACTCTGGGGTTTGTTACGTCGCCTTCGGGCGTGATGTCGAAAGCTGTCAGGCAATATCCGCTATAATTAATCGCCGGAACGGGCGGCGGCATCCGGTAACACGGTTTCGCATCCCCATCGGTTTTCTCCATTTTGGAAAATTGCGATTCACACATTTTTCCGCGCACCACCGCTTTACGAAAATCCGGCCCGAGTTTTACTTCATATTCATTATCCCAATAGGGATATTTCGCCCGCATCCCGGCCGGGTCTCTTTCAATTTCATTCGGAAATGTGAAGTGGCCATATTTATAAGGGAATACAAAAGTTAAACGCTCCGGGGATTTGTGCAGCGTGCAGGGCGTGTAGCAACTCTCCATCGGCTCTCCGGTGACGCCGTCATGCAGGGTCACAAGTGCGCGGTTGGTCTTCGACCCTGTGGGCGAGGTTGCGCGAATGGGAAGTTTGACAGAGGCATTATACCGCTCGGGGAATCGTTCAATTTTTTTGACAATTCGAAAATCGGGGTGATGCTGCC
>CALDTL010000158.1 GCA_937923965.1 uncultured Caulobacterales bacterium
TTTAGTTGTTGGGGCTTAGGAAGGCTTGAAGGGTAGATCATAAAGGAAAAATGTCACTTTTGATTCTAATTGTAAAGATTGGTGGATGTCTGCCTCAATTCTGTAAGCGGCGTAAAGCACGAGAGGCCGTTTTTGGGCGTTTATTGCCTCTGAACTTATGTCCCTTTAGAGGGCAAATTATCCTATAAAACCTCATGCTAAGATTTCTTTCCCTCAAAAAAACCCGAGTTTTCCCAATAAAAATAACGCTAAAAAAAGATGCGTCCGCGCTTTGGTAAAGCTGTGCAATAACTACACTTGTCTTTTCACAACGGGCGACCAAGCGATCGTTGGCTTGTTCGGTGGAAAGCGGCGCTTGTCATTGGGAGCGGTGGAGTAACGTCCATCAATCTGGGTGGCCTAACGCGAGCTGATTACCCCGCGACTGGGTTGTTCGGCCGTTAGTGGAGAAAGGCGTCGTCGCGTGGGACCTTCCGGTCCGACAAACTGGCTGGTCTTAATTTTGGGACGGCTCGAAAACACATATTTATTCTCGTTTCCGCGAGAGCCTGACCATCCACGCGAACATCCCGTTCCTTCGAACATTTCTCCAAAGTCAAAATGAAGAACTAAGACATACAGGAGGCGATATGCCCCGAGGACGATAAGGCCCCGGAAAAGAATGGCCCAAAAAGATTGACCTAAAGAGATTGGCCGAAAAAGACCGCTATGAAAAGCGCTTGCCAAAAATAAGGCGTGCCGTGAACAGAGCTGTGGGCTAACGCGCTGCGCCCGTGGTCATATCCCGTGGTCACATTATTGGGGTTGGGGACCGAAAATGCCATGAACGCTGGACATCCACCCTTATTGCGCTAAGTCGCGCGCGAACGCTCAATTATTGTGAAATAGCATCATGTCTAACTCTGTCGAATTCCTGCGCAATGTCGCTATCGTGGCCCATGTTGACCACGGCAAAACCACCCTCGTGGATAAGCTTCTACGTCAATCAGGGACGCTAGACGAGCGCGGCGACCGCGAAGAGCGCGTCATGGATAGCGGCGATATTGAAAAAGAGCGGGGGATTACCATTCTCGCGAAGAATACAGCCATTGGCTGGAAAGCGCCGGATGGCCAAGATTGGCGGATTAATATCGTCGACACACCCGGCCATGCGGATTTTGGCGGCGAGGTGGAGCGCGTGCTCTCTATGGTCGACTCCGTTGTGCTCTTGGTGGACGCCGTTGAGGGCCCGATGCCGCAAACGAGTTTTGTGACCAAGAAAGCCCTCGCGCAAGGCCTGCGCCCGATTGTGGTTGTCAATAAAATTGACCGTGTCGGTGCGCGCCCGGATTGGGTGGTTGATCAAACTTTTGATCTCTTTGACCGTCTCGGCGCGACGGATGAGCAACTTGATTTTCCTGTTGTCTTTGCCTCTGCGCTGAACGGCTGGGCCTCTGATGAAGCCGACCAAACCGGAACAGACATGACGCCGCTCTTTGAAGCGATTGTGAAAAACGCGCCTGTGCCTGATGTGGATCCGGACGCGCCTTTGCAGCTGCAAGTCTCCGCGCTGGATTACAGCACCTATACGGGAGTTATCGGTATTGGCCGGGTTGTGCGCGGCGTATTGACCGCGAAGACGCCCGTTGTAATTGCCTCGCCGGACGGCACGGAGCGCAAGGGCCGCATTGTCGATCTCTATGGCTTTATGGGTTTGGACCGGGTGAAGATGGAAAGCGTCTCCGCTGGCGATATTTGCTGTTTTACAGGTATCGACAAACTCGGCATTTCAGACATGATTTGCGACCCCGAGCATGTCGAGTTGCTTCCGCCGCTCTCTGTGGATGAGCCGACGATTTCTATGACGTTCCAAGTCAATGACTCGCCATTTGCGGGCCGCGAGGGGAAGTTTGTGACCTCGCGGAATATCAAGGACCGTCTTGATAAGGAGCTGATTTCTAATGTCGCCCTGCGCGTTGAACAGCTAGAGGATGCAGATAAATTCCGGGTCTCCGGCCGGGGCGAATTGCATCTCTCTATCCTCATCGAGAATATGCGCCGCGAAGGGTTTGAGCTCGCGATTTCTCGTCCGCAGGTCGTCAATAAAGAAATCGATGGCGTGCTATGTGAGCCATATGAGAAGCTCACCGTCGATGTCGAAGCCGATCATCAAGGCTCCATCATGGAAAAGCTCGGCGAGCGGAAGGGTAATCTGCAAGATATGGTGCCGGACGGAAATGGCCGTGTGCGGATGGATTATGACATCCCGACGCGGGGCCTGATTGGGTTCCGCTCTGAGTTCATGACGCTCACATCAGGTTCGGGTCTGCTCTATCATAATTTTGATGTGTATAAGCCGCGCACGAAAGCGGGCATTGGCCGCCGCCAGAAGGGCGTCTTGATTTCTAATTCTACGGGCAAGGCTTTGGCTTTTGCGCTGTGGAACCTGCAAGCGCGCGGCGAGATGTTTATTGGTCACGCGACCGAAGTTTATGAAGGTATGATCATTGGGCAAAATTCTCGGAACAATGATCTGACCGTTAACCCGCTGAAGGGGAAACAGCTCACTAATGTGCGGGCGTCTGGCACGGACGAGGCTGTGACGCTGACGACCCCAATTACGATGACGCTGGAGCTGGCGCTTGAATATATCAACGATGATGAGCTGGTTGAAGTGACGCCGGACTCTATCCGCATTCGCAAGCGTTACCTACTTGAGACGGACCGCAAGAAAGATCAGCGCCGGATGGAAGCGATGGAAAAAGAGTCGAACTAAATGCGGAGGTTTTAGGGTGGGCCTATTTTCGGTCGACCTTGATGGGGGGTCTTGGGAAACCAAAAATGGCGCCCGCTGATTTAATCAACTCGCTCTCGGCGACGACATATTCTTTGTCGCTGACGGAGATTGACACCATCGCATCATAGATGGCCTCGACATCCCTATCTTCTGTGAAGCGGGAGAGGGCCCGCAAAACAAGCGTGTTTTTTCGGGCTGTTTTGAGTTTATCCTCTAGCTCGCTCGAATGAGATTTAAACCACGCGGTCACGTCCGATTCCGCAAGTTGGGGAAGGTCGAACAAGTCAAATAACCCCTTGGCCTGGCGCATAAAGCTATCCATCTCGGGTTTCTTGACCTTATTGTCGATAATCACCGTAATCGCGAGCGGCAACAATATGTCGTCATGTGTGAAGTTCGCATTTGCTGACATAATTAATCCCCCGATAGGCGCCGACCGATAAAACGGCCTCTGGCTAGATAAACCGAACTGTGATGCGCTGCAAACCCTCAATTCCGCCGGATAATTCATCGCCCACATTGACAGGGCCAACGCCAGCCGGCGTTCCTGTGTAAATCAGATCTCCAGCTTGTAGGTCCATATCTTGCTTTAGGCGTTCTATGATTTCATCCACTGACCAAATCATATCCGCCAGAGCGCCATGTTGAACAATATCCCCATTTTTACGCAGCACGATATGGGCTTTCGATACGTCCACTTGATCGGCCGGTGTTAAAGCTGAACACGGCGCAGATCGGTTGAAATTCTTCGCTCTCGCCCACGGGCCACCTTTTTTCTTGGCGGCGGATTGCAGATCGCGGCGGGTTAGGTCGATCCCAACACCAAAGCCAAACACACTGCGATCTGGCCCTATCGCGACGACCAGCTCGACCTCATAATGTAGATCTGACGTATTGGGCGGGAAGGGAATATCTTGCCCGCTTTGAACAATCGTTTCTGCGGCCTTCGTAAAAAAAATGGGCTCGGAGCGCGCGGCATCACCGCCCATTTCTTTCACATGGTCTGCGTAATTCCGGCCAATGCAGTAAATACGGCGGACCGGAAATCGCTCGGGCTGACCGATAATCGGCAGGCTCACGGGATCATGTGGAGGAAATAGGTAATTCGTCATATCAACTCAATTGCATTATACGCCAGTCTCTGCCTATCTATATAGCATAGTTTCGGAGTTTCATATGCGGATTGTCGATGTTCCCCTCGATAAAATTTACGTCCCAGCGGCCAAGCTGAAGACACTGGATGAGGAAAAAGTCATCGCACTGGCCGAAGACATCCTGGAAAACGGCCTGCAAAAACCGATTTACGTGCGCGTAGGAAAAGATCGCTATGTCCTGCAAGAAGGCCTGCACCGCGTTGAAGCCGCAAAACTGCTCGGCGAGACACTCATAAATGGTCATATCGTGGCGGCGCAGAGGAAGTAGCTGGGCGGCGTGTCTGAGTAGAGCGAGACAATTGATTGTTTCTCTGAATAATCTGAGAAGAAACAATTGAGCCGAAATGTTAGAGATTTAGACAAGTTTACTCTCCTACTGCTCATCATCCTGTTTTCAGGGTGAGTCAGCCGACAGTTTTTGTTTAAGCGGGACGGCCCGCGTGGTGGACTCCGCGATGGAGACCAGAAG
>CALDTL010000159.1 GCA_937923965.1 uncultured Caulobacterales bacterium
CCCCATCACCTCGAGAACTTAAGAACAGTCTCTCGGCAGGCCGCCGCTGGGGATACGGAAGGCATGTTTGTGCCAAAGCGGCGAAAATCCCGCCGAGCCGGCGTTATTCCTGTTCGCCCGCGCGTGCGGTTTCCAGACACAATCCGAGACAATATTTGTATCATCGAAGTGCAAGGCCGCGACCGACCCGGACTTTTGAATGAGCTCGCTGTGTGCCTAACGGATGCGGGGTTTGATATTACCTCGGCGCATATCGAAGTCGTCGGTGCGATGGCGGTTGACGTCTTTTATGTGCGGGGTGCGGCAGCTGAAGATAAGTTTAAAAAGGCGCTGCGCGTAAAGCTTCTGGATATTTTGCGTGATCCCGCGGCTGAATCTAAAGCAGCCTAATGCGTCTATTTAAGTCAACCGCAATCATAGGAGGCCTGACGCTTGTCTCGCGGTTGTTGGGCTTAGTGCGTGACATATTGATCGCGCGCTTTTTAGGCGCGGGCATTGTCTCCGACGCTTTTTTTACCGCCTTTAAACTCCCTAACGTGTTCCGGCGTATGTTTGCCGAAGGGGCGTTTAATGCCGCCTTTATTCCGCTTTACGCCAAGCGCATCGAACAAGACGGGGAGAAAGCCGCGGATGATTTCGCCGCCGAGTCGGCGTCATGGCTCTTTGCTGTTGTCGCCGTCTTGGTCATCGCCTTTGAGCTCACCATGCCGTGGTCCCTCAATATCATTGCCTTTAGCATGGATAAATCAACGGTCGTGAATGGCATCACGCCATATGATTTGGCCGTGCTCTATGCGTGGCTGACCATGCCTTATTTAGTCTTCATGTCGATGACGGCATTATTCTCAGGGATTCTAAATACACGCAATCATTTTGCCCTCGCGGCAGGCGTGCCAATTGTCCTAAATATATTCATGATCGGAACGCTTATTCTCTCAGGAGGATTGGCCTGGTCGCAGCGTAATATAGGACTTGCTTTGTCGGCTGCGATTACAGTGTCTGGCGCGGTACAAATGTTCATGGTGATTTGGGGGTGCCGCAAAGCCGGCGTAAAATTCGGCCTTCGACGACCGCGCTTTACGCCTGGCGTCCGTCGCCTAGTGACCTTAGGTATTCCGGGGATTATCAGCGCCGGCATCACGCAAATCAATCTCCTCGTTAGCCACATGATTGCCCTCTCCCAATCCAGCGCGGCGAGTTGGTTGACCTATGCCGACCGGCTCTATCAACTACCGCTTGGCATGATTGGTATTGCTATGGGTGTCGCGTTGCTCCCCAGTTTATCGCGCTCAATTCGGGCGGGCCGCGGTGTGGAAGCAAATATGACGCTTAATCGCGGGCTCGAAATTTCGATGTTTCTAACATTGCCCGCCGCCGTCGCGCTTTACGTCATTCCGGACTTTCTTATCGCGGGTCTCTATGAGCGCGGCGCGTTTACATCTGAGACGACGGCGCAAGTTGCAAAGGCGTTGCGGTGGTTCGCTCTCGGGCTTCCGGCCTTTGTTTTACTGAAGGTTTTAACGCCTGCATTTTTCGCGCGCGAAAACATGCGAACACCGATGATCTGGGCTGCGATTTCAGCGGTCTTGAATGTGTCTCTTGGTTATACCCTATTTAAAAACATCGGGTTTCATGGGTTGGCGCTCGCAACGGCCATCGCCGCTTGGGTGAATGTCATTGGGTTTGCGGTCTTACTCTTGAAGTCGGGCCACCTTGCGCCGGACAGCCGGTTGAAAAAACATCTGCCGCGAGTCGTCCTAGCCAGCGCTATTATGGGCGCAGCTCTATGGCGCGGCCGCGCCGTCCTACCAGATCTTGCGGCTTCAAATTTATTTGTGGATTTCATCTGGTTGATCGCGGTGACCGGCTTGGGCGTATTTGTGTATGCAATCGCGGCGACCCTCTTGCGGGCCTATGACCTCGCAGATATAGGCGGGGCGTTTTCTAAATCTGCTTCGAAAGACTAAGCCATGCCCGAGAAACACACAGCGAGTTATTCTGGCCCTGACCGCGTGTTTTCCGGCGTGCAGCCCTCAGGCTCGCTTCATCTCGGAAATTATCTTGGAGCCTTGAAGAAATTCGCTGCCTTGCAGCATGAAAAAGACTGCGTGTTTTGCATCGTCGATTTACACGCAATTACGGTCCCGCAAGATCCAGCCAAGCTCGCCGATCAAACACGCGAGATCGCAGCGGCTTATTTTGCGGCGGGCGTCGATCCGAAAAAGGCGATTGTCTATGCGCAATCCTCTGTCCGGGCTCACACGGAGCTTGCGTGGTATTTCAATTGCGTGGCCCGCACGGGATGGCTCAACCGCATGACCCAGTTCAAAGACAAGGCTGGGAAAAATGCGGAGAAAGCCTCCGTTGGGCTTTATACCTATCCCGTTTTGCAGGCGGCAGACATCTTAGCCTTCAAAGGCACTCATGTTCCTGTAGGTGAAGATCAGAAACAGCATTTGGAATTGTCCCGCGATATTGCGGCGAAATTCAATCACGATTTCAAAGCGCCGAATTTCTTCCCTCTGCCAGAGCCGTTAATTAAAGGGCCGGGCGCGAAGGTCATGTCTTTGAAAGATGGCACGAAGAAAATGTCCAAGTCTGACCCGTCAGACGCCTCACGAATAAATTTGACGGATACGGCGGACCAAATCTCTAAAAAAATCCGTAAAGCGAAAACCGATACGGGCGCGGTGCCTGCCACTGCAGAAGAGATGGAAGGTCGTCCCGATATTGCGAACCTCATCGGGATTTATTCGGCGCTGTCAGATCGCTCTGAAGCAGATATCATGAATGAGCATGGCGGCGGGCAATTTGGACCCTTTAAAGCCGCCCTCGCCGATGTTGCTGTAGAAACCCTGCGCCCTGTGACGGATCTCATGAACCGCTATCTCGCTGCGCCGGACGAGATTGATTTGATTCTGTCCAAAGCGGGCGAAGATGCCGCGGCGATTGCCGATCCTATCGTGGCTGATGTGCGTAGTATAATTGGCTTTAGAGGAGCGTGATTATGCGGCATATTTTTCTAATTGCAGCAGCTGTTGCCCTGACAGGCTGCGCCGCGGGCGATCATACACATGCAGGCGAGGGGATTGAGATTTCCAACGCCCACATAAATCCGCCTTTGCCGGGGCAAACGACAGGCGTCGCTTTCATGCAGCTTAATAATTACGGCGATGATGATCGTCTTTTGGCCGTGACCTCGGAAGCAAGCGACCGCGTAGAGCTTCACACTCATCTCCATGAAGGCGGGGTGATGAAAATGCGCCGCGTGGACGGCATTGCACTCCCGCATGACGCGGCTGTAGAGCTGAAACCCGGCAGTTTTCATATCATGTTATATGAGACCAAAGTCACTTTAGGCGACGAAATTGTGCTGACGCTCGATTTTGAAAACGCGGATGACCTCACGGTCGTTGCTCCGGTTGTTAAGCGCGGCGAAATGACAGGCGGCGATGCGGATCATGGCAGCCATTCTGGGCATTAGCCGAAGCCGTTACATATGTAGCACATATGTAGCGGCAAAAATTAATTATAATTACGCAAACTATAAAGGAGTTGAAAATGGCAAAGTTGGATTATGCGAATTATGAAACCCCTGCCGCACTTGCCGATTGCGACACGTTAAATAAATCGGAGAAAATCAGAATTCTGGAGATTTGGGTCGAGGACGAAGAACAGCTTTGTATCGCGGCAGCTGAGGGTATGACAGGCGGAACCGCAAGTAATTTGAAAGCGGCGCAACGGGCGTTGGATAGCCTGAAGTAAAGTTCATTTAGTTTGAGAGCGAGTGGGTTATTCTCGCGAACCTAACCTTGGCCAGTTAAGCTTTTTCTACGGGCCCGAATAGTCTAGCCGGGTGCCTCTAAAACTTTAGTGTTGAGATGTCGGAGACCTGTTTTATCCGCGCCAACTCATTTTGGAAATTTTCATATCGCGCCCGTGTCGTCGGATGAGAGCTTTCGGCTTTGTTTCCGCCTTCATGCGGGTGGGCAGCGTCTTTCCAATAGGCGACCGCCGCGTCTATATCATATCCTGCCCTCGCCATCAGCACGAGCGCCATGCGGTCCGCTTCCAATTCTAGCGCTTGGCTCGGGTCCTGATCGGCATGATCGGCAATCACATGCCCCATTTCATGTGCAATGATGAGCGCCAAATTTGTATCATCTGGAACAGATTGCATGAGTGCTGATGTGATCAGGACCTCCCGCCCGTCCGTGTGGCCATTCACATCAGTCGAGAAAATAACTTTTGCCGGAATATCGCAAGCCGTCTCAGGCCGTATCCGCGCGATATAATCTTGCCCCTCACTTGTCCGAATTTCGACTTTTGAGAGCACGCTATCAAATCCATTTTTTAACACCGCGCGATTATAGGATTGCATGAGAGGATCTGGACTGATGGGGTTCTCATTGACCTGTATGATTTGATCGCCAGCGGTTACTCGAGCTTTGGCTGCAGAGCTATTGGGCCGGACAGAACGAATGAAAAGCCCGCCGGCTTTGACGCCTAAAAAGGCCTCGGCCATAGGCTGCAGGCGAGGCGGGTAATCTTCCAAACGGTGAAGGGTAAAGCCGGGATCTCGCCGGGTGCCAGGGCAGAGCGCAGCATTCTTAAGGCGAAGCGGCGCAGCAGTACGAGAGAGCCTTTGATTATAAGCTTGATATTCCGCCAACACATCTTCGAACCTCGTATCAGCCGGCCGGTCTTCAGGGCTGATAATAATGGGCATGTTCGCTTCAAGGGCGTCGCTATGCGATGCTGCCGAGCTATCTTGGCATGTTGCTAGAGATAAGGTGCAGAAACATGAAAGCGAGAGCGGGATGATATATGACTTTAATTTTTGGATGCGTCGCTCCCGGCTTTAAAGTTTGGGAGAAGCGTCGCGCCCGTATTTTGTTTGCGTGCAATTTCATCCTGCGCCGCGCGGATACGCAAATAGCGCTCGGGGAAGGTTGGATGTGTTTTCGCAAGATGGATGCTCTTTGGCGCGACGGAAGACAGGCGCTGCCAAAACCCTTCTACGCCGCGCGGAGAATATCCCGCGCGCACCATATAATAAAGCCCGACATAATCCGCTTCGCTCTCGAAGGGGCGCGTATAGCGTGTGCCGCCCAGGCTCAGAATAAAATTGCCGATGGATTTGGGGATATGCCCCATTGTATTGTGGCCGAGTTCATGGCCGATAATTAGCGCGAGCTCGTCATCGCTTTTCGTGAAATCCATCATACCCGTGGTAATCGTAATATTCCGTCCATCCGCATAGGCATTGATCGCCGTGCTCTGCTCCAAACGTAAATTATAGTCACAAGCGATTATGGGATTGACGGAGAGTGTTAGCGTTTCATCTCCGCGTTTTACATCAATCAAGCCGTCAGCGAGGGTCTCTTCCCAGCGATCCCCGCGAAGCTTCGCTGGTCTTCCATTTTCATCTATGATGATATCGCCGCGCTTGAGCCCTGCAAGGGCGGCGGGACTGCCATCTGCAATATGGAAAATGCGCGGCGTTTCCTCGGCTCCCAAAACACGGGTTGCGCCGCTGCGAAGGCGCTTAGGATATGACCTCAAAACATGCGTTTTCACGCCGATAGAGGGTCTTATTTTCGGGCAAAGCGCCGCATTCTCTGTCAGGATAGGCCACCCAATATTTAGGAGAGTTTCCGCGTCTGACTCAAAATTTTCTAGCGCGGTTGTTTCTTGCTTTTCGGCCTCTGACGCCACTTCGGCCTGAGCAATATCGGGCAGGCGCGTGTCTAGCCCCGCACAGGCGGTGAGCGCGGTTGAAACCACACAAGCGATGAAAAATGTAGAGCGCTGAGACATTCAAGTTTACTTTGCGCAGATTGCCGCGAATCCGTCAATGTGGGTTGCGCATCTCGCGCAGCTGCCCCACATAGCCCCGTGAGTTTACACAAACTGCCGAGAAAGTTTATGTTTATACAAACCGAAGATACGCCGAACCCCGCAACTTTGAAGTTTTTGCCTGGCAAAGACGTCGTAGGTCCGGACGGGCGCGTGCGGGAATATACGCGCGGCGAGGATATTGCCGACGCGCCAATGGCAGAAATGCTTTTTATGATCCCTGACGTTCACCGCGTTTTCTTCGGTAATGACTATATCTCGGTGACGCGCGGGGAAGACGCGCAGTGGAAACATTTGAAGCCCGCCGTGCTTGGCGCGATTATGGATTTCTATGTTGCAGGCGGCACCCCGCTGCTGGATCAGCTACAAGCAGGCGATGTTGAAGAGCGTGTCTATGAAGGCGAAACCCTTGAAATTGTTGAACAGATTAAAGAGCTGATTGAACTTCGCGTGCGGCCTGCGGTGGCGCAAGACGGCGGCGATATTGTGTTTAAACATTTCGATGATGCGGACGGGATGGTCTATCTCGAGATGCGCGGCGCTTGCGCGGGCTGTCCGTCATCTACCATGACGCTAAAGCACGGAATCGAAAACTTGCTGAAACATTATGTTCCTGAAGTGAACGGTGTTGAACAGGCGGTAGCCTAAGTTCAGATGATTGTTCTGGGTCTGGATACAACGGGTCCTGACTGTTCCGTTTCAATTGTAGATGAGGCTATCGTTCGCGCGCATATGTCTCGAAATATTGGCCGCGGCCATGCCGAGATTTTGGCAAGCTTCGTAGATGAAGCCTTTCAGAAATCTGGACTCACCCCATCCGATATTGACCGCGTGGCAGTTTGCACAGGACCGGGCAGTTTTACAGGTCTGCGCGTCGCGCTATCCTTCGCAAAGGGCTTTGCTTTGCCGCGAAACCTGCCGGTGGTGGGGATCAACGCAATGGACGTGACAGCCCAAGAGTTGTGGCTATGCGATGGAAATGCCCATTTGTCCGTTTATCGAGATATACGACGCGGAGAAGTATTCTATTGCGAGTATAAGTTTGGCGCAGCGATGATCCACCCCATAGCCATATCGTTTGAAGAGGCCATTGATAGGTCGAACGAGAAAGGGGTCAAAAGCGTTGAATTATTTACGACTGACACCCGCATTCTTGCGTGGCTCGCTATGGATCGCGACCCCAATGATTTTCCCGCAGAGCCGCTTTATTCTCGCGGGCCCGACGCGAAACTCCCGGGGGGCAAAGCCCCGCCAAGCGTGCAAGCATGAAGACACTTACAGCTGTCGATGCGCGAGACATGGCCGCGATCCATGCGCAGAGTTTTGACCGCTCGTGGGATGCTTTGGAGATGGCGGCTCATACGCAAAAGGATATGTGCTTCGGCATTGATGTCGACGGCGCATTAGCCGCTTTCATCATCATGTCCCGCGCCGCCGATCAGGCTGAAGTCTTGACGATTGCGACAGCGGTGCAAGCTCGGCGCAAAGGCTTGGGGAGGGCGCTTTTGATGGAGGCTGCATTGGAGTTGAAATCCCGTGATGTCACGGACCTCTTCTTGGAGGTCGCAGAAGACAATGCGGCCGCTATTGCGCTCTACCGAACGGTAGGTTTTGACGCCATTGGCCGCCGCCCAGCCTATTACCGCCGCGAGAATGGCCGTGTTGCCGCCTTGACCTTTTCCAAAAAGCTCTAGCGAAACGCGGCGCATCAGCGTAATAGGGTTTTATGACCAGCATTCTTGAAAAAAAATGTATAGAGCGCGGCCTCCGTATGACCGAACAGCGCCGTATTATCGCGCAAGTCCTATCAGAGGCGACAGATCATCCTGACGCCGAAGAGGTCTATACGCGCGCGAGCAAGAAAGACCCGAAAATTTCACTGGCGACCGTCTACCGGACGGTGCGGCTCTTTGACGAAGCGGGCATTATTGAAACGCATGATTTCCGCGATGGCCGCGCCCGTTATGAACTCGCTGAGGGCGAACATCATGATCATCTCATTGACGTGCAGACCGGTGATGTTATCGAATTTGTGGATGCCGAGATTGAAGCGCTGCAAGAAAAAATCGCTGAAAAACTCGGATATGAACTCGTCGACCACCGCATGGAACTCTACGGGCGCAAAAAGACGTCTTGAGCTATGTTTGGACGAAAGCTTATCGATAAGGAAGTTGTCGAATGGCAACTGGACGGATTCGCGTGGTTAATCGATAATTTTTCGTCAGCTGCTGGCCTGCCCGATTCTCCGTTGTTTCTACCAACTCCGGAGTTCTTTCCACACAACGACGGGCAATTCCGAACCCAAGCTGAGCATATTTTTCGGCTCATTAAACAGCAATGCGGATTTAATGAGGGTGACATATTCGATTTAGTCCCAAAAACTGGCCGTCCGGAAGCCTCACTTGGCGGATTAGCTATGGTGGAAACAACAGGCGAAACAGCTTGCGGCACGTATCAGTTGATCCAGGCGAAATATGGAAAACCCCGCGAAATTATCAAATATGATGTAGGTTTAGAAATAAGCCTGCACAATTAGTTGCCACATTCTCGCATGAACTTTCCCATGCACTTCATTCCCGTGCCCATGAGCCATTGGATATTGAGCCGGAACTTTATGAATTGTTTACAGATTTGACGGCTATCTACCTTGGCTATGGAATTTTCTTGTCCAACACGCGTTTTGAGTTCTCACAATTTACCAACTCCGATACGCAAGGCTGGCAAGCGCAAGGCGCGGGCTACCTTCCTGAGGCTGATATGGCTTTTGCAACAGCCCTCTTTATGCGGATAAAAAACATCCCATTTGAATATGCTGCTGAGCATTTGAAACCACGCCTCGCCAGAATGTTGAAAAAAGCATTCCGTCAATTGGAGGGTTACGCCTCTGAAGTTGAAGCTCTCACGGCACGGGTTCCGCTGCCTCAGAAGGCTTAATCAGCTCTCAAGCGGCTTCGATTTTTTTGACTCAAAATTAGGTTTTTTGTCTTAGCTTGTTGGCATGGAATTCATGCCGATTATATCTGCGCTGGGCGAGGCCTTTAACGAGGTGCCACAGATTGTCAGTGGATTATTGATCTTTCCGCCATTGCTCTTTTTGATCAAATGGCGATTGGGGCAATCCAATGGGTGGAAGGATTTTTTGCCCCGCGGTGAGCTGCTCTATAGTTACCGCAATAACATCATGCTGACCTTCTTGAATGTCTTCACGTGGACGGCGTTATTTGTTGTCTTTGACAAATATCTCATCAATTTTTGGGAAGATACATTTGGCGTGACGCGGCTGGACCCGTTTGGAAATTGGCCGCTTTGGGCGCAATGTCTTGTGCTCATGTTTATCTTGGATTTTACAAATTATTGGTCCCATCGCCTGCTTCACAGGCCTTGGATGTGGGGGATTCATAGCCTCCACCATTCAGACGAA
>CALDTL010000160.1 GCA_937923965.1 uncultured Caulobacterales bacterium
ATAGCCGTTGGCGGCGATAGTGCGGGCGGAAATATGGCCGCTTTTTTGGCGCAAAAATACCGGAGCCAACTCAAGAGCCAGATCTTGCTATATCCGCTGATGCAGCTCATCGAATTTAAGCCGCCGAAACCGGGGCCGCAAGATTGGCTCCAGCTTGGGTTCATGGCGTTGAAATTCATAGACGAACATTACGTTGCAGGTGCGGATGCAACGGATACCCGCCTGTCGCCGCTGCTGGAAAAAGACCTGAAGGGCATGCCGCCCGCCTATGTTTTAACGGCGGGGCTTGATCCGCTGCGCGATGAGGGAAAACTCTATGCCGATAGGCTAGAGCGTCATGGCTGCGAGGTGACCTATCATCATGAGAAAGCTATGCCGCATGGGTTTTTAAATTTCTCGCGGGCCTTCCCAAAGGCCAAGTCCATTCCCTTGGACGCCGCCGATGTGATGCGCCGGCATTTTCCCAAATCTAAACAAATTTCGTGAGCCTTTTTCAAGGCTCAACAGCTATATTAGAACTGGGCAAGGCGTTTTATGATCCGGTCGAGGCGGCTGATTTTACGTCAAAGGGCGTCAGATATTTTGACTCCGGCCTCGCAAATTCGCTCGGGCTCGATCTGGCCGCGTCGCAAGTCGAAGCGCATTTTTTAGACTTTGAGCCCTTGCCGGGTAGTCTCACGCAGCCTCACGCTCTGCGATATCATGGCCATCAGTTTCGCCATTATAATCCCGACATTGGGGATGGGCGAGGTTTCCTCTTTGCCCAATGCGAGGCGGGTGGAAAGCTTCTCGATTTTGGCACGAAAGGGTCTGGGACAACGCCATATTCCCGCAGCGGAGACGGGCGGCTAACTCTGCTCGGCGGCGTTCGCGAAGTCTTGGCTGCGCTTTATCTGGACCGATTGGGCGTGAACACAAGCCGAGCGCTCGCGCTAATTGAGACCGATGAGTCCTTGCAGCGCCATGATGAACCTTCGCCAACCCGCGCGGCGGTTCTGACCCGTCTGTCGCATAGCCATATCCGCTTTGGCACTTTCCAGCGTCAGGCTTTTTACGAAAACCGAGAGGCGCTGGAGCGTCTCTGCGATTATTGTATCCGGCATTTTTATGCGGATACGACAACGCCCGAAGAGATGTTCGATGCGGTGGTGCGCGCAAGCGCGGAGACGGTCGCAAGCTGGATGGCGGCGGGGTTCGTTCACGGCGTCATGAATACGGATAATATGAATATTACGGGGGAGAGTTTCGACTATGGGCCTTACCGCTTTTTGCCCACGCTTAACCCCGGATTCACCGCCGCCTATTTCGATCATAACGGCCTTTATGCCTATGGCCGCCAGCCCGAAGCCATGTCGTGGAATCTCGCGCAGCTCGCGCAAAGCCTGTCGCTGATTTGCGAAGATGCGCCCTTGATTGACTCGCTCAATGATTTTGCCGCGCGTTACCAAACCGCTTTGAACCATCATGTGTTTCGGCGCCTGGGCCTTGCGCCCAAAACCGCCGAGACAGATAGCGAATTTGTCCGCGACACATTTATGTATCTTAAAGAGAGCCAAGTCGATTGGCCAAATTTCTGGCATGATTGGCAAGGCGGAGCCGGCCGCGCCGAGACCGCGCAACACGGGACCTATGACGACGACTGGGCCGCCAAACTCAAGGCTTTCGATGCGGTCTTGGGCGCGCCTAAAACCAACGCGCCCCAGTCTTTGCTTTACGGCGAAATTGGCGAAATCTGGCAGCCCATAGCGGAGCGCGATGATTGGTCAGCCTTCGACCAGAAATGCACTCAATTATCAACACGCCCTTGATTGCCCATTTTTCCTGCGCCATGCGTAGTATAACTAGACCTCTAGGAGATTATTATGACACTTCGCCATCTGACTTTAATATCCGCGGCCGCTTTGCTGGCCGCTTGTTCCGGCGCGTCCGACACTGTGAAAACCGCCGCGTCCGATACTGTGACCAAGGTTGCGGGCGAGGTTGAAATGAAAGGCGCGGACCTCTCGGGGCTTCCCTCCGGGACATATAAATCCGAACAAGGGCACGCCTATGTGGCGTTTCAATATTGGCATCAGGGATACTCCAAGCCGATAATTCGCTGGGGCACGACGGATGCGACCGTCACCTTTGATGCGGAAAATCCGGAAAACTCGACCCTCACCGTGATCTTGCCGGTTGATGATATCGATACGGGCGTGCCTTTATGGGATGAGCATATCAAAGAAGAGGGCTTTTTCGACGTCGCCAATTATCCCGAAGTCAAATTCGTCTCGACGGACATAAACCAAATTAAAGATGGTCATGGCACGCTGACGGGTGATCTAACTATTAAAGGCACAACCAAGCCTTTCACCCTGACGGGTACGATCAACAAAGTCGGAAAACATTTCCGTAGCGGCGTAGATATGTTCGGCGTCTCCGCCAAAGGCCAGCTGAAGCGCTCGGATTTTGGCGTGGATAAATACGCTCCATCTGCGGATGATATTGAAATCATGATCGAGGTGGAATTTCAAAAGGTCGAATAATTGACGCCCGCTGCGACCCGATATTCAAAAGTTGCCATCGCCCTGCATTGGGCGATTGCGCTCCTCATCCTGAGCCTAATCGCCTTTGGGTTTCTGATGACCCAAGACTGGATGCCGCAGCGTTTTGTGATTTATCAATGGCATAAGAGCTTCGGGATTGTGGTGCTTTTGCTCTCGGCCTTTCGGTTGATCTGGCGATTGACCCACAAAGCGCCGCCCCTCCCAGA
>CALDTL010000161.1 GCA_937923965.1 uncultured Caulobacterales bacterium
CGTCGAGATATTTTTTCCAAAAACATATGCCGCATCATATGCTTCCCAAATTCCCTATGGATTGGGCAGAAGATGCCGCCCATTTTTTCCTTATTCGACATCCGCGCCGGGTTATTGCCAGCTATACCAGAAGCCGAAGCGATTTTGACCTCAATGACCTTGGCTTTTCAGCTCAAAGACAGCTTTGGGAGTCATTGGGCTGCCCGCCTGTCATTCACAGCGAGGCAATTTTACGAAACCCCGAAGCCGCACTCAAGGCGCTTTGTTCGGCGATAAATATTCCGTTTGATCCGGCTATGCTCTCTTGGGAGGCAGGGCCTCGAGAGGAAGACGGTGCTTGGGCACCGTGGTGGTATGACAGCGTCTGGGCCTCCACCGGATTCGGTCCGCCGCCGGGCGACATGCCTGAGATATCCTCCGCATATGCCCAGCTTCTCAGAGCCTGTGAGACCGATTATGCAGCGCTGGCGGGGCAATCCATCAAGGTGTAGCCCCTTTTCGAGATTCGCGCGCAGAGCGCAAGAGATTGCAGGACGTCAAAAGTTAATGAAAGGTTAACGCCAAAGAGGAGTTAACCCCATGAACCGCAAAATGATCCGTACAAAAATCGTCATTGCCGCCGCAGCAGCGGCTCTCATTTTTCCTGCCGCGGCCTCCGCGCATTGCGGCACAATGCAGGGCAGCTTTGCCGTCACTTGCGAGCAAGGCGTCCAAGTCTATCGACATCAGGCCCTCTCTAGCATTCCTCAAGGGTTGAGCCCGCAACAAGCTCAGCTCGAGGCAGAAAAAATTCGCGCCGAGACACAGCGCGCTCAAATCGCCTCAAACGGCCGTATCGCGGCGGCCAATGCGAAATTACGGCAACGCGAGTTGGCGATACAAGATTACCGCGCTCGCGTTTATGATCGGAATACGCGCGGCAATTCCTCCTATGCGATCCTTGGCGGCAGAGAATTTAACAGTGGATTTAACAGAGGATTTAACCGGGGTGTGCGCCCACGCAGCGCCTTCCGCCAAAAAGGGCACTAGCCGGAAGGTGCATTTTCTGCTACAGCGTGGTCAAGACTAAGAACAAGTGGGGCAACTTGGGTCGCGGGAGAGACGTATTGTGCGTCCTTCCGCTCTCAAGGCATCGAAGACATACAGCCGCCCGTCCAAAACATCCCCCGCCGCCGCAATGAGCTTTATGGCCTCCATTGCCATCATAGACCCGCCCATCCCAGCGAGCGCGCCAAGCACGCCGTGGGTCGCGCAATCTTGCTGAATTTCGGGTGCGTCATGCACAAAACAGCGATAGCAGGGCGACTCAATGGAAACATTAAATACGCCGACCTGTAAATCAAAACGCCCCAAAGCTCCCGACACGAGCGGAATGCCAAGTTTGCGTGATGCCGCATTGATTGCAAAGCGGGCGTGGAAACTATCCGTGCCGTCTAATATCACATCATGGCCTCGCAGTAGACCGAGGGCATTCTCTTCGCTCAATCGAAGGTTCCGGCGCGTGACCTCGCAATCCGGATTTAAATCCTCTAGCGTGTCGCCCATGATCTGGGCTTTCCCCATGCCTATGTCCGTATGAATAAATTGAACTTGGCGCTGGAGGTTGGAGGCTTCGACACTATCATCATCAATGATTGTTATGCGGCCAACGCCGGCCGCCGCCAAATAGAGCCCCGCTGGGCCTCCGAGCCCGCCAGCGCCTATAATGGCGACATTAGATTGCAGTAAAGCGTTCTGCCCCGGCCCGCCAATTTCTCGTAAAGTCAGGTGGCGAGCATAACGCGAGATTTGCGACGGGGAGAGAGCCATAAGAAGAGCCTATCATCTTGCCTCGCCAAAATCTAACGTCTTCCACAAAGCGCTTTTACAAGACTACGTTTCCTCAACATGCTTCCTGACGGAGTTTTTCTGAAATTGGAAACAGATACATTCAATTAAAAATAGTATTCTGCCCAAATGGGAAAAAACACTACCGAATTTTTCGATTTTTTTTCGAAAAATGACCAATCGTTATTTGATTACTGATTCGCTTTGCGAATAGAAAGATGTGTCACGTTGGGCGCAGAATTTCGTTGAAATTTTTCCAACATCTAAAACAAGGCTTGGATTTGGAGGAGTCTGTTATGCAATCAGATATTCCTCAATTTGTTGAACCTGCAGAGGAATCTGTGGCAGGTTTTCCGCCGTCCAGTTGGAAATATGTCCTGACATTATTGGGTCTAATTATTGTGGCTGATAAGAAGACGTTCCAAGAAGAGATTGATACATTCCTTGAAGCCGCCGTCGAACTTCGTGCCATAATAGATCCGAAGCTCTGCTTCACAAAGAAAATGGCGCATGATTGGTTTAAGCTTAACAAGCCTGCTCTAGAGGCGATAATCGATGGGCCATCTCACGACACGGCTATTTGCGAAATACTAACACCCATAAAACATATGCCGTTCAAATTAGATGTTATTTCCTGCATGGTTAGAATTGCCGTCTCAGATGGAAAATACTGTGATGTTGAGCGAGGTCTGATTGCAAAGACATGTCTTTATTGGAAAGTCCGCAGCAATTTTCAGCATAATCTCGAACATATTCACAAGCCGGATGATACATCAAAATTAGCCACCTACTTAAAAGACCTTCCAAAATACGGTCATATCATCAAAACTTATGCTGGGACCTAAATCACTTGATCGCTCACCGCAGTATCTCGAGCAGTAGAACCAGACACGCTGTAACCCCTGTGGATTTGAAACCGTAAATTCGAAAACCTTAAGATGGTGAGAGGGATGATCTAATTCCGCAGCCTATCCAGCACGCCTTGCAGAATATATCCGGCGGCGAGCTTATCCACATTTTCCGCGCGTTTTTTACGGCTCATATCGGCGGCGAGCATCCCGCGCGTGACCGCCATTGTGGATAGGCGCTCGTCCCAAAAGAATATCGGCACGTCACGAATTTTCATGAGGTTATTGGCAAAGTCTTTGACGGATTGCACGCGGGGGCCAGAACTGCCGTCCATGTTTACGGGCAGGCCGATAACGAGCGCTGCGGCTTCATTACTGTTGAAAATTTCCAATAATTCTGCCGCATCGGGCGTGAATTTTTTACGCCGGATCGTTTTAAGCGGCGTCGCAATCAGGCGCGTGCGGTCCGATATCGCAAGGCCTAGTGTTTTTGTGCCGGGGTCGAGGCCGAGCAGCGGTCCCTTCGTTGCGGCAAGATCATTTAGCGTCAGGAGTGGCATGGCGTGCCTTTAGCTCACAACAAGCGGGCCGACTAGGACGGCGATGTAAAATAA
>CALDTL010000162.1 GCA_937923965.1 uncultured Caulobacterales bacterium
GGCAATGGGTTGGGTCTGTGAATAGTGGCAAAGATTGGGTTTGCGCAGGCAAAGTTCGCGGTTGGAGTAGATAGAGTCAAATCGGTAGGGTTGAAAGGCAACCTTCGCGACAAGATTATTTCTATCATGATGTCGATAGAGTGGACTTATTTGGAAGCTAATTTTGAGTAGAATGGGTCTTAAATTATATTAAGATATCGTCTTTTGCCCTGACAATAGCTGAGTAATAACGACACATTTTCCGTGGAATTTGCAATAAAATCCCTATTTCACTGGGCCTACCAGAGCAATAAAATCAATATCTTACGTCTATTTTTGAAAGAAAGATCCTCATTTTAAAAACCCATGATAAGCTGAGGATGTTCTTTCAAACATGGGACTAGGTAGGAGCTCACTTACCCGTTTGAGAGACGATGGGTCTGAGCGTTCGAGTGTGAGAACTTGAGAGGTGCCGGGATTTTAGGAGTGAGAGCCGATGCCTGGGGCCAAAGCCGCCTCAACTGGTAGGACAGACGGGCCGCTTCTTCAAAAACCATTGCCGCAGAGCGTGCAATTGTTTTACAAACAAATGCACAAGTTTGCCGTCTTACAATCGGTGAACATCGTCTTCGCGTAAAATATTTTTTGATCTTCCTTCTGGTAAATCCATCGGGGAGACGTCTCTGCGGGCATGTCCTGCTTAAATCTACGGGATGCCGCCCGTGAACCTAGGTTCAAATCCCGGAGGTGTTGCCACTCGATTGGCAGTAGGAAATTTCGCCTACCTAAACCTCAAACTTTTTAATCCGTCATCACAAGACTTGTTCTCGCAATGAAGGCAAAGGAATTGGGAAGGATTTATATAGTTCGCCGCAAAGCCCCCTTGCCCCAACGCCCTCGCCCGCCTATCCACCCGCCATGTCTAAAGCCCTCGAAATCGAACCCAAGCGCCGCCGCGTTTTTGCGATCATCTCTCATCCGGATGCGGGTAAGACGACCTTGACCGAGAACATGTTGCTGGCGGCTGGCGCCATCCATCAAGCGGGCCGAGTCGCCGCGCGCGGGGAAGCCCGCCGCACGCAATCAGACTGGATGAAGATTGAGCAAGAGCGCGGCATTTCCGTCTCCTCCTCCGTCATGACGTTCGAGCATAAAGACCTGATTTTTAACTTGCTCGACACGCCGGGCCATGAGGATTTTTCGGAAGACACTTACCGCACCCTCACCGCTGCCGATTGCGCGGTTATGGTGCTGGATGTCGCCAAAGGTATTGAGCCGCAAACCCTGAAGCTGTTCGAGGTCTGCCGCCTGCGGGATATTCCGATTATCACTTTCGTCAATAAGCTCGACCGCGAAGGCCGCGACACCTTCGATATCATCCAAGAAATCCAAGATAAGCTCGCGCTCGACGTGGTGCCGATGCAATGGCCTGCCGCCTCTGGCCGCCGTTTCAAAGGCGTCGCGGATTTGCGCACGGGTGACTTCCTGCATTTCGTCAAACCCGAGGACGGCGGCGAGCATGTCATGACCAAAGTCGATGGCAATTCTATCGCAGCTATGTTCGATAATGACGACCTGCTGAATGAATTTCTTGAAGAGCAAGAACTCGCGAAAGAATATCCTGACTTCAACGAACAATCCTTCCGCGAAGGCCATATGACGCCCGTCTATTTCGGCAGTGCCTTGCGCAAATTCGGCGTGTTGGAGCTCATCAATGCACTCGCAGAATTTTGTCCAGAGCCCCAAGCCGAAACGGCCAAAAAAGCGGGGCAAGAGGTTTTGATTGAGCCAACTGGCAAAGAAGTCGCGGGCTTCGTGTTTAAGGTCCAGGCCAATATGGATTTGAACCACCGCGACCGCGTCGCCTTCCTGCGTATGTGCTCAGGCGAGTTCAAGCGCGGGATGAAACTCAAAACCGCCGAGAACAAAACGATTTCGGTTCACAATCCGATCTTGTTTTTCGCGCAAGACCGCGAGCTTGCGGAACACGCCTATGCGGGGGACGTCATCGGTATTCCCAATCACGGCGCACTGCGGGTCGGCGATAGTTTATCGGAATCCGGCAAAATTATCTTCGCCGGGATTCCGAACTTCGCCCCGGAAATTTTGCGCCGCGCGCAGCTCAAAGATCCGCTCAAGGCGAAACATTTGCGCAAAGCCCTCGAGTCTCTCGCCGAGGAAGGCGTGACACAGCTCTTCAAACCGAATTTTGGCTCAGACATGATTGTCGGCGCGGTCGGGTCGCTGCAAATCGATGTGATGCGGGAGCGGATCAAAACCGAATATAACCTTGAGGTGACCTTCGAGCAGCCTGCCTATCAAATCGCGCGCTGGATTGCGGCCGATGATGAGGCCCTGATCAAAGCCTTCGTCGATAAAAATGTGATGACCACAGGAACGGATGTTGATGAGGCACCCGTTTTCCTCGCAAAATCTGGGTGGGATGTAAGCTATGCCCAAGAGAAAAACCCAGATTTGAGATTCCTGACAACGAAAGAGCGGGCTTAACGGCACGGCGCTTGAAACGACTAAAGTAATTAGACCCGCAGACCGAAAGCCCGTTCCATGTTGACACAATTTATACCTGGACTCATCATGTTTGCGATCACTTTGGCGTTTGTTACCTTGTTATTTGTGCCCATTACGGCCTTCAAACACAAAAACGAATTGATACGATTTTACTGGGTGGGTGTTTGGATTTTTCTCGCCATGATAGCCGCCTTTGCGGGCGGCTCCGAGACATTAACCGCATTTCGCTACGACGTGGGAGATGTGCCGAATGTGCTTCTGACAGTCCTCACGGTCTGCTTTGTTATCTTCGTCATGTTTGGCTGGTTTCGACTTTCATTTGCCGCGATACGTGCCGGCGTTACCCATTGGCTAAAGACGCGCCAGAACGCTTAAAGCCCGCCAGCTAACACCGGCCCCAATTCCTGTTGTGTCACGGGGGTCGTTGGAACGGCCGAAGCCCCCGGCGCGCCGGACGCCGCTGGAGCGCGAAGATCATCATTGAGGCTACCAAATAAACTCTTGCGCGCCTGTTGAGGTGTAAGGGCGACTGGCCCTTGGGTCTCGGCTTTGGGCGCCGCCGCCGCAGATGTGGTCTGGGTTTGCGCTGTTAGTTGCGCGAGGCGCTGAGACGGCGTTGAAGGGGGCTGACGCACCGGTTGCTGCGGCATGGCTGACTGGGCCATGGCTGACTGGGGAGGCGCAATCGGCTGCCCGACAGGCGGACGAGATGACCCGCGCGCCATCATTTGACCTTGCGGTTGAGCCGCGCGCGGCACAGGCCTCTGAGACTGGGGACGCGCGGAATATGGCATTGGCGGTACAGCATTACGCGGTCCGGTCATGCGGCGGCTTGATTGCCGTTTTGGCTGAGCGCCGCGCTGGGATTGCCGCTGCATCGCTGCGGATGGCGCGTCCAAAATCGGGCGAAACATGGGGCGCTGCGCAGGTATGGCCTGACGGCTTGCCTGTTGCGGCACAGCAGGCCGAATAGGCGCTTGCGGCTGGGCGGTTTGTCCCTGACGGTAACGATTTTGTTGCGCTGTTAGGCTCATATTTTCAACAGCTTGCGTCGAGGCACGTTGCGCTGTGGCGCGCTGCGGAACAGCTTGGCGCACGACGCGGCGCGCTGGGGGCGTTTGCCCCACACTCACAGTATTCGTGGGTCGCGCGACTTGCGTTCCAACCCGAATTGTATTCGTGCCGCCCGATGTGACACGCGGCGAATAAGGCGCAGCCGAAATGTTTTCGCCTGAAATTGAAATCTGCGAAGAAATTGGCGCCGAAACAGTCGATAAATATTCACAAACTCCCGGGGCTTGCGGATTTGGCTTTACATAGTTCCAGCCCCGGCACTGCGCATCGCCCGCACATTGGCTATCGCAGACATCAGCGCCGGCCGCGACGGAGCTATTGTAAGGCGTGCCTGGCCGATAGGTGCCCAAATCAGCGGCAAAAGCGGGACCAAAGGCCGTCGCTGACAAGAGTGTCGCAAACGCGGATAGGGTCAAAAAACGCATGGGGGCCTCGCAAGACAAAGTCGATTCGTTGACTTAGTTTGACGCGAAGGCGTTGACGCTTGGTTAACCTTGTTTGTTAATTTATCCGTTTCTTATTTTGCGGGCGCAGCTTTGGCGATCTCCGCAAGGCTGTCCATTTCCAGACCAGCTCCCCCAATCAGGGCGCCATTGACATTTTTTAGCCCGAGCAAGCTTTCGGCGTTCGCAGGCTTTACCGAGCCGCCGTAAAGCAGCCTCACCTTCGCGCCGACTTGCTCGCGGATGGCATTATGCATTTCGTCGACATCCTCTGGCGTCGCTGTTTTACCGGTGCCAATCGCCCAGACGGGCTCATAGGCAATGACATAATCTTTGAGTTTTGGCACGCTCGCTTTAATCTGAGCCGCAACGACCTTTTGAGCCTTACCGGCGTCGCGCTCGGCCTCGGTTTCGCCGACACAGATGATGGGTGTTAAGCCTGCCCGGGCCGCAGCTTTGGCTTTGGCATTGACGTCCGCGTCAGTATCCCCCTCGGCGCGGCGCTCGCTATGGCCAACAATAACATAGCTGGCGCCTGCATCTTTTAGCATTTCAGCTGAAACATTTCCCGTATGTGCCCCTGCTGCATTCGCATGGCAATCCTGCCCGCCAAGCAGCACGCCTGTCTGTTCAGGATCCAGCATAGACGACAGCAATGTCGCTGGCGGACAAATCAAAACATCCAGATGCGTCCGGTCTTCTGTCAGAAATAACGTGTTGAAATCGGCGGGTTTGAATGCCCAGCTCATATCTCCGTGCATCTTCCAATTTGCTGCAATGAGGGGCCGCAATGTCTTTGCCATGTTTTTGTCTCCGTCTTTGGTCTATATTTCCTGCGAAACACCCGCATTGCAAGCGTATCGCGGTCTTGTCAGCTATGCCCCTCATAGGTAAGACGACTGACGTTTTAGTTAACCGGAACCCTCATACTCATGGCAAATTCCATCGGCGAAAAAATCAGAGGCGCATTTGTTGCGATCCTCGTTGGTCTCCTTGTCCTCGCCTTCGCGGTCTGGGGCGTGAATGACATCTTTGTTCAAGGCGCAAGAAATGCCGTTGTGAGTGTCGGCGACGCCAGCATCCCGACACGAGATTTTGATCGTGACTTTCAGGCACGTCTTCGGGAAATCGCATCACAGCGGGGTGAAGGCCTAACGAATGAAGAGGCTTACCAGCAGGGCGTCCACCGCGAACTCCTCGTGCAATACCAGACGCAGCTAGCTATTGAAAAAGATGCCCAAGACCTCGGTGTTGGCGTGAACCGCGCGGATGCAAAAGCCTATATCGAGGCTATTCCAGCCTTCCGATCTGACATTACCCAAGAGTTTTCGCGCGATAAATTAGAGTCGGCTCTCGCGCAGTCACGCAATGGGTATTCAGTAAAGAAATTTGAAGAAGACATCCTGCGGGATTTGCGCCGCGCGCAAACCGTAGAAGCGATTGTTGGCGGAATTAAAGCCCCGTCCGGATTCGCAAAACGTCAATTTGATTTTATATCTGAGCAACGTCGGGCAACAGTCCTGACCTTAAACAAAGACGCCGTCCCTGCACCTGAAACGCCGTCCGATGATGTGCTGCAGACTTTTCTCGATGATAATGCAGCCAGATATACGGCCCCGGAATTTCGTCAAGTGACCATGATTCGCCTAGAGCCATCGGGTTACTTACCTGATTTGGCCGGAGACATTACGGAAGAAGACGTCAAAGAAGAATATGAAAGCCGCCTTGCTCGCGGCGCTTTGGGAACAAAAGCGTCTCGCGACGTTATTGTCCTGTCTGCACCCGATAAGGCTACCGCAGAGGATGCTGCGACGCGCCTCGCGGCGGGGGAAGCCCCTGAATTAGTGGCCAGCGCCCTTGGTCTCACAGGGTCAGAGAGATTTGACGGCGTCGCAAAAGATCAACTGCTCGACCCCGTGACAGATGACACAGCCTTCTCGTTATCTGAGGGGCAATCTGCGGCATCCGAAAACAGCCTCGGCGGCTGGGAAGCCATATTCATCCCGAGCGTCACAGAGGCCAACACACCCGCATTTTCTTCCGTCGAGGCCGAAATTCGCCGCACCCTTGGGGAAGAACTCGCGAAGACACGCATTTTCGAAATTAGTGATGAGCTTGATGAGCGCCTCCTCAACGGCGAGACCTTGGAAGCGATTGCCGCCGAGCTTAATCTGCCCATGGAGAGCTATGACTATATCAACCGTATTGGACAAACGCAGGACGGGCTTGTGATGAATGGGTCCCAAGCCATTCCCGGCATCGCGCAAGATGACGAGCTGCTCCGGTTGATCTTTACAGAAGATATTGGCTTTGACACGGATATTTTCCCGACCGCCCAAGGCGGATATGTCTCCTTCCGCGTGACCGATGTGATTGACAGCAAGGTGAGGCCTCTTGAAGAGATCAAAGATGATGTTCTTGAGGCGTGGATATCCGAACAAACGACTAAAGCTCTGACCCAGCGCGGATTGGATTTAGCCAAAGACGTTCGGGAGGGCCGCACGCTTGAGGAAATAGCTGGCGAGCTTGGATCAGCAGCCACTCTCGAGGAACGCGGAATTTCGCGGACACAGCCGCCCAGAGACCTGGCCGGTGCAGTCGTCGTGGATCTTCTGACTTCTGACGTGGGAGATTTGGCGCGCGGAGCAGGCGCTGCGCCGTTGACATACACTTTAGCGCGCCTTGACTCAATTACGCCGAATACGGATGGGTTAGCGGGCGAAATCCTGGATACGGTTCAAAGCAATATTACCTCCGAAATTAGCGGAGATATTCAGAGCGCCTATCGAGCGGCGATTCTAAAAGAGCATGAGCTGCGAGAATATCCTGATCAGGTTCGCGCTATCATGGGTATTGAAGGCGAATAGAGCCGTCCATGACACTGTCTTTTTTTCCGTCAGCGGATGCGTTTAAAACCTCAAAGGCGGGTATTCCATCCAAGGCCCAACTCGTGCATGCGCGCGTTATTAATGATATTGATACGCCTGTTTCCGCTTTCCTGAAAGCTGCCCTCGGAAAGCCTTACGCATTTCTCTTTGAGTCCGTCACAGGCGGCGAGCAACGCGGGCGCTACAGTTTCTTTGGCTTTGATCCCGATATCATCTGGCGATCCAAAGGAGACGAGAGCGAAGTGAGCCGCAACGGCGGCAAGTATGAACCCTGCGCAGGCAAGCCGCTGGACGCATTGCGGGCTTTGCAAAATGAAATCCAATTCGATTTACCGGACGATATGCCGCCCATGGCAGCGGGGCTGTTTGGCTATCTTGGCTATGATATGATTAGGCAAGTCGAGAGCCTCCCCGGCGCAAAACATGATCCCATCGGCACGCCGGACGCGATCATGGTGCGCCCCCGCATCGTCTGCATCTTCGACCAGGTCGCCCAAGAGATTATCATTGGCTCACCCCTGCCCGCAGGCGGAAACTATGCGGAAGCTTGCGCGCGCATTGAACGGGTAGCGAATGATCTAGCTCTGCCGGTCTCCGCTAATTCGGGCCGAGATATCGCTATTCCGACCCTTAATCCGGCGCTCGGGACCGATGCGAAGACCTTTGGGGCCCGCGTCGCCAAAGCCAAAGACTACATTCTCGCAGGAGACGTGTTTCAGGTCGTCATTGGCCAGCGCCTGTCCGCCCCGCTCCCCGCCACGCCTTTTGCGCTTTACCGAAGTCTGCGCCGGATGAACCCCTCGCCGTTCCTTTACTTTCTAGATTTTGACGATCATCAAGTCATCGGCTCCAGCCCTGAAATTCTCGTCAGATTGAGGGATGGGACCGTCACCGTGCGGCCTATCGCGGGAACACGTCCGCGCGGGAAAACAACAGCCGAGGACATCAAATTCGAGGCGGACCTTTTAGCAGATCCGAAAGAATGCGCAGAGCATCTCATGCTGCTGGATCTGGGCCGCAATGATGTTGGCCGCGTCGCCAAACCCGGCACGGTCAAGGTCACCGAGCGCTTCACCATAGAGCGCTATAGTCATGTCATGCACATTGTTTCCAATGTCGAAGGCGAAAT
>CALDTL010000163.1 GCA_937923965.1 uncultured Caulobacterales bacterium
TCAGAATTGACGCATATACGGCGCGCTCGCGAGCGGGTGACCTTTCAACGCAACCCCGTGACCAGACAAAGGCTAAAGACCATGAAATCAGATATACACCCAGATTATCACATGATTACCGTTCAGATGGTGGACGGATCAACCTATCAAACACGTTCCACTTATGGAAAAGAAGGCGACACGCTCGTCCTTGATATTGATTCCAAAACACATCCAGCTTGGACAGGCGGCGATGCGAAACTGATGGACCGCGGCGGACGCGTGTCTCGCTTCAAAGACAAATTTGCAGGCTTTGGCGTATAATCAATCATTGGCGGCTCCTCGCCAATATCGTTTAAACTGTCATTCCGGTCATTCTGGCCTCGAGCGCGCAACGACGCCGAGCCGGAACCGAACACGAAAAAGGCTCCCGAGGGAGCCTTTTTTATGGGTCAAATGTGTCAAGGAATGCCGTTAGCCGTGACGTTTAAAGGCCGCTTCCAATCTGTTGATTTGGTCCGCCACCGTATTCCCGACTTGGGCGGCAATCGTGCCGTAAAGAGATCGGTCCAAGCGAACAATACGTTCGTAGAGCTGCTCGGATCGCGCGAGCAGGTCAAGCAGCTTTGCCGGTAGTGCATAGGCGTCTTTCGCCAGTTCGGAAAAACTCAACGTGCCCTCGGCTTTTTCTTCGGGAACCAAACGATATTTATCGGCACGCGCTTCAGATAAAGTCATTTCTTCTTCTTTCAGCGCGCGTTGCACCAACAGCCAACTTGCGACCTGCATCAGGCGGGTCGTCAAGCGCATGGATTGGCTCGCATAAGTCAGCGCATCCGTGCGGCCGAGCTTTTTCGCATCTTGTCGGCCTGGACCGTCAAGATAAGCCGCGACCTCTTCAACAAGATCCATGCCTTCCCGAAAGGTCTTGGCAAAGAGCTCCGATTTCGTAAACGCCAAAAGCCTCGCTTCCGCTTGAGGCGTCAGAGTGTCGGTCAAAGTGTTTTTCAAAGTATTCAAAGACGAAGCTGCCATCATTTTAGTTCTCTTTACACGTATTGTGGTGAGTTGCCCTGTAATGCAAGACAGTCAGGGAGAGTTTTGCAAGTGCCAAGCCAAGGCACCAAAAAAACCATAAATTGTAAGGAAATCAGCCGTTCTTACCGAAGAGAGCATGCGCCGCGTCTGCCTCAGCCTGTTTTTTTACACGTTCATTTTCCAGCCTTACAATCTCTTCGCGATATAGTGTGATACGGTCGTCCAATTCCGATACAGACAAACCATATAAGTCCTCGCCCGGCTGAGGCGGGCCGCTCGAAATTCGCGGAGAATCATCAAAGATGGACATGGGGGTATCTTTCTTAGCTGCGCAGAGCTGTCTATTGCCAAATGGACGTTAATCTATTATGAGCGTCTCATCGATTGCTGATTACACAGTCAATAATTGGTAAATCCACCCCGCCGAGCGGGGTTTTTTCATGCCTGCTTTTTCGATAAAAGTCGGCCACCTGGAGGTGAGAGAGATGACACAAATATTGATGCCCAAAGCGACCGCCGTGTGGCTGATCGATAACACGGCCATGACATTCAAACAGATTTCCGAGTTTTGCGACCTGCATATCCTCGAAGTTGAAGGCATTGCTGACGGGGATGTGGCTGCCGGTATTCGCGGCGCTGATCCTATCGCGAATGGCCAAGTTTCCCGTGAGGAGATTGAGAAAGCCGAAAGCGACGCAAATTACGCGATGAAGCCGAACAGCTTTGATTCAGATAAATTAGAGCCAAAGACAAAGAAAAAAGGGCCGCGCTACACGCCCCTGTCCCGTCGCCAAGATCGCCCAGACGCCATCGCTTGGCTTGTGCGAAACCATCCTGAGATAACAGATGCGCAAATCTCAAAGCTCATCGGCACGACAAAGCCAACCATCAAAGCCATTCGGGAGCGGACGCATTGGAAGATCAATACGATTAACCCTACCGATCCTGTTAGCCTCGGCCTGTGTTCCCAAATTGACCTAGATGGCATTGTAGCGAAAGCCGCAGAAAAAAGAGCCAAAGCGCAAGCCAAGCTGGACGCAGAAGGGGGAGGCGAAACCCTTACGCCGCTGCCAAAACCTGAGCCGGAAGCTGAAAAGCCGAAAGTCGAGCATACGCTGGAGAGCCTGTTCAAGCCTAGCACCTAAAACGAAAACACAGAAACAAAAGCCCTCTCAGTTGAAGCGGGCTTTTTTATAAAGAAACACTCTAACTTCATCCTCGCGGGTTAGGTGCGTCACTATCCTCGACTCAAATCGTCTGAGAAACAGACGTTAGATGTCATCTACTGGCATTGTATAGTTGAGCGCCAAGCGGCCGCCA
Organism: uncultured Caulobacterales bacterium; assembly: GCA_937923965.1. Taxonomy (GTDB): domain Bacteria; phylum Pseudomonadota; class Alphaproteobacteria; order Caulobacterales; family Maricaulaceae; genus Litorimonas. Next base: position 2,338 of record CALDTL010000163.1, read on the forward strand.
TCGGCATAAATATGCTGGCCCGTGATATAACTGCTTTCCTCCGACAGAAGAAAAGCGGCAACAGAAGCAATTTCATCGGGCAGGCCCGGTCGGCCCAAAGGCGTGCGCTGGGTGATTTTTTTCATCGCGCCCGCATCTGAGACTACACTTGCGAGCATCTCCGTCTTGATTGACCCCGGACCAATACCGTTAACCCGAATGCCATAAGGCGCGAGCTCAATCGCCATTGCCCGGGTCATCTGATGCATGCCGCCTTTTGAAATGGTATAGGCGAGGTAATCAGGGATCGCGACAGTATCGTTGATCGAAGACATATTCACAATGGCATAGGGGCGGTCAGTCAAGCGAGACCGATCTGTCCGGTTTTCAATTTCCTCGACCATATATTTGGCCACAGCCTTAGAGACGAGGAAAGCGCCGCGCAAATTGACCCCGAGATTTCTATCGAAATCCTCGATACTCATATCCAGCGCGCCGCCTTTTATGGCAATACCCGCATTGTTAACGAGGCCATCAATACGGTCATAGGCGCCTAGCGTTTCGGCTATCAGGTTATGGACGGAAAGCGGATCAGACACATCACATTCGACAAATATCGCTCTGTCCGTCTCAGCGGCGAGGTCTCTGCCCGAGAGCGCCCCTGCTTCAGCATCTTGGTCGGCTAAGACAACGCGGTGGCCATCGTCTACAAGCCGCTGGGCGCAGGCGAGACCGATCCCCCGCGCTGCACCAGTAATGATAAAAACACGATCGGACATAAAGGTCTCCTTCGCTCAAAAATAAACCCCTGCCGACCTATTCAATAAAAGGTCAACAAGGGCGCTATAGGCTCTGCCGTTTCCGGCTTCAACTCTCTGAGCTAATGCGTTTGCTCATATTGCGAGAGTGTGTCTTTGATTTGGAGTTTTTGACGTTTAAGGCGCGAGACACGTATCGTGTCTGGGAGGGGACTTCGGAGTTCGGCTTGGATTTTTTCTTCCAAATTAGAGTGTTTACTTTGCAGCGTTTCTAAGTGTGCCGTGACTGCCATATGTCTCTCCTGCTATGTTGTGATGGTCTGTGCCTATCACAAAAAGCGGGGACTGTCTCGCCCGATGTCAAATTCTAACTAAATTTTTATTAAAATGATGCGGCCTTAGGCAATTGCGGCGTCATTAGGCATATATTTGGTCAATCATTGCACCAGCACGCTCAGCCAGTTAGGGACCCATATGGACGAGTTGCCGCCAGATCCGTTTGATTCAGACGCCCCCGAGGGAGACCCTTCGAAAGAGGCTCTCTTGGCCATTTTGCAAACATTGAGAACCGAGCATCGCGCGATCGACAATGAAATTAAAGCTCTGGCTGAAACCGGCGTCATGGATATGTTGAAACTCAAGCGAATGAAAAAAGTCAAACTTTCGATGAAGGACAAAATCACTTTTATCGAAAATCAACTCACGCCGGATATTATTGCCTAAATTGCCTAAATAGACGATCCCTAACCTGAAAAAGCAAATCGGCTATCGCGGCGGCCATCTAATATCAACTCTGACATCAGCTCTCCGGAACCCGCGCATAAGGTCCACCCCATATGGCCATGACCGGTATTAACCCATAAATTTGGAATGGATGACCCGCTAATATAGGGCCGCCCAACAGGGCTGACGGGACGAACACCTGTCCATGTCGACCGCGGCCGGCCAAGACGCAGCATAAGGGCCGGCGCAATATCGCGCCAACATTCAACTAATGAGGCAGGGTCTTCGAGTCCCCAGCCCCCAGATATGCGGACTCGGTTTTTGAAGACCGTCATCGCGGAGCGGCTTTCAGTGTCCATGACGGGGCAAGATGGCAAGTCATCGATTATCTCGGGCAGCACGAAATCTGCTGCAGCGCCAGACACAGCCTTCAACTGCATACGAATTTCAAATTTTGACAAGAGCGAGGCCGTTTGAATGCCCGCCGCCAAAATAAGGTGATCGGCTTTCAAAATTTGATCAGACACTCTGACGGTGAAGCCTGCGCCTGTATGACGGACGTCTGTATCTGCTGCGCCGTAAATAAAGCTAACGCCTCGGGCCCTCAGATCCATCTCAAGCGCGCATCCAAATGCACGGGCATCCCCAGAATTATCATTTGGAAACTGACAGGCCGGACGCCCGAAACTATCAATAGGGTCAATCACAATGTTCGATAAGATTCCGATTTCACCATAGGATTTTTGAGCTGAGCGGGCGGTTTCAAAATCTTTAAAAATTTGAAGACACCCGCCTGGGCGCACCGGCAACCCAAGACGTTTCGTCATATCCACAAGCAAGTCACGCGATCTCTTCGCCAAGGCGGCCGTCACACGAGCCGCATCCAAATCTGAGGGGCTGGGTTTCGGCGTATCCCAACTCAGCGCTTGGCTGGGGTGAATCATTCCTGAATTAGAGAAGCTTGTGCCTTCGCAAGGACCGGGGCGGGCATCAATGACCGTTACATTTACGCCGCGCGATGACAACGCATCGGCGCTGCAAAGCCCAATCAAGCCTGCGCCGATAATGGTGATATTTGGAGAGCTTTCCACGGCCCGCGACCTACACAATTGCACAGTTGAGGCAAAGCGAGAACTGTTGTCTGCACTGCCTTTCGCCCCTATGAAGACAATCTGGGAGACGGATTATGCGTAATTTTTGGCTTGTAACGGCGGCGGTAGGACTGGCGGCCTCTTTAGGGGCTTGCACCTCAAAAACCGAAACGCTCAGTGAGGCGGCGCTGATCATGACGCCGCAAGGTCCGGTGCAAGGCGTCACCACAGAAAATCCCAACATATATAATTTCAAAGGCCTCCCCTTTGCCGCGCCGCCTGTCGATGATCTGCGCTGGGCCGCGCCAGCGCCTGCACCGCGCTGGACAGAAACCCGGATGGCCGATGAATTTGGTAATCGCTGCATGCAGCCAGAAAATGTCGAAGGCGGGTTTATGGATCGCCTGATTGAAGGTCACGGCTTGAGCCGCGTGAAAAACTTCGTGATTAAAAAGGCCGTTGCGGCCCAAAAACCGTCTCCCATGAGCGAAGATTGTCTTTATCTCAATGTCCGCACCGGCAATCTGGGCGGCGACACACAGCAGCCCGTCATGGTTTGGATCCACGGCGGCGGGCATCAATTTGGATCGGGTGATTTTTCCTATTACCAAGCCAATGGCCTCGTCGAAAAAGATGTGGTGCTTGTGACTATTAATTATCGGCTCGGCGTTTTTGGTTATATGGCGCATCCCGCCTTGTCGGCAAGCGACCCGAATGGCGTATCGGGTAACTATGGAACGCTCGACCAAATCGCCGCGCTGGAGTGGGTCCAAGAGAATATTTCAGCCTATGGCGGCGACCCGGAGAATGTCACAATATTCGGCGAAAGCGCAGGCGCATGGTCCGTCACGGAAATGATGGCTAGTCCTTTGGCTGCAGGGACATTCCACAAAGCCATCGCGCAAAGCGGGGCGTCGACCTATCATCTTGGTCAAAGGGACGGCAATGAGCTGGGTTGGCCCAGCGGATATGAGATGGGCGAGAAAACCGCTGCCGCTTTGGGTTTGGAGATGCCAAGCGCTGCCGACCTCCGCGCTATCGATGCGGGCGTCATCATGGCGAACCTCCCCGAAAAAGCCGATGAAGCCTTTCATCACATCCGGGACGGCTATGTCTTTCCGAAAAATGTCGGCCATGCTTTTCGGGACGGCGATATAAATGCCGTGCCTTTTCTGACGGGGTATAATTCCGATGAAGGCACATTATTCTTCCCAGATGATCCACAGCCCTCCGTTTGGGAAAACGATATGCCGCAGGACACGCCGTCCATGCTTGCGGCCTTGAATGAACATTACCCCGGACAAGGCCAGACGATTATCGATCTCTATGGTTTGGACACAGATTTCATGGCTAGCGGTATGGATATGATGGGCGACGACATTTTTGGCGTGAATATTCGCTATGCGGCACAATCGGTAGAGGCCTTTGGCCTGCCGACCTATCTCTATCATTTCTCCCGTGTCCCGCCGTCCGACAAACAAACACTGGGCGCGTTTCACGCCGCGGAAATCCCGTTTGTTTTTGACAGCTCAGAACCTGCGCTGGGTCTATCTGATGACGATAAAGTCCTGACTGACATCGTGGTGTCGGCTTGGACAAATTTTGCAAAGACGGGCAATCCCAATGGCGCGGACGTGCCCAACTGGCCGCAATATGAAAGTCAAAATTGGATGCATTTTTCAGGCAATACAGGCCGCGAGATTGCAATTGCCGAAACCAATATCCGTAAAGCCAAAATCGACGCGCTGGAAACGGGTCTGACGCAGAAACTCAAAGCGTTGGACGCGGCCATTTTAGACCAGACAAATTAAGGTCAATCATCCTCGAACCGGACCGTGCTTTGGCGGCGTCTATCCACCGTAAGCTGCGTGACATCAGGGCGAGAATAATGACCCGCTGGGTCAAAATTCTGGCGCTCACGCCGCACAAATGCGGGATCTAAGTCGCAATAACGTAGGCCTGTCTCGCCCGTAACGGGCTCAAGCACCCAGCTGCCGTCCGGCGCGGCCACGCAAGAGCCGCCATTGGCAGGCATCTCGCTGAGACTTTTTCGAATATCATCAGCATATGGCGTGTCGCCCCTAACATCTTTGGGACGCATAATGGCGGAAACAGATACGCAGTAACTCCGGCCTTCCTTAGCCAAGACCGGCGTTAGGTCCTGCGTATTGCGGTCACTACCCGGCCAGCCCATGACATGTAAATCTTCGCCCTGTCCGTAAAGCGCCGCGCGCGCGAGCGGCATCCAGTTTTCCCAACAATTTAATCCGCCAACCGTGAAAGCTCCCAGCCGATGTGTCACGAGACCATGCCCATCCCCCGGAGACCAAACAAGACGCTCCTCATAGGTGGGTTGGAGTTTTCGGTGAATAGATTGCACGATCCCGGCTTTATCGATGTAGACATAGGAACAATAGAGCGAATGACCTGTTCGGTTTCTAGGCCGTTCAATCACGCCGAGATAGCAGGCCATATTCGCCGCTTTCAACGCCGCGCAAACCGCGTTCAAATGCCCGTCCTCAATCGTGACAGCCTGATCAGAATAATGCGCAAAAATCTCTTTCTGGCGAGTATTATTAAAATTTGCTCCGCCCGTCCCGTCGAGCCAAAACGGATAACCCGGGACGAAGCTTTCGGAAAAGACAATGAGATCAGCGCTCTGCTTTGCCGCCGTTTGAATGGTCGCAATGACCTGCGCCAACCCCGCGTCTCGCGACAGCCATTTCGGAGCCAATTGCGGTAGCGCTAATTTTAGAAGATCGGTCATGCTAGAGCCCTACCCCACGCTTTGTCAAAAACCAACGGCCGCACGCTACATCTTTTCGTGTGTCGGGCTGGAGGCTATCAAATCGCGCTGGGTACACTCGCAGCCTGATAAAAATATCAAATCCACCTTGCCGATTCAGATTGGGCTGTTAGAGCCGATTCATGAGATATTTTTGGCCTTTATTTGCATTTTTTTCCGTTGTCGCCTTGGGCGCGCTCACGGGCTGCGGGGGAGAGCCGCCGATGGAAAAAGCCATCCTTGGCACATGGGTCCAAGAGACGCCGACCTCTATGACGGCTGGCGGCGTCCAGACATTAACCGCCGATACGGTGCTGCGTCTCAAGAAAAACGGCGATACCCATCTCACTCGAAATTTGGATATCTCCGGCGGGGGTATGCCGGATGACGGGATGCGGGTCAGTGTCGATTTAAAGGGACAATGGGACCTCGCCGCCGGGCAACTTAAACTCACCCCTAACTCGGTTATGATCATCCCGCGCGATACAGATCAAGCGTCCCGCGAGCTAGCGGACTCCCTGCAAGAGCAAGCGGAGAAAAGCCCCCCATCCGTAAAAACCATTATAGCAGCAGATAAACAGCAGCTCATTCTTCAAGATGTTGATACTGGCACAACAGACGTCTATCGCCGCAAGTAGAAAATCCCGAGATAAAGGAAGCCCGTCCACATGAGCGGATTTTACGCACGCCATATTCTACCTCGCTGCTTGGACAAAGCCTGCGGTATCGGCCCAATAGAAAAACAGCGCTCAAAAGTCGTGCCCTTTGCAAAAGGCGATGTGCTGGAAATCGGCATCGGCTCCGGCCTCAACCTTCCCCATTACGACCCCGCGAAAATTTCGTCCGTCACCGGCGTTGATCCTGATGATCATATTTGGAAACGCAGTCAAAGCCGCCGAACAGACGCAGCTTTCCCGGTTCACCGCATCGGCCTATCCGGTGAGGATATTCCCATGGACACGGATAGCGCAGATACAGTTGTCGTCACCTACACGCTTTGCACCATCCCCGACCCTGTAGCGGCCCTCAAGGAAATGCGGCGTATCTTAAAGCCCGGCGGCGAAATTTTGTTTTCGGAACATGGGCGCGCGCCGACAGTCAATATTTCCAAATGGCAGAACCGTATAGATCCGATTTGGTCGAAACTTGCGGGCGGGTGCCACAGCGGCCGCGACATACCAGACCTGTTTAAACAGGCCGGACTAAAACCGGTTGAACTGCACCAAGCCTATATTCCCGGGCCAAAACTATTGTCTTATAATTATTGGGGCCGCGCGCGTTAGTGCAACTCCTCCGTCTCCGGCGGTGAGTTTTCTGCCAGCCACTCCGTCGGGGTCATGTCAAACCAACGCCGAAACGCGCGGTTCATGGCCGCTTGATCATTATAAGCCAGCGCCAACGCAATTTGAGAAAAGCTCCGCCCTTCATTATTTTTCTCGATAAAGATTGATTTGCGAATTTTATCGAGTTTTGGCCGAAACCCTTCGCCCGTTTCAGCAAGCCGTGTTCGGAAAGCAGAAGGACTTAGACCCATACGGTCTGCGACAACCTGCGCCGAGACTTGACCTGTCTCAATGGCACCGCGAATCGCGGCGTCTAGACCTTTTTCAAAATCATCCGCGGAGGTTTGTTGACCAATTAATTTATCTAACGCTAATCGAGCCCGCGCTAGACGTTCAGGGTTTCGGGTTGTCAATTTTTGGGACATCGCAATATCAGAAAATTCGACGCAAATACGCTCTGAATTAAGCTCGACATGCGTTTCCAAAAGATCGACATATTCGGTATATTCACTCGGTTGAACATATGGCAGGGTGGCAGACACAACATCTTCCCCTGAGCCCCATGATAACCACCTATAGGTGGTCACATAAGAGGCCATTATGATGTCCGTTATATATCTATAGTGCTTCAAATCGGTATAATGCGGGGTGAAACACATATGATGACCGCCATCTGGATCTTGCTGATATTTGACTTCACCTGCATCAATCGCGAGTTTTTGATAGAGATTATTCATCGTCATCACCTCCTCTAGATCTTCGCAATAGCTATAAATTGCGCCCGTCCCGCCAAAGCTCCCAACCCGAAACTTGAGCCCTAAAAGCAGGCCTATCTGGCGATTAGACGTATGGTTTGCAGCGGCAATAATGCAGGTCAGAAATTTATCTATCGAGACACGCCCGACCGGCGGACGCAAGCGTTCCTCATCCAATTCCATGAGGTCAAGCGAATAGGATCGGGGGAAGCCCAGCCGTTGCAAAATGTCTAAATTTGCACTCAAATAAGCATTAGACAGAGTCATCTTCATGCTAGCACCTAGCAGTGCTTTGCGGTTTTAAACCGCTAATGTAATTTATATGACTTACACTTGTCATAATAGGCGCCCCCTATTTGTCATTTTTACTCTGACAGCAAAACACAAAAAAGACAAATAGAAATTTTAGAGAAGACAATCCTCAAGGCGAAAAAAGCGATATGCCCTGACTCAGCGGGGCAACCGACTATGTGAGGCGAAGAGATGGACTTATGGGCACATCTATTCGGCAAATCTGGTGGACTCGCAGGACTGGATGATGCTCGCGGGGCGCAAGCATCATCTGGTCACAACTCCAGCCATCCCCGGCGCTCAAGTTATAATTTTAAAAAAGTTATGACTTGAGCCAGGCGGCGCGAGAAAAATCATATCTTCGATTTAATCACCGGTAAATTTTCGTAGGTCCCGGGTCTTTTCTGTTTGGCTGACATCATCGCCTCCATCATCTCGGATGGTATCAGCATCGACATGTTCCAAATCGCAATATTATCGAGCGCGTCCTCTGTCGTGTGATCCCTTGAATAGGTAATGATGCGCTTACAGCCATAAATGGCGAGCGGCGGCTTCGACGCAATCTCGGCGGCGATTTTCATGACGGCGTCGAGCATTGTTTCATGGTCAGGGTAAACTTCATTGTAAAGCCCGCGCGCCTTGCATTCCTCTGCGCCCATCTTGCGGCCCGTATAGGCAAGCTCTCGGACAACGCCCTCCGGCATATGGTTGAGAATGCGCGGGAAAGTTCCGACATCCGCCGTCATGCCGACATTAATTTCGTAAATCGTAATAAAACTATCCTCTGTGCCATAACGCATATCGCAAGCAGTCATAATATCGACGCCGCCCCCATAACAGCCGCCCTGTATCGCGACTAAAACCGGAATGCGGCAGTTTTCCAAACAAGATAAAGAGGCCTGCAGACGTTGAACCGTTCCATAAAATTTTGCACCAAACTGCGGGTGGTTTTTATCATCTGTGCCGCCAATATCAGTTTGGAACATCCCCACATCAATGCCCGCGCAAAAAACCGGTCCGGTTGACGACAAGACGATGACGCGGGCTTTCGCGTTCTCGTCAATATCACGCACAATCTCCGGCAGCTCTGTCCAGAACTCCGCAATCATAGCATTACGCTTTTCAGGACGGTTCAGGATGATATGCGCAATGTCATCCGCGATTTGAACATCAAAACATGTATAGGACATGAGGCCCTCCTAGAGCGTAAAGAGGTAACCTTTGGACGGTCCGCTGCGGCCGTTCAAAAGATCTTGGTAATTTCGAAGAACAGCTTCAATTCCAGTTTGTTTTTCAACTGCGAGCCAGTCTTGAGCTGTGTCCAAAAATGGCATCCAGCGCGCGCCTAAATTTTTGGCAAACCCCGCCTGCCCCCAATCTCCAATGCGTTGCTTGGCACGGTCCGGCGCAAAGAAAAACGCTGTCGGCGTCGCTGTGCGTTTCGGCGGAGCTTTCGCCGCTTCTTGCCAATGCGAAATCCCGACCCGGCAAATATAAGTCAAATTTTCTTCGAAATGGGCTTCGAGCGTTTTAATGACGCCCATATTGCCTGACATGTCGACGACAACGGTTTTCACATCGGGGTTCATATCTGTGATGCTGTCATAGGTGAAAACACTATTGTAAAAATCCGTACTCTCAACGAAATCCTTATTTCCTTCTGACGTCAGGCCAATAACCGGCAGACCCCCTCGCGCTTTCAGGCAATAAGCTGTGCCCAAAGCAGTTTTAGACGACGCGGACAGCAACAAAATTTGTTCTGCGCCAAAGAAAGCTTCATCCGCGAGGAAATCATCAATTAAAAAACTGGTTGTGAAAAGCGGCCTCAGCACGGGCTGTAGGTCGCGATGCGCGGCGTAACTTGGGTCCGCTTTCGTGAAACTATAGCTGCTATATAGACCGTGCAGGCCCGACCGATGCTCTGCAATATCTGTAAAGCCATGCGCGGAGAGTTTGCCGGGTTGCATATCCATAGATTTTGCAATGGGGAAAAATCCATAGAGATCTGCGCCCACCTCTATGCCGGGAAAATTTGACTCGCGCACGCGCCCATATCCCCAGACCGGCATCCGGCCCTGAGCTTTATCTTTTGTCAAAGAATAAGCCGATGGGTTAAAGACAGACCAATATCCAATCTGGTCGCCGGTCACCATATAAGTCACATTATTCGCCGTCAGAGCAAAGGGCCCGATATCCACACGGATGTGACCGTCGGGCAATTCGCCCTCATCATAATTGACAATAGAGAGATCGCCAAAATCCGTTTTATTCACGAGAAGAGTTTGCATGGGTGTCCTATCTATATTCTAACTAAAAAGACTGCCGCCATCACAGGCAATCAATAATTGCCCGGCCAGACCGGCTTTTCTGTGTTTATGTATTTTGCGGTATGCCTCGGAGCTGACAGTCGCAAACATCGTTTTAGCGTCAGGATAGCGGAAAATCGCCACCGCGTCCCATTCCCCCTCGCCCTGCCCAATGAGCCAGCTGCCCATCTTGCCGCCATAAATCGAATGCGCGCCGTCAATATTCAGTGAGGCGACGAGCTTCCCGAACGCTTCGCCGTAGCGCGCATAAGCTTCTGCGCCCGAAATGTCCTCGCCGTCATGATAGGTCGCGCGCGGTTTAAATTTCAACAGATTGAGCATGAAGACAGGCTGCCCGTCTTTATGATTGGCAAGGAAGGCTTTGACCTGCTCCGGCAGGGGGTCGAGGGCAATTTCGCTCATCGGCTTAATCCATATATCCAGGGTTTTGGACGATATTGGATTTTGACTTTTCCAGCCAGTCTTGCGGCACAAAAAAGTCAGCCACCAAAGGCCCTTCATATCCAGGATGTTGATATTGCGCGAAATCCGTTTCGCCGGCCTCCGCCAGAATAAACTCATCAATCATGAATTGGCCGGTGAAAGATTTATCTTTCGTCAAAACCAGATAGGCGGCGTCCGACATAATCTTCGGCAGGCGGCTCATTTTCGCCATCGAGTCGCCGCCTAGAACATTGCGGACAGCCGCCGTGTCAATTGACGTCATTGGCCAGAGCGAGTTCACAGCGACTTTGCCCTCAAACTCGGCGGCCATACCCAATGTACACATCGACATCCCATATTTCGCCATCGTGTAGGCGGTATGGTTTTTGAACCATTTCGGGCTCATATCGAGCGGCGGCGCGATATTGAGGATGTGCGGATTTTCACCCTTCAGCAGATGCGGCAAACACGTCTGGCTGACAAGATAAGTCCCGCGCGCATTTACGCCGTTCATCAAATCATAGCGCTTCATCGGCGTTGCGAGTGTCGGGGTGAGCGAAATCGCCGACGCATTATTAATGCAAATATCAATCCCGCCAAATTTTTCGACGGCCCCATCGACAGCGCGTTTCACATTATCCTCATTGCGGATATCACAGACCACGCCCAGCGCCTGACCGCCCGCCGCTTCAATCTCTGCCGCCGCTGTATGAATCGTGCCTTCCAGCTTAGGATGCGGCTTATCGGTCTTCGCGGCGATAACAACATTGGCTCCGTCTTCCGCGCAGCGCTTCGCTACAGCGAGCCCGATACCCCGGGAGCCGCCCGACATGAAAATCGTTTTACCGCTCAAACTCATATGTCTCTCCAATGGGGGATGAGGCCTCGCATAGAATCAACCTTGGCTGACCGCAAGTCACGCTAATGCACGGCGCACTGTGCGCGCTTGCATAAAGCCAGAGTCGTGAGCGCTGAAATTATGGTTAGCCATCTCTTAAAGTCAGACTCACCGGATATTAAAGTTGATCGCATATGAAGCTTGGGAAATTTTGGTGAATCAACGGGAATATAATCATGCGCAATACGACAAAATTACTTTCAATTCTGGCCTTGGGCTCTGCGTTGAGCGGTTGCTCTATGGCAGGGTCAGGTGACTTCTTCGCCGATCAATATGCTCATACGCAGCAGTCACAAATGTCGCATTATTGGGGAGATGCCCAGTCACCGTGTCAGCCAGCGCCCGCAGGCTGCGAGTCAGCTTATGCAACGGGGGCGGCCCAGACTTATGGCGCTGCGCCGCATTACGCTCAGGCGGTCACTCCATCACAACACGCCTATGGCCAAGCTGTCCCGCAACATCAAATTCATCAGGGCCAGGCGCATCAACTCCCTCAGTCATATGCAGGCTATCAAGGACAGCCCGCTTATCCGCAAAGCGGATATGCTCCGGCCGGATACGCACCAGCCTATGTCGGCGCGCGAGGCGGGTCTTCGCGAGGCCTTCGCCAATCTTATACCTACGGCACATTAGGCGCGACCCTATATGATGTCGACAGCGACCTTTACGGCCTTCAAGCGCGTGCAGGTTGGCAGTCAAAAAGCCTCTTCGGCGCAGAAGTTGAAGGCTCCTTTGGCCTCACAGATGATGATGGCGCGGTCGTCATTTTCAACGGGGTTCCGCTGGCCGCTGAAACGGAAGTCGACACACAACTCGCAGGATTTGGTGTTGTGCGTTACCCGGTTTCGAATAAATTCAACGTTCTGGGCCGTCTCGGCTATCACAATACTGAGTTTAACGGACGTGTGACAGATGGCGTCAACACATCAGACGTGGAGTTCTCGACGGATGGCGTCGCCTATGGCGCGGGTGTTGAATATGCCCTCACGCCCTTGATGGGCCTTCGCGCGGACTTCACCCGTTATGATTTGGACGGTGAAAACACCAACGCCGTCTCTTTGGCGGTCACGCGGAAATTTTAACTGTCCGAAACGGCTTCATTTTCCTGCTGCGCCCAGAGATGGGCGTAGAGACCGCCGCCGCGCAAGAGGTCCTCATGCGTGCCGCGTTCGCGGATTTGGCCATCCTCCAGCACTAAAATTTGGTCAGCGCCCGTAATCGTTGTGAGACGGTGGGCGATGACCAGCGTTGTGCGGTCTGTAGCGATCCGGTCAAGCGCCGCCTGAATATCGCGCTCCGTCGCGCTGTCGAGCGCCGAGGTTGCCTCGTCCAAAATGAGAATCGCTGGGTTTTTCAATAATGTCCGAGCAATCGCGACACGTTGTTTCTCGCCCCCCGACAGCTTTAACCCGCGCTCCCCCACGATTGTATCATAGCCTTTGGGAAGCCCCGCAATAAAATCATGGACCTGCGCATCGCGCGCGGCCTGCTCTATTTCGGACCTCGTCGCGCCGGGTTTTGCATAGCCAATATTATAGCCAATTGTATCGTTAAACAGAACGGTATCCTGCGGCACGATGCCAAGCGCATTGCGAACGCTTGATTGCGTAAGATCTTTCAAATCCTGCCCATCAATCCGAACGGATCCAGACGCAATATCATAAAAACGAAAGAGAATCCGTGACAGCGTCGATTTCCCGGCCCCCGTCGGACCGACAATGGCTACGGTTTGTCCCGACTCAATTGTGAAATCGACACCCTTTAAAATGTCTCGGTCAGGATCATAATGGAAATAGACATCTTCAAACGCCACATGGCCGCTCACATCCACGAGGTCTTTTGCACCCGCCGCATCTAAAATTTCAGGCCTGCGGTCTAGCAAGCTGAACATATTTTCCAGATCTGTGAGCGCTTGTTTAATCTCCCGATAGGCAAATCCAAGGATGTTGAGCGGACGATAAAGCTGCATCAAAACTAAAGTGACCGCGGTGATATCGCCAATTGTAATATCTTCGCCGTTAAAGATCCCCATTGCCGCGAGCAAAACAACGGCCACGAGACCCAAATTCATCAGAAAGCTCTGCCCAATATTTACCGTGGATAGGGAGGTGCGGGACCGAATAGCCGCCTTCATATACCCCGCCATCGCCCCGTCATATCGGGTGGTTTCAAACGCTTCCGCGCTAAAATATTTGACAGTTTCATAATTTAGCAAGCTATCAACGGCTTTGGCGGCGGCTTCATTGTCTTGACGGTTCATGTCGCGGCGAAACTTCAGCCGCCATTCTGTCGTAATAATCGTAAACGCGACATAGGTGACGACAATGACCACGGCAATCGAGGCGAAACGCCAATCATAAGCGACAGCAAAGGCAACGCCGACAATGCCGAGCTGCAGGAAAGTCGGGCCGATGTTGAAGAGCAAAAAGCGGAAGAGAAAATCTATGGATTTCACGCCGCGTTCAATGATGCGGGTCAGACGCCCCGTTCGTTTTTCAAGGTGATACCGCAGAGACAAGCGGTGCATATGCGCGAAGGTTTCCGTCGCAACGGCGCGCTGCGCCGATTGCGCGACCGGCGCAAAGATATATTCACGCCCTTCCGAAAATAATGTTGCGAGAAGACGAAGGCCGCCATAGCCCAATACAAGCGCGATGATGAGGATCGAAATTTGCTGGGCAAAGTTAGCCTCGGCGACCCCAATTTCGTCAATGGCCATGCCAAGTAAGAATGGGGAGCCAACGATTACGAATTGGCTCGCGACCGTTAAAATCAGAGCCAATATTGATCTGACCTTAAACCCGAGGTTCCCAGCTGGCCAGAGATAAGGCTTGAGCCGCCTGAGGCCCAAAAGCTGGAGCAGAATACCCCGCTCTGGGATGTCCTCATTATCATGACTGTTTTTGGAGGGTCTCACGCCGCTTCATGTGGCGGCTGTAAACGGGATGTCAACTCCGCTGTGTTACATGCCGCATTATGATGAGACAAATGGACAATAAAGTGACCCGAGGAAACGCCCAAAATGTGGAAAAACATATCATCCCCGCGGTGTCGCGCGGCGAGGACCGGCGCGACATGAGCCGCCCGGGACAAAAAGACTGGCGCGTCAATCCGCGCAGCTATGACTTTATCGGCGCGACTTTTGATCCGCTGACGCCCATGCAAACGCTAGAGCGCGCAAAATGGATGACGCTGAATCACGGATTTCGCTTTCTCGTAACGCCCAATGTAGACCACTTGGTCCGCGTCGCCAAAGAGCCCGAGGTTTTCAATCCCCTCTACGAGGCGAGCTGGCTGTCTGTCTGCGATTCTCGCATTTTAGAGCTTCTCGCGAAAGTCTCAGGTATTCCATTAAAAGCCGTTCCGGGGTCTGATCTCACGCAGCAGCTTTTTGATAATGTCATCACGCGGGACGATCCAATTACAGTGATCGGCGCGGATAAAGAGATCATAGAAACAGTTAAAACACTCTATGGCTTTGACAAAATCAATCATTATGAGCCGCCCTTTGGCCTCCGTAACAAGCCAGATGAAGTTGCTAAAACGGCGGAATTCATTGCCAATCACCCTGCCCGCTACGTCTTTATTTGTGTCGGTAGCCCGCAACAGGAAATGATTGCCAAGGCTTGCCTCGATCGCGGCGATTGTGTCGGGCTTGGGCTCTGCGTCGGCGCATCACTTGAGTTTCTATCTGGCCGCGTCAAACGTGCCCCAAAGTGGATGCAGAATATGCGGCTGGAGTGGTTATTCCGTTTAGCGAGTGAGCCGAAAAGACTGTGGAAACGCTACCTTCTCGAAGGCCCAAAAATTTTCTGGCTCTGGACGAAATGGTCTTTCGCCCAAAAAGGTCAGCGGAAGTTGAAATCGAATAAGGCGTAACGCGCCCTTGCGCTTACCGCGCCGTCCCTCCACATAGGCGGCGACGGTCGCTGCGGGTTGCGTGTCAGGCACAAATCCACCGGACCTTACTATTCCTTAGGGAGCTGGCTCTGTTCGGACCGTGGTTCGTTTAATTCCGGCGCCCACCTCAAACTGAGGTTGCGAGGATTTCCTGCCTGCCCGGACATCGTGGTAGCCGTCACTTT
>CALDTL010000164.1 GCA_937923965.1 uncultured Caulobacterales bacterium
AGCAGAACGAATTTCGACCTGCACGACTTGCGGGAATGTCGACTCGTCTAATCCGTGTCATATTTGCGCCTCGCCGACGCGGGACCTCACCACTATTTGTGTCGTGCAGGACGTCTCGGATCTCTGGGCCATGGAGCGGGCGGGGGCATTTCGGGGTTATTATCATGTGCTGGGCGGCACATTATCGGCGCTGGATGGTGTGCGTCCCGAAGACCTCAATATTGCCAGCCTCATTCGCCGCGCCGGTGAGGGGAATGTTGCCGAAGTTATCCTCGCGATGAATGCCACCGTGGACGGCCAAACCACGGCGCATTATATCACGGACCATCTGGAGCCCACAGGCGTGAAGATTTCTCGCCTGGCGCACGGCGTCCCCGTCGGAGGCGAGTTGGATTACCTCGATGACGGGACCATCACCGCGGCCATGAATAGCCGCCGCCCATTTTAAATGAGCCGTCTTCGTTTTACCCCTGCCGCCTTAGCCCTTCTGGCGATGAACCTCATCCCCTTGATCGGAGTGATGAAATTTGGGTGGGATGTTAGCACGATCATATTTCTATATTGGTTGGAAAACGTGATTATTGGGCTGTTGAATATACCTAAAATTCTAGCTTGCCGAGAGTCTCAAAAAACACGCGAGTCTGGAAGGCGCCCCATATTTCTGGCCGCTTTCTTTGGTTTACATTACGGCGGATTTTGCCTCGGTCACTATGTGTTTTTAAGGACGACATTTCCTGAGCTGCCGGAGTTTTCGCAAATGTTTAGCGCTTTGACAGGATCGTTGTTTATATGGTCTCTGTTGGGGCTGACCGTTAGTCATCTCATGTCTATGGGTATCAACTTTTTCGGTAAAAAAGAATATCTGGCCCGCACGCCGAATAAGCAGATGTTTATCCCCTATTCGAGAATAGTGCTTCTTCATATTGTGATTATTTTTAGCGGATTATTAGCTGTGGCTGTCGGGCAGGGACTGGCCATGCTAATCCTACTCGTTGCCATAAAAATAGGCTTCGATTTAGCGGCGCATTTGCCAGAGCATGCCAAGGTTCAGCGTGACATGGACGGTATAGCTCCTTAAATTTCCTCTAAAATACTTCGGCCTTTCGCGCGGTGCCCACAGGTCCAGCGCCAACGTTCATGCAGCCTCATCTTTCCGCTGGGTAAAAACTCCGGCGTCGTCGTGCAATAGCCCGTTTTTAACGCTCCGGATTGGTCCATATGTTGATAGCGCATATCTAAAATGCCGTCTTCATCGACCTCTCCGATGATCTGGCCAAACCTGATGTTCCCGCCAGAATATGTCGCTGTGACCAATTCGCCAATTTGCTCATATTTGAAAATCGTATCTTCGCCCGTCTGCGATGAGTCCGAGGTTTCAACGGGCCGAAAAAGACGTCCACCATATCGCATTAGCTTTCTCCTTTTGAGACGAGCTTCAGATTTGGGAGCTCCTCCTCCAGCGCGTCAACGTCAAAATCAACCGTGCCGATTTTCTTAGCACGCGAGGTGATTTTACGCGCTGAAATCTGAATATCACCCAAATCTTGATCCGCCTGTTTGAAATGCTTTTGCAGGCGAGAGACGCGCTCGCCTAGCCGCGCGACATCTTCCGACATGACAGCGACTTCGCGTTTTATCAGCGCTGCGTTTTTTTGAATTTCGGCATCATTCATAACGGCTTGCATTGTGTGCAGGGTTGCCATGAAGGTTGTCGGGGAGACAATGACAACACGCTGGGAAAACCCTTTATCGATGACTTCATCAAAGGTGTTGTGGAGCTCTGAAAAAATCGCGTCGGACGGTAAAAAGAGAAGCGCGAGCTCATAGGTTTCGCCCTCAATTAAATATTTCCGCGAGATGTCTTTTATATGTTTTAGCACGTCATTCTTGAAATCCCGCTCGGCGCTCTTCGCTTCATAGGACCCTTCCGCCTCAATCATGCGGCGCCAGCTCTCCATGGGGAATTTGCTGTCTACGGCCACGTCTCCGTGTCCGTCGGGCATATGAATGAGCGCATCCACGCGGGTATTGTTGGAGAGGCTATGCTGGAAAGAAAACGCGCGCGACGGCAAGAAAGCGCGAATGAGGTCCTGCATTTGCTTTTCGCCAAAGGCACCGCGCGCTTGTTTGTTCGATAGAATGGATTGCAACCCTGAGACTTCCCCCGCGAGCGCCTTAATATTGGATTGCGCCTGATCAATCAGCCCGAGCCGCTCATGAAGCTTGGAGAGATTTTCGCTATTGCGTGTTTGTGACAGCTCAAGCGATTTCCCAACCCGGTCAGACACGCCCGCCAGCCGCGCATCAAGGACTTCTGCGAAATTTGCATCCCGGCGCTCGCTGTCTTCGGCGAATTGCGCGAGCCGGCCTTGCAGCCGCGCTTGTTCTGCGCGCATCTCCGCGAGGTGAGCCTGTAGCTCGCGCGCCTCAGAAGATCTGCCGGACCGCATGACCCACGCCGTGATCAAAACAGCCGCCAAAATCAATAAAGCGGCAATTAACGCCTCCGTCAGGGTGATCGACGCGCCCGAAAACTCGATAAGAGGTTCCATCTTTGTTCTCCTTCTCGGGGAGATGTGTCATAGTTTTTAGGATTTGGGAAGAGGGGCTCTGAGTCGTAAGTCAGAAATCGACTCTCTCGGGGTGCCGACATCATAGGCGAGGCCGACCCTCTCCAGTTTTTCGATGATCCAAGCTGCCGGATCCATTTGTCCTTTATATAGGCCGATACGGGCACTTTCTGGAAACGCATGGTGGTTATTGTGCCAACATTCCCCGTGGGTCAGCCATCCGCCAAACCATGCCGGAAGATTTAGGTTAGAGGCTTGAACGCCTGCTTTCATCACATCCCATTTCCCCGGCCCGGGGTTGTGACAAATATAAGTCACGGTCCAATGGCCGATGATGCTGATGGCGACGCGGAAACATAAACCCCAGACAATGAAAGGCAGGCCGCCCAAAAGGAAGAGAAGGATCGCCAAGCCAAGCTGGTGCCATCGCCAAAACCGGTCAAGATGTTGGATAAAGCCATCATGTCTAAGGTCCGGTTCGATGGTGACCTTTGGCCGGGTTTTGAATTTAAACTGATAAAATAGCTGCCAACTTAAATCCCGAAAATATCCGCGCCTATGGGAGAAGAAATCATGACAGCTTTCCGCGCGTTGCGCCCAATCTCTAATATCATGGGTATGAATAACGGCGGAGGGGCCGCCAATCCCCACCAGCGTCCCAAGATAGATGAGGAGGTATCGCAGCCATCGCTTTGTTTTGAAACTCCTGTGGATCATCATACGGTGCATGCCGACAGAATGCCCGAGAAGTAGGGTGATATAAGTCAGTGAAAGGCCGGTTATTATTGCCGGCAGAGTTGTATGGAAAGGTGCCAGTGCCAGAAATGCGACTGTCATCCCGCCCGTCCACATGACTTTCACTGGGGCGAGCGTCACCTCGCCCAGGGACGCGGACTCCGCTCCGGCCGTCAGTCTATGGACAGGTGCCATCATGGTGTTTGGTCCGTTTGTGGCGCGCGCTTTCCCATGATGTTTTTCAGGAGGTAATCTGCGCTTTCGCTAATCGCGCGTCTTTGCAGCGGGCCGAAATACCAAGCCGGATCTAGGTCTCGGCGATAGCGAATGGTGAGGCTGACCTCCGTGGTTCCGTCCGCTTGCGGGGTCATCTTAATTTGCGTGCCCCGGATGGTGAGATAATTTGAAAAATAGCTCGTGTTTTTCCTGACCTCGGTTTCCACGAAAAGTGGTTCAACGGTCTTAATGTGGAGCTGTGTTTCCCCGCGATGCACATTGGTGAACCCCCATCGGCGATAGGTGAAATAGGCTGTATGTGTCTGCCCCGCGGCAAAACTTGGCGCGTCAATCCTGTCAGGGAGGGGGAAGATAGACAGGAATTTACTGCGGCCTTCCTCAAGGTGAACAGGCCGCGCCAAATTCGCATGGATTTGTTCTGGTGTGAGGTTCAAAATATGTGTCCGCGTTATGACTTCTTCGCGCGGAAAACTCGTTGTGTCCGTCAGGCCTTCAACGGAAATTATCATGACCGCCAGCGGCACTAAGCTGACTTTAAAAATATCCGCTTGTTTCAACCGGTCCGGGTCGTCTCTGTTGGGCATGACTGCAAAGGCGAGAAGGGCAAATAAAATATAAAGCGGAGCGGCGAATAATACGCAGAGAAATCCCTCAAAAATAATCGCAGAGCTGGCCAGCATGACGATGAGTGTCGCGAGGAGGTGCCGCGCAATCCGTTTGGGTTTGGACCAGCCTTTCGGTTGGGGCACAAAGAGATAGAGTATGACCCCAATCACATAAGGAACCAGGCAATAGAAAAGAGATGTCGTGGCAAAACGGCTATCCAGAACGAGCCGCGTCAGCAGCGTCACAGCCCCTAATATGAGCATATAGCGGACCCAAATGGGCTTCGGTCCGCCTGTGAGGAGGTCTTTGAGTGTCATGTGTCATCATCCTCAAACCATACGCGTTGGTCGATCATCTTGCCGAACCATCTATGCTCAAGTTTTAACGTGAAGGCGAAAGCGCCGCCTCCGAGTTCCTCATGCCCCGCCCGCAAAAGCTCTGGACCGAGCCAGCGCGGGAGGTGCAGTCTGATCTTTCGGCCCAAGAGTTTTGCCTCCCAGAAAATATCTTCGGCGGTAAAAACAAGTTCTTTATTCTCTACGGCGGCGCGAAGGGTCATCCCAATGCCGCCGCCAATATATTCCTCGATGCCAGTAGGGCCTTCAAAGCGTTTCACACTTTGAATGATTTGCGGGAAGAGCTGCTTTGCGTTTCGCCTTGCATATTGGCGCATCCAAACTTGTCCGCCGTGGCGACCATTTTTAGCCGGAGCTTCGGTAACAGTCACGACCGCGGCAGCGCCGGCATTATCTTTATCGAGAGGCAGAGGTCCGCCGACTAAACGCAGAGCCTGAGTCAGCACGCGGCCCCAGCTATTGACACGGTTAAATTCAACATGTCCGCGGTAAATCAGAATGTCTCCGAAATCCACCCGCCGCCCAAAACGATGACGGACAGGGGCGGGAAGGCGGCTCCAGTCTTCTTGGGTGAATAATTGGCGAAAGCGGATATCGCCCAAAGTCTCGTGTGGGCTGCAGCCCTGTTTTTTCGGTTGGGTCCACTCAGTTTCTTCGAATTTATACGCGACCATTTTGTCGCTCCTTTGTCACTCTTTTGCGCGCCCCAGCTTGAGGACTTTCACGATTGCGTCTCCCATGGAGACAAGCTGCGAAAGCGTAGACGTTGGGAGTGACGACATTTGCATATACCAGCGGTCCATCTTGGCGGTGAAATCATGCATGTCTTGCAGGCGGCGGATTTGCTCATCTGTGACCAGATTATCGCCCGCTGCAGCCGCTAAGCAATTGGTGAGGGTTTCCAGCGCGGGGTCGATTTCCCTCGCTTTCCGGGCCGCGGCGATGTGTTTGGCCACCTGCCACACATCCGTTTCTGCTACGAAATGGTCGCGGCGATCCCCAGGAATAGGGACGCGGCGGACGAGTTTAAGCGCCAGTAGTTCTTTGAGACTATTACTGACATTGCTGCGGGCGACGCCGAGCTGTGTTTGTATGTCTTCGGCATTGAGGGGCGTCTCGGTGATATAGAGCAAAGCCTGTATCTGGGCGACAGTTCGATTGACCCCCCAGGTTCCGCCCAGATCACCCCAATGCAAAACAAAGCTTTGAATGGCGTCTGGTAGTTTGTTTATATCAGTTATTTCTGTCATAACAGAAATATGTGCAAAAACTGCGGTTTTGTCAAGACCTCAATTTTGGTTTCGCCGCTGGGCATAATGTTAGGCCTAATTATCGCGGCTGTATTGGAATGATCGTGCGGAGATGCCAGCAAATGGGGGCTGCATGTGACAGTATGGAGAGCGCCTTGTGAAAACACTTTCGCACTCCCAACCGTAGGTAAGACACAGCAGGCGACATCGTGCCTGCGACGTTTTGGATTTGCACCATGACTTTAGAACTTTACTCCCCTATAGGAAGCTACACGCCTCACCAGACTAGGGAGAGAGCCATGACAGAAAAACGAGCGTCACGCTCTAAAGGTTTCGCACCGTCTAAGAAATCCATCAGCGCGGCAAAACGCGATGCAGAATGGCTTCATAAGATTTCCACCCAACAAGACGCCCGGGCTTTATCCGATTTGTTTGAGGTTTACGGACCTAAGTTGAAGGGCTGGTTGATGGCGCGCGGCGTTGGTAATGGCACTGCGGAAGACATCGTTCAGGACGTGATGATCAAAGTTTGGACCCGCGCCGAATTATTCGACCCGGCCAAGGCCAGTTTCGCAACCTGGGTTTACCGCCTGACGCGCAATAAGTGGATTGATCATAAGCGTAAACACGGCCGCATGGATGTACGCGACCCTGAGCTCATGAAAGTCATCGCGGATGATGAAGTTCCATCTGCGGAAGAGAATTTTATGACGCAACAGAGTTCGGACGTGCTGCGTGAGCATATCGCGCGGCTCACGGACGCGCAGCAAATGGCCATCCGCATGGCGTTCATTGAGTTCAAAACACATAAAGAAATAAGTGCTGAGACTGGCCTGCCGCTTGGAACGGTCAAGACCCGTATTCGCTCCGCGATTAATGCGCTGAAGTCTAGCATGGCGCGCCAGCAGGAGAAACTGCTGTGATCGGCCTACCAAATATTTCGGATCTAGCGTTTATGGCCCCGTGTGATAAACAAAGCGAGGCCATCACAGGATATGCCGCTGGCAGTTTATCGCCCGCGCGACACGCACTCATGGCCTGTGCAGTTGAAATCAACCCCGACTTAGAAGTGGCGGCCACATTTGAAACGGACGTTGCCGCGTCATTGATGACCGAAATTCGCCCTGTGCCGCTATCGCCCATGTTAATTGGGGAAACGCTTGCAAAGCTTCCTTACGTGTCAAACCGGCCTGCGAATGACTCCGCCCATTCAGACCTTAGGATGCGCCTTGCGCCGAAACCTCTAAGAGATTTGATGGCAGGTACGGGCTTGCGTGATATCAAGTGGAAATCAATTGTGCCTGGCGTGGCTGTGCATGATATCCTGGGTAACCGTAAAACACGAACCGGCGACCGTATGTATCTACTCCGCGCCAAAGGCGGGATGCAATTGCCTGAACACTCCCATCACGGAGAAGAGTGGACATTGATTTTGACGGGAAGCTATCAGACAGAAAATAATAGCTATCATCGCGGTGATCTTCATATTGCTGATGAAACGACAGCACACGCCCCCTATGTTAAAGAGGGTGAAGATTGCATTTGCCTCGTCGTGACCCAAGGCCAGCTCCATATGAAGAGCTGGCTTCCGAAAATATTGCAGCAAGTCGTCGGGATCTAAATCCCGTTTGTGGCTGGCCGCGGGCCGGCCAGGTTACGACATCCTATCCAAACGCATCGTAATGATGGGTCACAGCAATGGTGATCTGGCGCGCAATATCTTTTGCCCGCTCTAGAGGCTTTACGACGTGATCTGCAATATGGGCAAATCCGCCAGAGGTCACCGGTGTGTCTGTTTTCTCTGATAGCGCTTTTGTCCATTCTTGCGGCGCTGTTTTGGCGGGATAGCGCTCCTGCAGGTCGCGCAAGATATCATCAATTTGGAACGTTTGAAGACGCTGCAACGCGGACAGACGCGACGTCGCTTCGTCAGAGATCACCGGCAATTCTGTCATGGTAATCATCATCTTCATGATAACGGCTAGGCGCAGGGCATGAAGAATGATGAGGGTCTCATTTGGCGCGAAATCAACGTTTTTATCACACTGTCCCAAGACGTGGAGGCTGTCATATTGATCGAGGCGCAGGCGATTGGCAAAATCCATAATCTGTGACCGCCAAGACGATGATTCCAATGTTTCTGCGACAATTAAAGAGCGGTTCGCCAGCATAGGCTCTGCACCTGAGAGTGCGCGAGAGATCCAGAAGCCCGGATCGAAAAGGCGGCCATATCCGGTCAGGATAGACAGGTTTGTCCGGCTCATTGATGTGATCACAAGGTCAAAAATAGACTTCGCGCGGGCCGAGGTCTCGTAGAGAGTTTCAAATTTCTCTGAGTCAATTCGAGCGGCGCGGCCAACACCATAGAAAATATTAGCGGGCGTCCCGAATTGCTGCAAAATCGCATTGTGCGGTATAGCGCGTAACAAACGGGGATTGAACATATCCGCAGCAGAGCCCGATTTGGCGCGTTTCACGGCGCGGCTACCCGTTGGGATCAACATATTCTGGCCGAGGCCGCCTAAGAGGCTGACATAATTTGGATCGGAATAAAGTGAATCCTGCTCGGATCCGATGGTCCGGTAGACATCCCAAGAGAAATCTTTTTCGGTATAAAAAGGATCATCTGCCGCTTGGCGGCGGTCAGCGAACCGTCCGCCAATTAGCGAGAAGAGGGTTGCGTCCGCGAGTTGCGGGCTTTGGAACCAAAGGTAGCCATCACCGCCTTGGAAGCTGGTTTCATGACAGAGGTGAATGCCGCGTTTTTCGAACTGCAAAATCGCCCACGGACTCATCGCATAATCCAAACGTTCGGCAATTGTCCCGGGATGTCCGCCGCGCCCAAGGCCCTCGCCGTGGGTATTAAAAACAAGCGCGGTGACATCCGTCATGTCATGGCGCTGCATTTCGCGGGCAAAATGTGATTGTAGCCGCTCAATTGCGAGGGTCGCAGGGATTTGCCCCATAAAGCGCCCCGCATCAGAAAACCCGGTTTGAATAGCGAAGACGCCCCGAGATTTAATATACTCGCGATAGGCCTTATTCTCCAGCATCTTCCCAATAATGCGCCCGCCATTATTTAGGGCATCTGCGGTTTCAAAGAGCGGCGAAATATCCAGCATATCGGCCACACCGTAACGCCGCGCGAGGTAAAGCACGGAGAGCGGAACAAGCGCGTCTTCTGTTTCCGCGATCAACAACCTGATAGGCACAGAAGAGTCGATATATTTTTGGATTTGCGCAATCAGGATCATCTTTTCATGCGCGGTTGACTTTTCGAGGGCGAGCGAGGCGAAATTAACGGGCTGTGGCTTCACAGATCGCGTCATTTTTGTGGCTCGGTTTAAAACCGTTCTTGAGTCGGAACTGGACTCGGTCAGGCCAAAAATTCCTTTTACGCCCGACATGACATGACGTGCATTCAGGCGGAAATGAATACGCGCGGTCCCTAATCCAAAGGCTTTCATTTGCGCCCTAAGGCACAGAAGATCACGTTGGATCTCTTTATTGGGCGCGCCCGCGATTGCGACTTCCAGATCAGCTTGAAGGCCCGTCAATTCGGTAAAACGTCGCCCAGATTGGCGCGTGAGATTATTCGCAGCGGCGACCAAATTATCCGGATCATCTAAATCTTCCTCGAATAATGTGAGATCTCTCTCTGCTGAGGCCAATCCGTCGCGAATGCGATCTGATAAGGCATCGATGGCGTCTTCAGCTTTTGCTTTAAATCCGCCTTTGGATGCGATCCGCGCAGATTCTATCGCATAGCGATTGAGCTGATCTCTTTTCTCAGAGAGGCGCAAGCGAAGGGCATCGCCCCAGGAGATATCCGTGCGGCCATCAATATCATATCCAACCCAGCTATATGCATCTGCGAGGTGGGGCGTGAGCTGAGTCCATTTTTTTGGGAAATGCGCCTCGGCAACATCCAATATCACACCATTGAGCCTGTTTAGCGCAGATTGGATCCGCGTCAGGGTGGCCTGTGTATCTTCATGTTCTTCGATCAGGGTCGGCGCGCGTTTTGGGAGGTAAGGGTGCGTTTTCAGTTTTTCAGTCAGGCCGTCCAAAGCGCTAGCTTTTGCTGAAGCAATTTCGCCCAAAGTTTCGCGAATGTCGCGGGACAAAGAAAATGTAGGATGCGCCGTTAAAACGATGCCTTGTCCGGGTGTTTCAGCCCAAGATTTAAAGGCCTCAAACCCTTGTTCCGCGAAGCTCTCGGCAACAGATTTTATGTTGCTCTCTAGAGCCGAAAATCTATCCACACCGGCGCGTTCCCGCAGCCGGCCCGCGCGATCAATCGCGCCTTTATCCGAAAGAGTTTTGACGAGCGCTTCTATGTCGCGAAAGGCAATGCTCCGCTCTTCCACGGCCTTAGAAATATCATAGGCGAGAAGTTTCACAGGATTGGCTTGTGGATCAGAAGCGACGGCTTCCTTGTGATCGGCCAGAAATGCCTTGAGCTTTTCGTGCAGCTCCTGCGTCGACATATGTTTGATGGGACTGCCTCCTAAAGGAATTTCGCCATAGCCGCGGCTGTATCCAGCATACGGTTAGAGAATCCCCATTCATTATCATACCATGACATAACGCGGACCAAATTTTCACCCATCACAACTGTCTCCTCCAAAACAACGGAAGAGGAATGCGGGTCATGGTTGAAATCGATTGACACCGTTTTGTCTTCGACGATTTGCAAGACGCCTTTGAGCGGCCCTTTAGCGGCTGTCTCAAAAGCTGCGTTGATCGCCTCAACATCAGCCGCTTTTTGTGTGTTCACAACAAGATCCACGACGGACACATTGGGCGTTGGCACGCGGATAGCTTTGCCGTCTAATTTTCCGGCGAGCTCTGGCATAACCAAACCAATGGCTTTGGCGGCGCCTGTCGATGTTGGAATCATAGAGAGCGCGGCTGCGCGGCCGCGGTTGAAGTCTTTGCGGTGGACCGCGTCTAATGTGGGTTGGTCACCCGTATAAGCGTGGATCGTCGTCATGAACCCAGTTTCAATACCGAGCGCTTCATGTAGAACTTTTGCGACAGGCGCGAGCGCATTGGTTGTGCAAGACGCGTTGGAGACAACGATATCTTCCGCCGTCAAGTCGCCTTCATTCACGCCGTAAACAATCGTTTTGTCTGCGCCGTTACCGGGCGCAGAAATTAAGACACGTTTTGCGCCGGCCTCAATATGCTTGGCGGCCGCGTCGCGGGCGGTAAAAATACCTGTGCATTCTAGAACGATATCGACTTTATTATCGGCCCAGTTCTGATCTTCGAGATTTCGGATAGAGGTGACCTCAATATCCCCATAGCCTAAGTTGAGGCTATTCTCGGTGAACTCGATTTTCCCGGGATAACGTCCGTGTACGGAATCATATTTCAGCAAGTGAGCCAAATTTTCAGTTGATGAAAGGTCATTGATCGCGACAACCTGTAAATCATCTCGCCCCTGCTCGATGAGGGCTCGTAGGACATTCCGTCCAATGCGTCCAAACCCATTAATCGCAAGTCGTGTGCTCATGATAGATAGTCCTGTTTTTTACGGATGGGCAAGGCGGGAGGCGGGCGTTTTCACGGCGTCCCTCTTGCTCTTTCCGCCACCCAATAGAGGGCTAAAATCCAGTTTGCTAGTAAAAAAGATATGCAAACGAACAATTCTGTCGTTATTTGTTTCGGACACGAAAAATAATTCTATTTTGCCCTATTTTTATGCGCCGCCGCGTATGGTATTTATGGTAAACCTGTTGGATAGAACGCGGCCTACTGTGGCTGAGCCCCAAGCTTTGGAGCGTATGGACGTCTCGGACCGCCGCGCCATTGTGGCGAGGGTCCGAAAATTATCACCGGGCCTCTCTGATTCTGACGTGTTTGTCTCAAGCTTAAGAGGGGGGCGTTCGGAGGCTCAAAACCGCCTTGCGGGCTTAAAGCCTCGCGAATATGGATCGACCCGAAATCATTTGGACGGGGCCGTGTCGCGATTGTCTCCCTATATCCGCCACGGCGTGATCAATGCTGCAGATGTGCGGGATCACGCTTTGGATGTCTCCGATGCCAAAGCCGCAGAGAAATTTATTCAGCAATTGACCTGGCGGGACTATTGGCAACGACTCTACAAAGAATTTCCACAAAATATATGGCAGGATGTGGAGCCTTATAAAACGGGCTTTGCCTCCACCGATTATTCACGAGACCTGCCGCGGGATATAATGGACGGCGCGACGGGCGTGGCGTGTATTGACCAATTTATCTCTGAGTTGATAGAAACGGGCTACCTTCATAATCATGCCCGCCTCTATCTGGCAGGCTATATTTGTCATTGGCGCCGAGTCCAATGGCAAGCGGGGGCGCGGTGGTTTCTGACCCATTTATTGGACGGTGATCCCGCGTCAAATAATCTATCTTGGCAATGGGTCGCGAGCACATTTTCCCACAAGCCTTATTACTTCAACCTCGAAAATGTTTCCAAATTTTCGGGCTCGAATATTGATACGAGCGCGGAAAATAATGTTCCACTATCTGGAAGTTATGAAGCGTTATACGCGCGCTTATTTCCGAATTTGGATCCGAGACAATGACCCTAATATGGATACATGAGGACGCCATCACTTTGGATCACCCCGTCGTGCAAGCGGCGGGTCCCACGGCGAAGCCGGTTTTCGTTTGGGATACAGATGAACATGATCGCAGAGGCTATAGTTTAAAACGCCGCGTCTTTATTTACGAGTGCGCGCTGGCCCTCGAAGTTCCGATATATGCGGGTGAAGCACTTGACGTTTTATCGTCTCTTTCAGGCGAGGGCAAAATATATGCTGCGGCTACGGCCGATCCTTATATCAACGGCGTGCTGTCAGACCTGCGGCGGCACCACAGGGTCGAAGTTTTGGACTCGCCGCAACTGGCCTATGTGCCGGCAAACACGGATACGGGCCGCTTTTTTCGGTTTTGGAACCGCGCGCGGAAGTCCGCTCTGACCCATTCAAAAGAAAATTTGATCTGATGAAGATCGCGATTTTGGGATGCGGCGTTGCGGGATTATCCGCCGCGCGAGAATTACGCCGTCACGGGATTGAGACAGTGCTGTTTGACAAATCTCGCGGGGTCGGGGGGCGCATGTCCACCCGCTACGCAGGGGCGTGGGAGTTTGACCACGGCGCGCAATTTTTCACAGTTCAGGATGAAGACTTCCAAGTGGAAATTGACGCCGCCATACGGGCCGGCGTGGCCGCGCCGTGGCCCGCCAAGGCGCTATATCTCAAAACTGGCGCACTCAGCGCTGATACGGGGCGAGACCGTTATGTCGGACAGCCTCGAATGAACAGTCTGCCGAAATATTGGGCCAAGGGTCTGGATGTAAGGCTTGGCAACCGGGTCACCGCGATTAAAAAAGCTGAGAGTTGGACGCTGACGTTTGAAGATGGCGCTTCCGCCTCCGGATTTGACGGCGTGATATCGACACTGCCGCCCGCTCAGGCCGCAACGATAGTGCCAAAGACTTTCCAAGAGCGAGAGGCAGTCGTTTCGGCGCAGATGCATGTTTGCTTTTGTTTGATGGTGGGACTGCCCGCTCCAATTGATCCCGGCTGGGACACATTACGGGTCAAGGATCTGCCGATTGATTGGATTTCAATCAATCATGCAAAGCCCGGACGCTCACAAGAGGTCGGCGCGATTATCGTCCATTCCGAGGCCGCTTGGTCAGATAAGCATGCGGACAGTGACCGCGCTTGGGTGCAGGACGTGATGATAAAATCTGCGTCGGCCTTAATCGGATTTCCGCTGGCGGAGGCGCCGCATATCGCGCTGCATCGCTGGCTTTATGCCTCGAGCAAATTGTCTCCTGATGTGCCGTGCCTGAAAGACGGCGGGCTAGTTATCGCAGGAGACTGGTGTGTCGGCGGGCGTGTCCAGGGTGCGTGGTTATCAGGCCGCGCCGCCGCGCGCGCTCTTCTTTAGGTAGTTCGCCCAGATCCCTGGAGCTGCGCACT
The DNA here is from genome assembly GCA_937923965.1 of uncultured Caulobacterales bacterium. Lineage (GTDB taxonomy): Bacteria > Pseudomonadota > Alphaproteobacteria > Caulobacterales > Maricaulaceae > Litorimonas. Next base: position 13,740 of record CALDTL010000164.1, read on the forward strand.
GGACGCTTGGGGTGCGGGTCGCTACATGCGCCCTATGACCAAAGCTGAAATATATGCGCAAACCGCTAAAGAAATCGCCGCTGTCATTGACGGCGAGACAAATAACGTCGCGCGTATGGCGACCGCCTCCTGTTTGCTTTCAGAAGCCTTTGAGAGTTATTTCTGGACGGGGTTTTATATTGTTGATCCGGATAAACCAGACGAACTCGTTGTGGGGCCCTACCAAGGCACATTAGGCTGCCTCCGGATTCCGTTTTCGCGCGGTGTCTGCGGGGCCGCCGCTCGAACGGGCGACGTTCAAATCGTCGAAGATGTCCATGCTTTCCCCGGTCATATTGCCTGTGATGTCCGCAGCCAAAGCGAGATCGTTGTGCCCGTCTATGCGCCTGACGGATCACTTTTCGCTGTTTTTGATGTCGACTCAACGCAGGTCGGTAGCTTTGATGACGTGGATGCGGCTGGCCTCGCGCCGATCCTAAAAGACCTTATCGTCTAAACGAGGTCTTTGATATTTTCAGCATTGCCGCCCAAGGGTTGAGCTGTGCGGCCTTGTTTAAGGCGCCGAGCGATGATTTCAAACACAGCGTCAATTGTCGTATCAGACTCAATATCATTATGCAGCGTTTTGGGCGCGAAGCCGGCGTCGATGATATCTCCAAAGAGGCCTACCAATTTATCCCAATATCCTGTGTCGGATAGGAAAACGATGGGTTTGTCATGCAGGTTAAGCCGCTGCCAGCTCATGACCTCGACAACTTCTTCCAAGGTGCCTACACCTCCGGGCAGAACGATGAAAGCATCCGCGAGGTCAAACATTCGGATCTTTCGCGCGTGCATGTCATCTACAAATTCATGCGCAATGCCCGGAATTGTCTTCTCAATTTCGTTCAAAAAATGCGGGATAATGCCGATGACCTTCGCGCCTCCGTCGCTCGCGGCCCGAGCGGTTGCCCCCATGAGGCCAAGTCCGACGCCGCCGTAAACAAGGCCGTGGCCTCGTTTTGCAATGTCCTCACCGAGCGCCGTTGCTAGTTTCATATGTGCTGGGTCTTCCCCGGGGGAGGACCCGCAAAAGACGCAAATATTTAGTGATTTGTAGTCTGTCATTTTGCCTAATTTCATC
>CALDTL010000165.1 GCA_937923965.1 uncultured Caulobacterales bacterium
GGCGGATATATGAGCCTGCACATGCTCGCGCAGACGAACCTCTATAAATCCGGCGTCTCCGGCGCGCCTGTTACGGATTGGACGCTTTATGATACGGCCTATACGGAGCGCTATCTCGGCGACCCAACGCCCGGCACGGCCAATTACACAGAAGGCGCCTATGAGGATGGCAGCGTGTTCAAATATTTGGACGGCCTCACGGAACCTGTGCTCCTAATTCACGGTATGGCAGACGATAATGTTGTTTTCCGCCATTCCATAAAATTAATGGACGCGATGCAAAAAAAGAACATGCACAATCTTCGCATTCAAACCTACCCCGGCGAGAAACACGGATTTCGGCAGACAGAAAATCGTATCCACCGAGATCGCCAAATCCTGGAGTTTTTCAGCGAAACCCTCGCGCCCAATTATTCAGCTGACGATTAAGGCGCTGCAGCTGCCGCCACTTCCGCAAGACGTATAGCTTCGCGGATTTGGCCGCGCAGCAAGGCGGTCTCAACCGAGGTCGGATCAATATTCAGCGCGGCCTCGATGTCGCTCAATGCCTGCTCAGGCCGATCTTGTTTAAACCGCGAGTCCGCGCGGTATCGCAGCGCCGCCGCATGATTGGGGTCCAGGGTCAACACAGACGTCAGATCCGTCTCTGCATAATCATAACGCCCGGACAAGGCATAAGCTCTGGCGCGCGCAATTCTAAGGTCGAGATGGTCAAATTCCAGTTTCAGACCCGCTGAAGCTGACGCATAGGCTTTATCCGCCTCATTGGCAGAGAGCCAAAAATTTGCCGCCTCCGCATAATGTTTCACCCGCGTTTCGCTTGATCCGCCATCCGCGCCCGCCGCGAGATTATCTAAGCGATAGGCGGCTTCATCCTCATGACCTAGGGCAAACAGCGCCATGGCCACACAATGTTTGGCGCGGCGGCCGCCCCCTTGGTCCTGCCACTGCAAAGCTTTTTCATACGCCTCCTGCGCGTCAACGGCGATATCTTCGAGACATGTTTTATGCTTTGCATCAAATGCTTCTGTTAAGTCCTCTGCTACACTTGCTGTGCTAATGAGGGACAGACCCGCTACAAGGCAGGCGACATGAGAAAAAAGACGTGTCATGGCCTCCCGCATAACCGCAGGAAACTGAATCGACAATGAGCCGTCACATTAAGAAGCCTCAATCTGCACTTTTGCTCGGTGCAGGATATGTTGCGCGCGCGCTCACGCCTGTGCTGCAAAAACAGGGGTGGAATGTGCAGGTTACAACCCGCTCGGGCGACACAGCGCTGCAAAATGTGACCTGTCATAAATTTAACGGCGAAGCGTCAAAGGCGCTTGAAGCCGCGTTTCAATCGGCTGATCTTATTCTCTCTTCTATACCGCCTTTTAAAGACGGCTCCGACCCCGCGCTCTCCGCGCTGGGGCATTTAACGCCAAAAGCCCCATGGATCGGCTATTTGTCGGCCACATCTGTTTACGGAGACAGAGCCGGGAAATGGGCCTTTGAAGACGAGCCGCCCTCACCCACATTGGACCGGGGCCGCGCTCGCGCCGACGCAGAAATTTCGTGGATAGAAACATTATGGCCCGTTCATATTTTCAGACTCGCGGGTATCTACGGCCCCGGACGTGCGCCTTTTAAAAAACTTAAAACCGGCCACGCGCGAGCGATCCTGAAAGACGATCACGTCGTCAACCGGATCCATGTCGACGATATCATCAGCGCGATTTTGCTCAGCCTGACCTCTCCGGCAGCGCAAACTGTCTATAATCTCGCAGATGGACATCCCGCGCCGCCGCAAGATGTTCTGGATTATGCGGCTGGATTAATTGGCATGCCGCCGCCGGCGAGAGCGGCGCTAACGGATGAGTCAATTTCGAACATGGCACGGAGCTTTTACGCCGAAACCAAGCGCATCAACGCAGATAAGGCCCAGCAAGAGCTGGGCTGGAGGCCGATCCACACGAGCTATCGGGACGGCCTCGCTGATATCTTATCAAAAATATCCGGGGTAAGCTGACACTGTTGACGAAAACCGGACGGGTCCTCGCAGGCGCGCTTTCTGGGCGTTTAACACCTCTTTCGAGCCGGATCGATATTCAGTCGTCAGGACATAGCCTTTATTTCGCATACACACTTCAAATTCCGGATTCAGGCTGAAGCTATACTCGGAGGCAAATAAATAGCCGCGGTGCTGCGACTCGCACGTCTGCCAATCTGCGAGCTTGGACTCGCCGTTGAGCATGACAAATTCAACGTCGCGCGGGTCAGTATATGCCGCAGGCGTGTAGGCGGGCTGTGCATTGTATAGTTCGACGCCGTAACCCGTAAAAGGAGATGTGGCTCTTTGGGCTCCGGCATAAGCATATTGTGAGGACGCATCATAGACATTTAGGTCATAACTGTCCTGAGCAAATTGATAGGCTTGTTGGGGCGTTGTGCGAAGCGCGGCTGCATTCGCGCCCGTGTACACAGCTGTGCCGTCATCCGTATGGTAATGCGGTTTTTTCTTAAAAACGCTGGAGATTTGTGAGCATCCACTCAATCCGAGGCCCATCATTGCAATCGCAAAAAGTCCTAAAGTTCGCATGATACACCCTTAATCCCGTTGTTGGGGCTAGCTGTTCAAGCGTCATGCCAAGACGAGGGTTGCAATAAAGATTCTAGAGATAAAATTTCAAAGGAGAGAGACGCAGAGGATGAAGGAATTGACTTGCGAAATTTTCACGCCACAAGGTTCCCCATGACAGATACACCTTTTCACACAAAGCCCGATATTCACCCCGACGCGACGTCCCGCTTATCCAAGATTTGGGACGCAGCCGACACATATGGCCAGCGCAGTTTTGACAATTATGCCCAAATCCGCTCCGTGGCGGAAACCGTGCGGGATTTACTCTGCGCCTGGCTGCATAAGGGCGATGAGCCTTGCGTGTTTCTAGTCCCGCCTGAGGGGCCTTTCCAAGCCCAGAATTATCAATCCGGCGCCTTTTCGGTCTCGGGGACGGGCTACCTGCCTCTGAAGCCCATTAGTTTTGGTCTGGCGATTCGTATCTCAGAGGCCAAAGACTACATGCGACTGCATATGATCTGCCAAAAAGAGGGTGAGCAAATGAAAATTTCGATTGCAAACGAAAGCCCTATCTCCCTGCAACTCCCCTTGGATGAAACCCAGTTAACTCCGCTTTTCGATCGGGTTTATGGCCATATCCTCGCCTTTTTCACCGATAGCGTCGCGCAATATGACGAAGGCGACTACGGAACGGCCACCATTGGCTTCGATATCGTCCGCCCAGCTGAGTAGAAGTCCGAATTACATTTGGTTTGGTCCGCTGAATCGTCTATTCGAACAGCTGATTTTCTTTCCCGCAGGCGCGATCTGCGTCGAAACATGAGATAAGTATGAGTTTTGAAATGGCGATGTTGGCGGACATCATATTCGCAGCCGGCAATGTTGATGCCCACCACGGCTCTACATTGCCGCTAAAAATCGCCCTCATCGGCGCTTTAGGTATCGGCGCACAATGGCTGGCGTGGAAGCTGCAGCGCCCCGCGATTGTGCTGATGGCGATTGCGGGCCTCATATTCGGGCCTCTTGTCGGGTATTTGATGGGCCTGCCTGTCCCAAACTTCCTCCATGACATTTTGCAAGCCCTGCGCCTCAATCCCCAAGTCGATTTTGGCGAAGTATATCGCCCGATGATCGGAATTGCGGTGGCGATTATCCTCTTTGAGGGCGGCCTGAACCTAAAATTCAAGGATCTTGGCGACGCAAAAGCCCCCGTAATCCGCATGGTCTTGCTGGCCGGGCCTATCGCCTGGGCGCTTGGCACGATGGCCGCGCATTACCTCGTGGGCCTCAGCTGGGATATGGCCGCTATGGTTGGCGGATTGTTCATTGTAACGGGCCCGACGGTCATCATGCCGCTGCTGCGGCAAGCGCATTTACAAGCCAAACCCGCCAATATTTTGAAATGGGAAGGGATCGTCAATGATCCTGTCGGCGCGCTTTTCGCCGTTGTCGTATTCGAATTTGTTCGCATCACGCAAATGGAAGCCAGCATGGCGATGGTCTTTGGCCGTATCGCCTTTGCGTGTATCTTGGGCACTGTCGTGGGGATCATCTCAGGCATTGGCATGGCGGCAGCTTTCCGCCGAGGCTATATCCCCGAATATCTCAAGGCGCCCGTCGTTTTAGCTTGGGTTCTCGTGATCTATGTCATTGCCAATACTTTGGCAGAGGAGACAGGCCTCCTAGCTGTCACCGCATTAGGCATGACGATGGCGAATACGAAATTTGCATCTATGGTCGAGATGCGCCGTTTCAAAGAGAACATCGCCATCATCCTCGTCTCGGGTGTGTTCGTGATGCTAACCGCCACACTGACACCTGATATTTTGAAAGCCTTTGTCTCTGACTGGGGCGTTATCGCCTTTGTTCTGGCCATGATGTTCTTAGTCCGGCCAATCGCCGTCATGGTCTCGACCTTATTTTCAGGTGTCTCTTGGAAAGAAAGCCTGCTTATCTCGCTAATCGCGCCGCGCGGTATTGTGGCGGTTGCGGTGGCGGGCCTCTTTGCGGCGGAGATGAATGCGCTGGGCCGCGATGATGGATTGATTTTTGTCCCGCTCGCATTTGCGCTGGTGTTCGCGACCGTCCTCTTCGCCGGATTCTTCATCGGCCCGCTCGCCCATATGCTCAAACTCGATAGCGGCGACGGCGATGGAGTGTTGATCGTCGGGGCGAACCCTTGGTCATTGGGCCTCGCCAAAGCCCTGAAGGAATTGCAAATCAAAGTCACCGTTGCCGATACAAATTGGCGGCGGCTGCGCGGCGCGAGACTGGAAGGCCACAATACATTCTACGGGGAAGTCCTATCCGAAAATGCCGATTATTCCCTGGATCATAGCGCTTTTAATATCCTCATCGCGGCTACGCCCAATGAAGCTTATAATGCGCTTGTCTGTGTGGAGTTCGCGCCAGAGCTTGGACGTCACCGCGTGTTCCAAGTCGGCGCGAAAGAAAATGACGAAGATGATGCCGAGAGCATTGCCTTCACGTCACGCGGGCGCATGCTCACCTCGCGCGGACGCAGCTTTGATGCGATGACAAGAGACTGGTGGGGTGGATGGCGCTTCCGCGCGACCAATCTATCCGACGAATATACGCTAGAAGATCTTTATAAAGATCGCGGAGATGATTTGGATCTTGTGCTCGCCCGTAAACCTGACGGCACATTGGAATTTATCCAACCCGGCCAAGAATTGCGCGCGCAAGGCTCTACGGTTCTGAGCTTTTGCCCCGCAAAAGATACCGAAGGGAATCGCGGCGCTGGCGCGAAACGCGGCGGCGGCGGATTAGCCGGACCTGCAGCCCCGCTCCCGTCGTAATTCACGAGCGTTTAAACGCTCCGAAAGCGAGCTTTATCGAAGACTTTCAGGACAGCATTCAAGTCGCGCCCTCGTTTTAAAACGAGACCTCCGGGGGCAATAACAGCGAACTGCCCTTGCTTATTACGCAATGCCGGAACTTTCTCGATACGGTAAAGGGGATGCTCGGAGGCCTTTCGGTAAACTGAAAACACGGCCTTATCGCGCAGGAAATCCATCGCATAATCTTTCCAATCCCCTTTGCTGACCATCTGGCCATAGACATTCAAAATCGCTGAGAGCTCTTGGCGATCGAAAGCGACTTGAGACGCCTCTTGTGGAGAAGAGTTTGAGGTTGTTGGAAAGGGGACAACATGGCTCATGGGGGATAACATAAGCGAGTTTTTCTAGCTGGCAAGCCTCCGCTGAGACGATAGCATCTCTCCGTCTCCTAACGAGTTTGTAACGAGATGTCACATTCTGAACACAATTGCGGCGAGATTTGACCTTAAAGTCAACCTATCCATAGGTTGTTATAGGTCGAAAGCGCGGTTGCGGCTCGGTACATTATCAGCCCCCCAGCCCCCGGACGCGAAGCTTTTTCGATCTATAACACAAATGACGTTCCCACGTTCACATGATGAGGCTCCCTATCCCAAGGGAGATCTTATCAAGCGGCCCAGTTCAGACTTGCGTCCAGCCCCGCAAGTCTCGGCAGGGCCGCATTTCGTTCAGGCATTAGGTTCTGCAGATCAGTCAATAACAGCGGCGTCTAAGATCTTAGCGCTGATCTTATCATGCACGAGAACGGCATATTGCGTTTCGCTTTTTTTCGGCAGACCGATAGTGGCGGATTGACCATTCCAGTCGATGGTTTGCACATCCGTCACGACATTGGTGAGTTTGAGCATACGCCCACCATTTTCGCCGCGTTTCACATCAACAATTTGCTCGCCGGGCGTGAAACAGACAATATCAATTATCACGTCTTTTGGGGTATTCGCCAAGATTGTGACGCTATCTCCAGACCGAGTCAGAGACAACTCCACGCCAGCTTCAGGCAGCGCCATATCTGCAACATCCCGCTTGGAATATCGCGGGCTATGTGCGGAGCCGCCCAGAACAATCTGCGGCGTGTAAATATTTGAGGCACCAAAAGCATCTCTGTAATCGCGTTGACGCTGCGTAAATTCAGGATCCCCGAATGTATCTTCCCAGCCCAAATAATCCCAATAGGTGACGCCGTAAGACAGCACGAGCGTCGCGGGGTCTTTCGCCAATTTCGTGACAAATTCATTCGCCGGCGGACAAGATGAGCAACCCTGCGACGTGAATAACTCCACCACATGTGTGGGGTGCATATCTGGTGATTCCGTGTCGGCAGCGAAAGCTGACGGCGCGAATGAGGCCGTGAGTAAGCTCGCAAGAGGAATAATAAGATGTTTCATGCGCTTCATTTACAATCCAATTGATGAATAGACACCAAACACCTTCATCACAGTCTGGTGATATTCTACAGGCTCGCTACGGGCTTTGGGTCGCCGTCACCAGACCCTCCATCTTTTGAGTCCCCATCATCCATATCTGGGTTCCCATCTGCGGAGAGTAAAACAGCAATCCAGCGCGTCGTCGGGAATTGCGCCAATATAATCATGATAATGACAGTCAGCGGCGCAGAGAGAAACGCGCCGACCCCGCCCCAGAGCGCGCTCCAGACGGAGAGTGCCAAGATCACAACCAATGCTGAGAGGTTCATACTATCGCCCATCATTTTTGGCTGGATCGTGTTTCCGATAATCGTTTGCGCCCCAAACAACACGCCCGCCAACATGGCGACGCGCCCAAGACTGTCAAACTGCACGACCGCGAAAAGCACAGGGAAGAGGACCGCAAATAATCCGCCCACAATGGGAATATAATTCAAGACGAATATCACCAACGCCCAGAAGAGAGCATTATCTAATCCTAAAGCCGTCATTCCGATGTAAGAGACAACTGTTTGCATCAGCGAGATAATCGTCTGCACAGACAGATATTTCTCAATTGACGCGCGAATACGCTCGCCAACTTTTGCAGCCTGAACGCGGCGGCCCGCGTTCGGAAAAAGGTCATCCATTTTTTTTGGAAAACTTGATTGCGCCGCAAAAAGAAAAGCGACGTAAAGCGCTATTAAGAAAAACTCAGACAAGACTCCCTGAACCGTTGCCGCAAAGGTTCCAAGACCGCCTTCTATTTTCTCGGTAATTTTAAAATTCTCATTTAATGTCGCAAAAGACATATTTTCTTGGCCCGTCTTGTCCGCGAGGTATGAGAAAATTTCAGTCAGGCGGGCCTCATACCGCGGCGCGTCTTTGACCACGTCTCCCACCGTATCAACAATCACAAAGATAAACCCAACCATAAGGCCGACGACCGAGAGCACGGCAATGGTCAGCGCTAACCAATAAGGGAATTTCGGCGAAAGATCGTTCATCCAGCGCGCAAAAGCATCGATGATCAACCAGATAAATATCGCAAGGGCGAAGGGGGCTAACAGCTCCCGCGTGAAATAGAGCAAGGCCAGCAGCGCCATCCCTGCGAGGAATAAGAGGGTGGCTCGAATTGTCGTATCTGCGGTCGTCATCATCTTAGGTCCCTCATCTTGATGTCGTCACGCGGGTCCCGTCCCCTTGGTCCCGTCATGGCGTCAGTAGAGTTATATTGCATTCAAGCCCATGACCCCATAACAAAATCACAAATTTTTAAAGTGATTGATACCATGAGAAATGCGATTTTTTTAGGCTCCGATAGTGATGAAAAGGCGCAACACCTGCTTTTGCCGCTCGCGAACCGCCACGGGCTTATTACCGGGGCGACCGGCACCGGGAAAACGGTCACCATGCAAATCCTCTGCGAGGGCTTTTCCAAAGCCGGCGTTCCCGTTTTTGCAGCCGACGTGAAGGGCGATTTATCAGGTATCAGCCAGCCGGGGTCAGTAGACCACAAACTTCACGACAAACTCCTCCAGCGGGCCATGCAAATTGGTCTCTCTGAATATGATTATGCCGCCATGCCCACCGTCTTTTGGGATCTTTACGGAAAGCAAGGTCATCCTATTCGGGCGACCATTGCCGAAATGGGACCGACCTTGCTCTCGCGCCTAATGGGCCTGACCGAAGTTCAAGAAGGCATTCTGACCATCGCCTTTGAGCTGTGTGACGATAAGGATATGCTGCTGCTGGATATGAAAGACCTGCGCGCTGTGCTGAATTTCATCAGCGATAATAAGGCCGAGATTTCGCGGGAATATGGCAATGTCACCAGTCAATCCGTTGCCGCCATTCAGCGCCAACTCCTCAAGCTCGAACGTGCAGGCGCAGATGAATTTTTCGCAGAGCCCGCCCTGGAGCTAGCGGATTTCATGAGCGTCGATGAGAACGGACACGGCATTGTAAATATTTTAGCCGCGAATGAGCTCATCAACTCGCCTGATCTCTATTCAACCTTCCTGCTGTGGCTCCTCTCGGAACTCTTCGAAGAATTGCCAGAAGTCGGTAATCCCGATAAGCCGAAAATGGTTTTCTTCTTTGACGAAGCCCATCTTTTATTTGAAGACGCGCCGAAAGCTCTCGTGGATAAAATCGAACAAGTTGCGCGGCTCATTCGCTCCAAGGGTGTTGGCATTTATTTCGTCACGCAAAATCCGATGGATGTGCCGGATGACGTGCTCGGGCAACTCGGCAACCGGATCCAACATGCGCTGCGCGCCTATACGCCTAAAGAGCAAAAAGCGATCCGTGCGGCGGCGAGTTCCTTCCGCGAGAACCCCGCTTTCGATACCGAGGAAGTGATAACGGATTTGGCTGTTGGCGAGGCCCTTGTGTCGGTTCTCGACCATAAAGGCGTGCCCGGCATTGTTGGCCGCACCATGATCCGCCCGCCCGCCTCTCGACTCGGCCCAGCCCTCGAAGGGGAACGCGCGGCCATTATCACCGCCTCCGTTTTCAAGGATAAATATACGGATATGGTCGACCGCGAGAGCGCCTATGAAAAGCTAGAAGCTAAAACGCTCGAGCGGGAAAAAAACGCGGGTAAAGAAAAAGAGGCAGAGGTCGAGACGAAAAAAGAGAAAGCGCCCGCAAAAAAGACAACCCGAAAAAGGACGACCCGCAAGAAAAAATCAGCCGGCGATATGATAGCCTATGAAGCCAAGCTCATCGCGCGGCAACTCGTCCGATCTCAGGGCCGCAAAATCCTGCGCGGCGTCTTAGGCGGGTTGATGCGGCGATAGGCGCTCGGGGCTCGCGCCATGGATATTAAGGCATTCATTTTTCTAATTGGCGGCCTATGCGTCTTTTTTGCGCTTTGGATAATTTATGCCCGCCTAGCATATCGTGAACAAAAACCAGATGATATGGGACGCATTACAATGACTCCAGGCATAGTGTCCTGGCTAATGGCGCTCGTTTCTACGGCTTTTTTCGTATTATTTTCTGTAATGATAGCGCAAGCCGTGATGGGGCCTAGTGATGATCGAATCCTTTGGTTCCTGTTAGGACCGCCATTGACAGCCCTTATGGGGTTTTCTGTCTATATTATCGCATGGAGCAGATTAAGGGTAAGTTCCGCGCAGGTGGAGTATAGGGGTCTTCGCGGTTGGGAGGTATTCGAATGGGACCGTGTGATCTGCGTAGATCACCACGCGGGCTTAGGGAACCGCCTACAAATCACGGGACGCCGCCCCCAATATTTCTGGGGCTACGGATACGGCGTGCAAGAAACCAAAGCTATCTTTGACTCAAAGGACAAGCCTTTTGTTGTCGGATGAAAAAACCCTAACCACCCGCTTTGCGCCCTCTCCGACAGGTCGTCTCCATCTTGGGCATGCCTATGCGGCGGCGCAGGTATTTCAGGCGGCAGAACGCGAAGGCGCGGCGGCGCTGCTGCGCATTGAGGATATAGATCACACGCGCTGTCGTCCGGAGTTCATAGACGGGATTTATGAAGACCTTGCATGGCTCGGGTTTAACTGGCCCCGTCCTGTGCGCATGCAGAGCGCGCATTATGCCGCCTATGCAAAGGTCGTCATCGATCTGATTGAACGCGGCCTCGCCTATCCCTGCACGCTGAGCCGTACGCAATTGAAAGCGGGCGAGCGGACATCGGCGGAAACTACGACGCATGGCAAGGCGGCGCGGGCCTGTGATGAAATACGCAAAGCCGCGCGCTATAAAACGCCGTCCCGGCCCTATGCCATTCGGCTAAACCTAAAAGCGGCGCTAAAGCGATCCTCAGAGGCGTTGGCTTACTGCGACGACGGATTAGTCAAACACGCCCGCCCGCCGCTGGAAGACTGGGCTCTTTCGGGCCGCCCCGATCCCATCATTGCGCGGCGCGATATTGCCGCGAGCTACCACATCGCTGTCACCCATGATGATCACATCCAAGGCATCACCCATATCATTCGCGGCGCAGATTTTATAGACCAAACGCCGCTGCATGTGTTGCTGCAAGCTTTGATGGGATGGGAGACGCCGATCTATAGCCACCATGCTTTGGTCACCGATGCGGAGGGACGTAAATTCTCCAAAACCGATCGGGACCTGACGATCCAATCCTTGCGCGAAAGCGGCCGCGCCCCCGCAGATGTCTTGTCCCAAGCGCATGAGGCGCTATAGCAAAACCATGGACAATTTTGTCAAAGACATATGGTATTTCGCGGGCCTTCTTGGTGATCTGAAAGACGGCGGGACCAAAGCGATCTCTCTCGCGGGGGAGCCGATTATGCTGGCCCGAAAAGGCGGCGAGATATTTGCGCTGCGGGATATTTGTCCGCACCGCGCGGTGCCTTTATCTGCGGGCTGCGTGAAATCGGGCACGGTGGAATGTCCTTATCATGGCTGGCGCTTCGGCCTTGCGGACGGCCAATGTAAGGAGATTCCGGCCTTGCCGCAGGACTCGGATATGGAGGTTGGCCGGATCAATGTGCGAACCTATCCCATTGCGCAGGCGGGCCCGCTAATTTGGATTTACCTGCGCTCTGATCCGAAAGACACCGCACCGCCCGCTATCGACCCGCCGCAAATCAACCTGCCCCGGGAGACCGCCACATTGGATGACGCGGTGGAGCTGGCCTGCCATATTGACCATGCCGTGATTGGGTTAATGGACCCCGCGCATGGCCCATATGTGCACCGCCAATGGTGGTGGCGCTCCGAGGCCTCTATCCACGAAAAAGCCAAAGCCTTTGAGCCGCGAGAGCGCGGTTTCGCCATGGCCGCCCATAGCCCGTCGTCAAATTCTTTCGCCTATAAATTGCTGGGCGGGAAACCCGTGACAGAGATCACCTTCTGCCTGCCCGCCGTGCGCACCGAGGAAATCACCATTGGAGCCCGCAAGGTTCTATCTTTCACGGCGCTGCTGCCGCTCACGGAAAACCGCACCTCTATACGGCAGATATTCTTCACCGATCACCCAACATTTCGCGCGCTATCACCCCTGCTCGGCGGATTTGCGCGGGCTTTCCTGCGCCAAGACTCAGACATGGTGGACCTCCAGCAGCAAGGCCTAAAGCACGATCCACGCTTGATGCTCGTTGACGACGCCGACACCCAAGCCAAATGGTATTATGCGCTCAAGAAAGCTTGGGCGAAATCAAATACTAGCGGCGAGCCCTTCATCAATCCCGTCAAATCCTGCACGCTGCGTTGGCGCAGCTAATGAGCCCTGAGTTCATCCTCTCTCTCTTTGACGGATTAGGGATTTTTGTCTTTGGCTTATCGGGCGGGCTGATGGCTGTGCGGCAGAACTTTGATAGTCTCGGCGTCATTTTGATTGCGTTCCTGCCAGCGATTGGCGGCGGGACATTGCGAGACCTTTTGCTGGATCAACCTGTTTTCTGGCTGTCGGATAGCTACATCCTCTGGCTGCCAACGCTCGCAGGAATTTTGGCGTTCATCGCGCCGAACCATTTGTCCCGTATTCGTAGCTTGAAATGGATTGACGCAGGCGGATTAGCGCTCTTCGCCGTTGTCGGCGCGTCCAAGGCGATGGAGCTCGGATATGGTCCCGGGATTTGCATTTTGATGGGCACCATCACAGCCACAGCGGGCGGGTTGATCCGAGATGTCGTTTGCAACGAAACGCCGCTGCTTTTACGCCAAGATATATATGCGACCGCTGCCATTTTAGGCGCGGGGATTTTTTTCGCGGCGCGGATATTTGGCTTGGGCGAACTGGCGGCCCTCTCCCTTGGCGCAGGGCTTTGCTTTATTATCCGAGCGCTCTCCATCCGGTTTGGGTGGAACTTACCGCGGTCCAATTTTGGAGGCACGACATGAAACGATTTTTAAAATGGTTTGGGTTTTTGTTCGTCTTTCTTGGCATCACAGGCGTCATTGTTCTGTCGAAAATCGTCTGGCCCAAAGTCGACGCGGATATGAACCCTGTGTTGGCGCATAATCCCTATCCCGTGTCGGACGCCGCGCAAGCTCTGCATGATGATCTCTGGATTGCCGACCTCCACGCGGACAGCTTGCTCTGGCGGCGCAATCCCGCAAAACGTCATGATCATGGCCATGTCGATTTACCCCGTCTGCGCGAGGGCGGGGTTGAGTTTCAAATTTTCTCGGCGGTGACGAAATCGCCGCGAGGCCTGAATTTTGACGGTAATGACGCGGACGCGCCAGATGATATTACGCGCCTCGCCCTAGCCCAGCTCTGGCCCCTCGGCACATGGAACTCCATCTATGAACGCGCCGCCTATCAAGCCAAACGCCTGCAAAAATTAGAGCGCAAAGGCGACGTCCATATTGTCCGCACCGCCGCCGATATGGATAAAACAGACCGCGTTTTGGGACTGCTCCTGACGGAAGGCGCGCACCCCTTGCAGGGCGATTTGGAAAAAATTCTCTGGCTATATAATGACGGCTACCGCGCGATGGGGCTCCAGCATTTCTTTGATAATGAACTCGGCGGCTCCATGCACGGCCGTAGCCAAGCCGGACTCACGGGGTTTGGCCGCGCCGCTGTGAGGAAAATGCGCGAAAGAGGCATTATCATCGATGTCGCCCATAGCTCCGTGCAGGTCGTGCGCGATGTCCTAGAGCTCACGCCGGATCCGATTTTCATCAGCCACGGCGGCACGATCGCCCATTGCCCGAAAACAACAAACCGGAACCTGCCGGATGATGTCTTGCAAGAGATTGCAGCGCGGGGCGGCATTATCGGGATCGGATATTTCAGCGGCGTGATCTGCGATATTTCGCCAAAGGGTATCGCCGCTGCGATTGTCGATGCGGCGGCCCTGCTGGGTCCCGACGCCGTCGCGCTCGGCTCTGATTTTGACGGCACCGTCACCGTGAGCCTCGACACCTCAGAGCTCGCCGCCATTACAGATGCGCTCCTTAAGGCCGGGATGGACGAGACAACCATCCGCAAAGTCATGGGCGGAAATGCAAAGCGGTTCTTTAAGGAAAATTTGCCGGCGGAGTGATGTTCAAGCCCAGTTAAGGTCTTGTTTCCTACAATTCGGAAAGCTGAGCCTACGAGCCCCAATGTTGCCACATTTTTAACTCAGCAAAGGCAATCACCGATTATCCAGAGCTTAATTGATAACTTTTGACGAAGGTCGATCACATGAAAACATCCCATTTTACAGCATCACTCTCTGTTCTTTTGCTTGCCGCATGTGGCGGCGGCAGCGGCACAACAGCGCCACTCGTGGGTGAGACGTCTCCACCGGCTCCTACAGCCTCCAAAGCGATTGTAGCTATCGGGCCGATCTCTGGCTTTGGGAGCATCATCGTCAATGGGGTCAAATTCGACACATCATCTGCGCAATTTACTGTAGATGAAGTCAATGGCTCGCAATCGGATTTAAAAGTCGGGCAAGTCGTCACTGTCAAAGGCACGTTGGACGCGGAGGGAAATGCAAAAGCGGACAGCGTTCTATTTGATGAGCTTGTGGAAGGTCCGATTACGTCGATCGACTTGGAACTAGGAGAGATCATTGTGCTGGGGCAAACAATCCTAATTTCCGAAGATACAAGTTTCGATGACTCCCCGCAAAAACCAACACTTGAAGACTTGGTGGTCGGGGATGGAATTGAAGTTAGCGGCACATTTGATGAGGACGGCAATATTCTTGCGTCGCTAATCGATCCAAAACCAGGAAATGGTATCTACGAAATTTCTGGCTATATCGCCAATCTCGATACGGCAGCCATGACCTTTGATTTTAACGGACTAACGATTGGCTATGCTAATGCAGGACTTCCTGGGTTTGGGGACGCAGGTCCGATGGAAGGCGACTACGCAAGTGTGAAGGGCCGCAACTTTGACAATGGCGGAACATTTCTCGCCACGCGCGTTAAAAATGAAGACGATAATCCTGGTGAGGCCGGTGACGAAGCCGAGATTGAAGGCGTCATTACGGCGTTCACTTCGGCCCAGAGTTTCTCTCTTGGCAGCATTGCTGTGATCACAAATGCAGACACAGAGTTTGAAGACGGTAGCTCCGCAGACTTAGGACTAGGCGTACGCGTCGAGGTCGAGGGGGAGTTCAACGAAGACGGCGTGCTCGTCGCCGATGAAGTTGAATTCGAAATTGAAAGCAATATCCGGGTAAGGGCAACCGTAGAGGCTGTAGACGCGGAGGCCGGAACGATTACAATCTGCGGCGTAACCTTTAACGCGAACTTGAACACAAGGTTCGATGATAAAAGTGAAGCAGAGCTAACTACCTTTAGTCTCGCGAATATCGAAGCTGGAGATACGGTTCGCCTAGACAGCTTTAGATCCGCTGACGGCAGCTTGACCGCAACTCATATTCGCCGTGAAAACCCTCATGACTCGATCGAGCTTCAGGATGTTGCCACGGCAATCGACGCAAATTCTCTGTCGATCCTCGGCGTCTCCATCGTCGTTGATGAGGACACAGAATTTGAAGGCCTAGACGATGATGACGACATCACTCAAGCCGAGTTTTTTGCCGCGATAGATGGAACAAAAATCGTCGAAGCCGAAGGCGTTAAACTTGAGGATGGGACGATACTTGCGACAGAACTCTCATTTGAAGATGATGATGATTAGGCGAGGCTAAGCTGGCAAGACTTGTTCTTGGGATCCATGATACAAAACTTCTAAGTCCTCCGACGTAAGCCATTATGACTTGGGGGCGAATTTGGCGCCATGGATTGCAAGAACGGGGTCTTGCAATGACGAAAAAAGAGGGATTGGGATTTTCGCGGTGCCAAAAAACTCGCACTATCCGAACGAAGTATCGTCCGGCGATTCACCGAAAAAGGGTCTTTAAACCTTTTTCGGGCGTGACGCGTCCCTCAAAAAAACCCGAATTTTCCCAATAAAAACAATGCTAAAAAAAGATGCGTCCACGGTTTGGTAAAGCTGTGCAATAACTAAACTTGTCTTCTTCCAAAGGGCGGTCATGTGCACGTTGACCTGACTGGGAAGGAGCGGCGCTTGTCATTGGGAGCGGCGGAGTCACGACCGTCAATCTGGGTGGCCTATCGCGAGCTGTTTACGCCTCGACTGCGTAGTCAGTTGATTTCTGCTTTGTAGAAATAAACAAACCGGTAGCGGAAAAAGGCGTCGTCGCGAGGGACCTTCCGGTCCGACAAACTGGCTGGTCTTAATTTTGGGACGGCTCAAAAACTACTACTTATTTCCGGTTCCGCCGGAGCCTGAACCCACCCTCGCGAACATCCCACTTTAACATCGAAACGAAAGACAAACGAAATGAGATAGCGAAACAACAGAGTGGTAAAAAGCAGAAAAACTGAACCGCCAACCCCCCAATGTCATCCCGGCTCTGTTGTTTGGCCTGCCAAACAACTAACCGGGACCAGCCCAGCAATGAGGTTGGAGAGAGGACAACGTGTTTCGCTGTCAATGCGGCTTGGTGCGCATTCAGATGACCCCGGCTCAAGGCCGGGATGACAATAGTATGTGACCGCAATCAATAATGCGTGGCCGAAATGGGTTGCGATCTGCCGTCTTTGCGTAAGGTGACAGTTAGGTGTGCCGCGCAGCGCCTAGAGCACTGTGCCTTCGACTTCATTTTCTAATTCCGCGAGCCGGTCTTTGACGACTTT
>CALDTL010000166.1 GCA_937923965.1 uncultured Caulobacterales bacterium
AGGTGCTGTTATGGCTCTTGTCGGAATCGACCTTGGCACAACAAATTCCCTTGTCTCGGTTTTTACAGATGACGGACCTGAGCTTATTCGCAACAGCAGCGGCACGTTTTTAACGCCGTCGGTCGTCGGAATTTCAGATAAGGGAGAGGTTCTGGTTGGCGAGGCGGCCAAGCACCGCCTTATCACCCATCCGGACAAGACCGTGGCGCGGTTCAAACGCGCTATGGGAACGGCTAAAACGCACAGCCTCGGCAAAAAACACTATAAGGCCGAAGATCTTTCCGCGCTGGTGCTGCGCTCGCTCAAAGACGACGCCGAAGCCCATCTCGGCCAGACCGTCGACCGCGCGATCATTTCCGTCCCGGCCTATTTCAATGATATTCAGCGCAAGGCCACCTATGCGGCCGGCAAAATGGCAGGTCTTAAGGTTGAGCGACTCATAAATGAACCGACCGCAGCCGCCCTCGCCTATGGGCTGTCTACCAAAGAAGATGAAAATACATTCCTCGTTATCGACCTCGGGGGCGGCACCTTTGACGTTTCTATTTTGGAAATATTTGATGGCGTAATGGAAGTTCGCTCCAGCGCGGGCGATGCCTTTTTGGGAGGAGAAGACTTTACAACAGCCGTTGAAAATCACTTCATTGAACAACTTGGCCTGACGCGGGAGAAAATGAAGTCGACAGATTTAGGCCGCTTACGCGATCTGGCGAATAAAGCCAAACTTGCGCTGTCTGAAAAACCTGATGTGACCGTCAAATATCTTAATGGCAAGACCGAAGAATCGCTTACGCTGAATCGTGATATGTTTGAAGAGCTGACGCAGAAACTTATCTCGCGGATGCGCATGCCCTTGCAGCGCGCTATCTCTGATGCGGGCCTGAAAAGCGCCGACATAGAACGTATTATATTGGTCGGCGGCGCGACACGCATGCCGGTAATCCGCGCGATGGTCACAAAGCTTCTCAAGAAATTTCCAGAACACAGCCTTGATCCTGACGAGGTCATCGCGTTGGGTACGGGCGTTCAATCTGGACTTCTGGACCGGCATGAAGCGCTGGAAGATATTGTGATGACCGATGTCTGCCCCTTCACCCTGGGCACTGAAGTCGCCAAGCAAATCGGGCCTAATCAATATGAGGCTGGGTATTTCCAGCCAATTATTGAACGCAACACGGTCATTCCGGCCTCCCGCGTCGAGCCTTATTCGACGCTACATGATAACCAATCCGAAGTGCAGCTCAGAATTTTTCAAGGCGAAAGCCCGCGCGTCGAGGACAATGTCCCGTTGGGCGAGATCAATATGAAAGTGCCCAAGGAAAAAGGCAAAACACAGAATTTCGAAGTTCGCTTCACCTATGATGTCTCTGGCGTCTTGGAAGTCCTCGTCACGGTTCTGGCGACTGGCGACACCAAACAGCTTATACTGGAAGGCAACCCGGGTAGCCTAAGCCAAGCCGAAATCGCAAAACGCCTTAAGGAGCTAGAAAAGCTAAAAATCCATCCGCGCGATGTTGCCGAAAATGCCGCCATTATTAACCGCCTCAAAGCCGCTTATGAGAATCACCTGGGCGATATTCGGACGGCCATTGAAAATAATCTCGTTCAATTCGAAGCAACCTTATCTAAACAAAATACGACAGACATTAAGCTAGCACGCACCGCTGTCACTGAGTTTTTAGACGACCTCGACCGCATGGATGTTTTTTAGGTCATGCCGGTGCATCAACAATATTATGAAGTCTTAGGACTGGACGCGCCGCCTGCGGATCGCAAGGCTGTAAAGATTGCCTATTCCAAAAAACTAAAAGTCACGCGGCCCGAGGACGACCCCGACGGCTTCATGCAATTGCGGGACGCTCATGATATCGCCCTGAGAATTATTGCACGGCAAGCAGAACAGGCGACATGGGACGCTCAGCAAATGATTGCCGAGCCGATTGGAGAGCCGAGCACGGAACCTGCCCTCGAAATAGAGCCAGCTCCGAGTGGGGAACCCAGCCTGACCTATCAGGATATGCTACCTGCGGATCCGGAAGAGGCACCTACGGAAGACTCAAGCTATTCTATTGGACCTTCGCCGAGTTTGGACGCACCGGTCATATATCAAGAGCCGGAAGCCCCAAAAGCACCCCCCCTAACGGAGGCGCTAGAAACGCTCTTGAGTGACCCAAAAAACTATAATGACCGCGAAAACTGGAACCAGTTATTCCGCGCAGCCCGGCAGCTCGATATAGATGACTATGTGGATTTCGAGCATTTACTCATGGACGCAATTCTGCATTTTCACGGCTATCATGATTATGATAACCCGCATTACGACACCCCAGAGAAACTCTATCAGAAACTATCCCCGTCCATCGCAGCGTCCCTTTTCAAAACGATGAGCTGGGATCAAGTCAACACACAAGGCTACCATAGAGGTCAGCAAGTCGAATGGTTAGCGCGCCGAATGCAAATCCATAAACGCGGAGCCGATCCAGTTCCAATCCCGCAAGTAGAATCCAAGAGCTCGGGCAATGTCTGGATGTGGATTATCGGCGCCTTTATTATTTTAAAAATTATCCAAGCATTGGCAAACGCATGAAAATCGCAACCTGGAATGTGAACTCAATCAAAGCCCGGCTTCATGCTGTGACCGCGTGGCTAGAAGCGGAGCAACCCGATGTCGCCTGCTTGCAGGAGATCAAAACCGTCGATGATGGTTTTCCGCGTCTCGAGATTGAAGCGCTCGGGTATCACGTCGAGACCCACGGCCAAAAGAGCTATAATGGCGTCGCGCTGCTCTCTAAGCTCCCCCTCGAGGACGTGCGCCGCGGCCTGCCCGGAGACGAGAGCGACGAGCAATCACGCTATATCGAAGCGGTAGTGTCAACACAGCGCGGGGCGGTGCGTGTGGCCTCGATCTATCTTCCAAACGGAAACCCCGTCTTGGAGGACCCAATGGCGAGCCCGAAATATACCTATAAATTGGACTGGCTGAAACGCCTCCGCGCCCATGCCGAAGCGCTTTTGACCTATGAGGAGCCTTTGGTGCTAGCGGGCGATTACAACGTGATTCCGCGACCCGGCGATACGCATGACCCGAAAGGCTGGTGGGGCGATGCGTTGTTCCGGCAGGAAACGCTGGACGACTTTCACGCGTTGAAACACATTGGGCTTTATGACCTCTTTGATCAGTTCGACGGTAAGGACGGCGAATATACGTTTTGGGATTACCAAGGCGGCGCATGGCAAAATAATCTTGGCATTCGGATTGACCACCTCCTCTGTTCCCCGCAAGCCATTGACCGCGCGCAAGGCATCGCCATTCACAAAATGACCCGCGAAGGCGTGAAACCGTCTGACCACGTACCTGTCGTTGGGGAATTTGACTTTTGAGTCTTTGTTTACTCCAGCATAGCTGTTGCCGCGCGCAGATAGCCGTGAACCCTAATTGACAGTTTTACTCGAAGGGCCTTAGGTCGAGATATGAAACATCTTCCCAGCCTTCTTCTGAGCCTCATCGCACCGTTTAGTTTGGCGAGTTCCTCTTGTGCCCAAATCTTTACGGAAACACACCACCATAAGCTCGTCGCAGACGGGCCGAATGAAGGGCTGGATAGCTATACTCTAATCCGACAGGTTTTTGGAGATAGGGCCATTGAGTCCCCCGACCTTTACCCCTCG
Organism: uncultured Caulobacterales bacterium; assembly: GCA_937923965.1. GTDB lineage: Bacteria > Pseudomonadota > Alphaproteobacteria > Caulobacterales > Maricaulaceae > Litorimonas. The sequence goes on from CALDTL010000166.1 coordinate 3,670, forward strand.
AACCATCCGGGGGCCGCCCATATAATAGAAGACATAGACCCGATCGTCGGGCCGCATTTTGTCTTCCTCTCTCACCGCGATTTAGACAAAGACCGAGACAAGGATTTGATTGACCGCCAACGCAATGAAATTAAGGCCTATGATAAATCTCGCAAAAGCCTGAAAGGTTTTAGAGGCGACACCCTACAATATCGTTGGGCGTTCAAGATTGACGATACCTTCGAATTCTCTAAAAACTTTACCCATTTCTTCCAAATCAAAGCCAAAAATAAAAAAATCCCGACGCCAATGGATAGTGACAAATATCCTGTCCTTACGATTTCCGCGGTCGACAAAGGCGAAGATGGCAACTGGTTTCAACTTCGTCATAGTCCCAGTCTGGACGTCCAAGGGAAACGGCTGAAACACGAGGTTTTAGTGGAAGAAGACATGTCGCGTTTCGCCGGGCAGTGGATCGAATTTTTTGTCCAGACGACCTATGAGGATAATGGACAGCTTATATTCCAAGCCAAAAATATAGAGACTGGCAAAATGCTCGTGGATTTCCAAGACAATGATATTGATATGTGGCGAGGTGAACATGAATCTGATTTCTCCCGGCCCAAATGGGGCATTTATCGCTCCCTCAAAGAGAAAAACCGCCTACGCAGCAATGAAGAAAAAGCCCGATTTGCAGACCTCTCGATACGCAAAGGAAAAATGAAATAGAGACTATCGGTGTGTCGAAATTTTGAGAAAATAAAGGCCGGAGCTGGTGTGACTCCGGCCTTTTAAAGTTGTGATATCTCAGCGCTCCCTAGAGCGCGGAGTGTCACATTTGACAGTTATCACTTAAACACGCGGGTTTGTTGTTTAAGTAGCAAGCCTGCCGCAAGGTGACGCGGAGGTTGTCTGGCTTTTGTCAAATTTGGTGCGCCTTTAACATTAGCTGATAAATGAAGCACCGATATTTGAGTGGTCCATGGAACATGAACAATACCTGCAGGGTTTACGACAAAGGCGTATAGTCAAAGCCAAAAACTGGAGACAGACGCGTCGTAAATTTTAAAAAAATTATTTAAAATCAATCAATTATAATAAATATTTAAAAGCTCCAATAGGTTAATTTCCATTAACCAACTTTATTGCAGCCGATAATCATGCCGAAATATTTAATGATTTCAATCATTGCGACTCAATAGGCTTGATATTAGACTAAGGCGTGTCGGCGCGGATTTGTAAGGGCTTTGAATGCTACTGAAAAACTCAAAAGCTGCTGATATTTACGAGAGAGCGACGGATGTTTATGCGAAATCCGCGGTGCCCTTTCCTCCCTCAGACTGGAAATATGTTCTGAGATTATTGGGTCTTGTAATCGTTGCCAATGGGAAAACCTTGCGAGAAGAAACCGATATCTTTCACGATGCTGTTAATGAGCTCCGCGTTGTTATTGATCCAAGCCTCTGTATCACACGGCATATGAACCATGATTGGTTTGAACTTAACAGACCTGTTTTGGAGGACGTGATAGAGAGCGCGTCATTTGATAAGTTTCTGTACCAAACTCTCGCACCGATTAAATCCATGCCGCATAAATTGGATGTTATTTCATGTATGGTCAGAATTGCGGTTTCAAATGGCGATTATTCCAACCTTGAGAAAAGCTTGATCAACAAGACATGTCTATATTGGAAACATCCGGAGCAACTCGCGAGATATCGCCGGATATCTCAAGGCGTATTTTTGGACGCAGATGAGCTTTGATCCGGCTTTATTGACTGACTTGGGCTGTCAGCGTCTCGCAGGGCGCTCCATCACCCCGTCAATGACATCAAAGATCGCGCCAATTTCATCTAATATTGTTTGCGTCCGCTCAGCTTCTGTCAGAGGTTTAAACATACTGCCCGGCTCATAACGATTGCCAGTTTCGACGGCGATAAATAGATTTCCACCGTCGAATCCAAAGCGGATATTCTTCCCGTCCACCGACTGTTCAAGATCGACAAGGCGCTGCATGAATGTTGGCGTCAGGAGGTAGCGTGCTTCAACTTGGTCCGTTCCGTACGCCTCGAAAATTTTCTCAAACACCGGATCAACGAGGCCGACGCGTTTCATGTCGTCCTTCTTTTTTCCTTGCAGCCACCCTTTGTCACGCAGGACAATCGTGCG